>JADHNH010000041.1 GCA_016779605.1 Nevskia sp. | reverse complement strand
TGCTCGATCGACAGCAGCCGGGCGCTTTCGATCAGCTTGAGCTGATCGATCAACGCGGTGATTTCACCGCGCCGGGAGGCCAGCTTCGCCGAGAATTTGCGCTTGCCGCGGATCGCCTTGTCCAGCCAGGCGGTTCCGGCGGAACCTTCCTCGAAGAAATTGGCGAGGAATTCCGCCCGGTTCATGCCGGCATCCTCCACCGCGATGTTCAGAATGGCGCGCTCCAACGCGCGAATCTGATTCAGCGTGCCGCGCAGATTGTCCTTGATCTGGGCCACGACCTTCCGCGACAGCTTCAACGTCATCATGTGAGCGGCAAGCGCTTCGCGGCGTTGCTTGATTTCCAGTCCGGACGCGCCTGGCACCTGCGGCGCTTCCCAGGCCAGGGAATACAAGGCCCGCAGTTCGGCAAAGGCCGCTGCAGCCTGTACCGGATCCGGTCCCGCCGGAGCGGCTTCCTCGTCTTCGGCTTCCCCAACCCCTTCGTCGATCACGTCCTCGGGAATGCCCGCAACGGCGGCAATCGGCTCGGCATTGGGATCAAAAAAGCCGACGATGACCTCTGCCAGGCCTTTGCCGTTGCTCGTTGCTGCATCGTACGCTTCGAGCAGCGTCGTCACCGTGTGCGGATAGCCGGCAATCGCCAACAGCGCCTCGTTCAGGCCCTCTTCGATGCGCTTGGCGATGACGATTTCGCCTTCACGGTCGAGCAACTCAACACTGCCCATTTCGCGCATGTACATGCGCACCGGGTCGGTGGTGCGGCCAAACTCGGAATTCGCCGCGGCCAGCGCCGCTGCGGCTTCCTCGGCGGCTTCGTCGTCGTCCTCGGCGGCGGTTGCCACGGGCTCGCTGAACAGCCGGGTTTCAGCATCTGGCGCCTCCTCGTGCACCGGGATTCCCATGCTGCGGATAACGCTGATGACGTCCTCGACCTGCTCGGCATCGACGACTGCCGTCAGGTGGTCGGACACCTCTGCAAGGGTGAGGAAGCCCTGCTCCTTGCCCAGGACAATGAGGGCTTTGATCTGTGACTGCTGGCCGGATGCACTCATCTATGGTGTCTCCTGCGTCGAGCCTAGGGATGAACATGGCCCGAAATCGCGTTCGCTTCTAAAACAGGTGGGGGGTAGCAGTTACGCGTGACGCTTGTGCATTGGTGTGCTCAGGGCGTGCACTGTCGTGCTTTTCAAACCAGCACCTGGCGCGTGTGCCTGGCAAACCAGTGGATCTGCTGCTCCACTTTGGGATTGATCATCACCTCCGGCTTTCTGCCATTCGGGCAAGGCAGGCTTGGCGTGGTTCCGAACAGGCGACAGATCAACGGACGCTCTTCGTAGACTTGACACCCCTGCTCACCCAGATGAGGACAACTCAGGTGATCAAGTGCGGCCTGGTGCACCGCTTCGCTTTTCACCGGCAGCCTTGCCATCTCCAGGGACGACGCGGTGACCGGCCCGCAGCAGTCGTGGCAGCCGGGCAGGCACTCGAACGACGGAATGTTCCGCCGTAGACGGCCGATCGTCCGATTGCCTGCGGTCAGAGCCTTGCTCATCGGGTCATTCGCAGGCTGCTGGTACCCGCGTCAGTGGTAGCGCGAGCCGGCGCCGCGCCTTCTCGCATCGAGTGGGCGCTCCTGGCTGATGCGCAGTGGATTGCCGCGCAAGTCCTTGCCATTGAGAGCCGCGATGGCGGCGCGCGCTTCGTGCCCTTCCATCTCGACGAAACCGAAACCGCGGCATTTCCCGGAAAACACGTCGTGCATCAGTTTGATCGACCGCACGCGGCCGTGTGCGGAGAACAGTTCGGCCAGTTCCTTCTCTGTCGTGTCGGACGGAAGATTGCCGGCAAAGATTTTCAGCATGCGTGTCTCTCTTAGGGTGAATATTGCGGCATTTCAAGCGCCGCGATCTGCGGCCTTGCCGGGCGGGGCGCCGTGACCTTTGCGGCCGGCATTTGCGTTACAAGGGTGCTTCCGCCCGGAACCTTTGGTTCAACTGGGAAGATCTGCCGTCGCCCGTGCTGCTTCAGAAGGTGCCTGCGGTGGCGATGCAGGCGGCGGCGGATTCTCCTGGTGTGGCTCAACGCTGCAGCACCGCCGTTTTCAGCGGTTCTTCCAGAGAGGTTCCCCGCAGCGCGTCCTCGATGCTATCGCCGGGCTTCCAGGGGTGGCCGAGCTTGTCTTCGATGTATTCGCGCATCAGTCGACGCACGACCTGCGACGGCTTTTGGTCCTCGATCGCACACAAATAGTCGAACACCGCCTTCTTTCTCGGATCGATGAGGATCGTCAGCCGCCCGGTTCGTTCTTCGATGGTCATCTAATGCTCAATTGATTATCATAAAATAGCATATCAATGATAATAATATTATCATATAAACAGTATTTCATGTGAATTCATTAAGCCGAGAATGGTAATGCTGGCGCTTGGCTTGGAATCTTCGGCTGATAGGAATTGCATGCCATGAAACAGAAACCGGTCGCTTCATGCCTGCGTCAACCCGCGCAAGTCGTGACCGAGCGCCGCTGCCTACAATGAAGCGGCCGGCAAGCTCGCGAAGCTATTCCGGGACAACATCCACAAGTTCAGGGCTTCGGCAAGCGTCGTCAGTGCGGGCCCGGGGGCCTGATCGGAGGAAACTATGAGGTCACCGCTTTGAACGGACACGACGATCAAAGCGTCCCAGTCAATGTTTTTTTTGGCGCAAGCGATGTCGTCCACCTGATAGCGCCATCGGGCGCTGACCGTCAGCATTTGCCGCCCGCCCGGCCGCAGGGCAACGCGCCGAAGCCGTTCATGCAGGATGACGGCGTGACCAGAGCTCTGCACTTTTCTGCTGGCTTTGTGCAGAGCGAGATGTGCATTGAAAAGCCGTATGCGCTGGCTCTGCGCTATACGCGGAAGATGATGGCATTCCTATTGTTTCGTCCCCTGCCCAAATCTGTCACCATCGTCGGCCTGGGCGGCGGCTCGTTGACGAAGTTCTGCTACCACCAACTTCCGCGCGCCCGCATCACCACCGTGGAAATCAACCACGACGTGATTGAGCTCAGCCCGCTTTTTCATGTTCCGGGCGAAAGCGAACGCATGAGCATCGTTCATGCCGATGCGGCCGACTACTTCGCAGCGACCCCGGACCGCGTCGATGTCATCCTGCTGGATGGTTGCGATGCGAACGGGATCGCGCCAGCCTTCAGCGACGCGCAGTTCTACCGGAATTTGCGCGGCAGATTGCGCCCCGGAGGCGTATTGGTGGCGAATCTGGTTGGATCCGTCCAGGTCGTTGAGCTGCACGTGCGATTGATCGCAGAAACTTTCGCGAACCAATTGATCGTGCAGAATGTCAGCCGCGAGGGGAATCGGGTCGCGTTCGCATTCAACGATCCCTGGCTGCCCCCGGACTGGGCAATGATCCAGCTTAGGGCGAAAAGGCTGCAGCGGCGCCACGGCCTCGATTACCCGGCGTTTGCGCGGAGGTTGCGGCGCACTTATGAACAGCAAAAGCTGCGGCGAGGGATCTGACGCGCGCGCAAGCAGCTACTTCCAGATCAAACATGAACCGGCAAACGCCACGAACTACTGAGAGTCCATAGTTCTTGCTCAGAAGGGGCTCGGTCGCGGCATTGTCCTGGACTAACCCATGAGAAGCTGTTCGTCCAATATTCTTCGCCTAACTCGTAGGTGAGCGGCTCCGTCACTCGAATCTCCGCCGCGCCTTGGCTGTTCCTCAGAAAAGCCTTCAAGCCAGGTTGACTGTTGGAGCTGCCGATGCAAGACGCAGTGTGCGCGATAAGCAAAGTATCTAGGCGCTTTTTACCAAGGATCTAGAGGCCGCCGAAAAGTAAAGTCACCGCATTATTAGTCGAAAGTACAAGGGAGCGGTACATGGCGATCGATTTTACGTTAACCCCCGAACAAACGGCGATTCAGCGCACGGCACGCGAATTCGCTCAGGAGGTTCTCAAACCCATCGTTGCCCGGGCCGACGCCGAGCCCGATCCGCAGACGGCATTCGCGATGACCAAGCCGGCCTACGTCGAGGCCTACAAACTAGGTTTTGCCATGGGCTTTCTGCCGGAGAGCTACGGCGGGGCGGGGATCAAACACGTCGACTTGATGCTCGCGGGCGAAGAAATCTGTGCGGTCGATCCCGCGTTCGGCGGAACACTCCTCGTCAACGGGCTGGCGCTGAACCCGTTACTCTGGTGGGGCAGCGAGGAGCAAAAAGACAAGTGGCTCAACGAGGCATCGAGTGATCCGACCGGTCAATATCTTACCTCTTATACGTTAAGCGAGCCTGGGGGCACGGCCAATTTTGACCACCCTGGACCCGCGCCAGCGGGCCTCGTGCTGTTCGCCGAATACGACCGGGGAAAAGGCGAATATGTGCTCAATGGAGCCAAATACTGGCCAACCAATTCTGGCGGATGGGATCTGAAAGGTGCCGACCTCAACGTCGTGGCGGTCCGCACGAACCGACACAAAGGGGGCGGCGAGGGCTTGAGCTACATTCTGATCCCGCGAGGCACGCCTGGCATCACCTACAAGCGGCCGATCGACAAGCTCGGCCATCGCCTGGATCAGAACAATTGGATCGAATACGAGAATTGTCGCGTGCCGGAGGAAAACGCATTCGCCGTGGGTGACGGCGACCTCGTGATCGCCAAGGCTTTTACATGGTCTGGTCCGGGCGTCGGTATTGCGGCCGTCGGCGTCGCGCGCGCGGCTTACGAGTGGACACTCGAGTGGGCACGAACCTACAAGGGCGCCGGCAGCATTCCGATCATCGAACATCAGGCGGTGGGTTACGCGCTCGCTGACGTTGCTATGAAGATTGAGGCGGCCCGCTATCTTTGCTGGAAGACGGCCCATTATCTCGACATGCACGGCTGCGAGGGGCAGGCGTTCGGTGCGATGGCCAAGGTTTTTCCGAGCGAACTGCTCAAGGACGCGGTCTATCAGTGCATGCAGATCGTCGGCGTCAACTCGCTCGATAAACAATACCCCATGGAAAAATTCATGCGCGAAGCGCTTGTCTTTCCGATCTACGATGGCGGCAACATGGGGATGCAGCGACGCAAGATTTGGGGCGTCATTGCCGATCCCGATTTCGATCCGCGGGCCTTCGCCCAGTGCCGGCCGGTGCCTTACAAGAAATCCATGACTTCCTATGGTGTGTTGCCCTCGCGGGCGCAGTGAGCCGGCGGGGCGGCCGCGGCTTTCGCAAACGGCACCTTAACTAACAGTGCGAGAGGCCTCGGTATCATCTATGCACATTCGCTTGGGTTCTTCGCGCCGCCGTGATAGAAGGCGGTGTCACTATCACAGGCAGGGCGATGGGCCTCGAACATCAGTTTGGCTAAGCGATGAAACGATGCAGGCCCTGCGGCCTCAAGGATTTGCCCGGACCGGATGGGAGATTACTCCCCGATAAATATCAAAGAGCACTACACGGAGTTCATCGTGGAGATTGTCAGTGCGTCGCCCCAAACGATCGCTCAGAGCGCAGTTCGGCTGCCGGGCGTCCCACGAGAATGCCGGTAGTCGCTTGGCGACATGCCAAAGCGCCGTCGAAACATGCGGCAGAAATTCGAAACGTCATTGAAACCAGATGCGTAGATGATTTCCGATATTGACCGGCTCCCGCACTTCGATTCAAGAAGGTCGTGCGCACACCGATCGAGGCGCTTCTCAATGATCATTTGCGCAAACGTGCGATCATGTCCTTCGAAAAGCCTTTGCAAATATCGAGTGGAAATCCGAAAGTGTGCTGCGACGCTGGGCGTCGACAGCATCGGATTGGCCAGATCACTTTCAACGTGGCGAATGATTGCGTCGCGCATCCCCTTCTGAATGGACGCTCGTCCATGTTCTCGAGCCTCTGCAGTTCCGCCAAGTGCGATAGCAATCAAATTGACGAGGGTGTTGATCAGTGTTTGCTGTGCTACGGATGCTATGTCCTCCGGACACTGAAGAACGGTTCGCATGAACGACCCAGCAATTGTCCCGAGCGCCCCGTCGTCGTGCAAGCGCACGGCGGTTGAATTTCGAGGTGACTGTAGCAAGGGGACTAGGAGATGCCGAGGAATACGAATGCAAAGCAGGCGCCAGTCCTCAAAGTCGAGCTCATAGACTCTCGTTGTGTCGACGATATAAAAATCACCGGGCCGAATGAGCACTTCCCTTCCATCCTGCCTGACAATGCAAGATCCGCCGAGTTGCATGTTGGCGAAGAAATACTCATTCGAGGTACGGCGGATCTCATGTACACCGCGCACCACGTTCTGCGCTCGTGAGGTGACCTCAGAAACTGTGACGCCCAAAAGGTGCTTCCTTGCCACGGTGCTTTCAAAGGTGCTTACTGATTTCGCCACCGGATCCAGTGCGGTAAAGGCCTCACACAGAACCTCGCGCCAATAGGGATACTGTTCGGCCGGCGGTCGATCTAAGGTTGTCCAGACTTGCATTGTAGTAGCCCTCCGGATGTGACGCCGCCGTGCGGTCACATTGGTAGCGCCCATATTATGCCGAAATACGAAAGAATCTAAGCCTCACTGTCAGACTGGATCTTCATACCGGGCTCTCCCTTTAGGACGTATGACGAAAACCCGAAGGTGCTTCGACGTTTTCTATTGAGCAGAACAGCCAAGTGGAGACATAGCTGATCGGCGCAATAATGGCGGCCGCCATCGAAGCAGGCTGCTGGGATAAGGATAAGGTCCCGGTCATGCGCTAGCGACCGTATCCGGGCTCCCACGAGCACGTGATGCTCGTGCTGGTTTCCAGCCGGGCAGGTCGACGGCAGTAGCGGCTGGAACGGCGGCGAGCTAGTCCTGGTCGCCGCCGAACCCGGCGCCGGACTCCTCGTTCATCTCGTTCGGCAGGGACACCTGCCGCCGATGGCGATCAGGTTTATGCATCGCCTGACGGTTCGGGCGCGATTCAGGGTCTGAAGCGCATCGCTGCCTACGATGAGCTCGCTGGTCGCCCTGCTCAATGCACTTGCGGGACCGCACGGGACCCGTAGAGGGCGCAAGTCACCCGAGCTGGCCGCTGGTAGCGGGTCGCAGCGCGGCGACGGTAAACGGGCGCGCAAAGCTGCCTGAGTACCTACGTTGAACAGCTCCGGCGCTCATTGAGCCAGATCAATGAAGTTCGCCGGTGGCGCTCGAAGACTCCAAGTCTGCGCCGCGATTCCCGCGACCGCGGATGACGCCCCGCTGTCGACCACGGCAGCGGCATCCTGCGGGTCCGCGTTCGAACCGGCACTCCCCCAACCCGAGGGTGGGCCATGAAAGTACTCGTCACCGAAAACCTGCGGATCGATCTCGACTCCGAGTCCTGGGAATGCCGCCATTGCGGTAAGGTCCTGATCGGCGCGCGCGAGAACTACAAGCGCGGCCTGGTTGTCTACGACCGCGACCCGCGCCAGATCCACAAGCCCTTGCTGGACCCGGTGAAATTCAAGCTCACCTTCGCGCCGGATCCGGACTGGTGCCGCATCCTCGAATACTATTGCCCGCAGTGCGGCACGATGATGGAAACCGAATACCTGCCCCCCGGCCACCCGCCGGTGCGCGACATCGAATTCGACATCGATGCGCTCAAGGCCCAGTGGCGGCACCGGCCCGAGCTCAGCGAAGCGCCGGTCGGCCGGGAACCGCCGCGGCGCCAGTCGCACGATCACAGCAGCCATACACCGGAATCGCGCAAGTGAAGCGCGTCTCGGTTGACATCGGCGGCACCTTCACCGACTGTTTCGTCGCCTGGGAACAGCGCTATATAGAAAGCAAGGCGCTGACCACCCACCACAACCTCGCGCTGGGCTTCAACGAGGCCCTGCAGAACGCCTGCCGCGATCTCGGCCTGAGCGAACGCGAGCTGTTGTCGCAGGTCGATTCGGTGCGCTATGCCACAACGCTCGGCACCAACGCGCTGATCCAGCGCAAGGGGCCGCGCCTGGGTCTGCTGACTACCGCTGGCTTCCGCAGCTCGGTGCCGCTGGCGCGCGCCAAGGGCTACGGCGTCGGCCTGGACCACCGGCGCCAGATGGACGTGCCCAACGCACAGCGGCCCGACCCGATCGTGCCGATCCCGATGATCCTGGAAGTGCGCGAGCGCATGGATTTCGACGGAGACGTGATCCTGCAGCTGGACGAGGACGACCTGCGCGTGAAGCTTCGGCAGCTGGTGGACCAGGGCGCCGAAGCAGTGGTGGTGACGCTGGCCAACAGCGTGGTCAACCCGGTGCACGAACTGCGCATCCGCGAGCTGTTCCTGGAGGAGTACCCGGGGCACATGCTGGGCGCGATTCCGATGCTGCTGTCGCACCAGGTCGCCGGCCGCAAGGGCGAGTACGTGCGCGCCATGTCGACGATCATGGACGCCTTCCTGCATCAGGCCATGTACCACGGGTTGGGCACGCTGGAACTCAACCTGCGCCAGTCCGGCTACGACAAGCCGATGCTGGTCAACCACAATTCCGGCGGCATGGCGCAGCTCAACTCCACCGCTGCGCTGCAGACGGTGCACTCCGGCCCGGTCTCCGGCATCGCTGCCAGCGAGCACCTGGCGCTGCAGACCGGGCTGGGCAACATCGTCGCCACCGACATGGGCGGCACCAGCTTCGACATCGGCCTGGTGGTGGAAGGCGGCGTCAAGCACTACGACTTCAATCCGGTGATCGAACGCTGGATGGTCAGCGTGCCGATGATCCACCTGGTCACGCTCGGCGCCGGCGGCGGCTCGGTCTGCGCTTTCGACCGCATGTTTCGCACCGTGCAGGTTGGTCCGGAAAGTGCCGGCTCCGATCCCGGGCCGGCCTGCTACGACCGCGGCGGCCTGAAGCCCACGGTGACCGACGCCGACCTCGTGCTGGGCTACCTGGACCCGGCCAACTACGCCGGCGGCCGCATCAAGCTCAACCCGCGGCGCGCGCGGCAGGCGATCGAGGAGAGTCTGTGCGACGAACTCGAGCTGCCGCTGGTGGAGGTCTGCAAGCTGATGAAACGGACGGTCGACGCGAACATGGCCAACGGCATCGCGCGCGAACTGCGCACGCGCGGCTACGAACCGGGGAACTTCACCATCCTGGCCTATGGCGGCAACGGTCCGCTGCACGCCTGCGGCATCGCCCGCGCGCTGGGCGTGACGAAGATCCTGGCCCCGCCGTTCGCTTCAACTTTTTCGGCGGTCGGCGCCGGCAACATGAACCAGCTGCACATCCACGAACTGAGCACCTGGACGGTGCTGTTCGACGCCAACCACCGGTGCTTCTTCACCGATTACGAGCGATTCAACCGCGACGTCGAAGAGCTCGAGCGCCGCGGCCGCGAGGATCTTCTTCGGCAGGGGTTCACCCCGGCAGACATCGCCTACCGGCTCGAGCTCGACATGCGCTACGGCAACCAGCGCGTGCAGACCGCGGTGGTCAGCGACTTGGCGCGCCTGCACGGCCCGCAGGACGTGCTCAAGCTGATCGACCAGTTCCACTCGCGCTACGGCGAGCGCTTCGGCCGCGGCAGCCAGGCACCCGAGGCCGGCGTCCGTGTCAACACGCTACGCGTGTGCGCCTTTGTCAGCCAGGAAGGAATCGCCTTCGAGGGCATCAGGCCGGAGGGGCCGGCGCTGGCCCCGCCTGCGCCGGCCGGCCGGCGGAGTTGCCATTTCGTCGGACACGCGGCCCCGCTCGATACCCCGGTCTACGACCAGGCCGCACTTGCGCCCGGCACGCAAATCGATGGCCCCGCCATCGTCGTCACGCGCGCGACCACGTACCTGGTGGAGCCGGGCTGGCGGCTGCGGGCCGCCGCCCAGAATGCCGCCTGGTTCACATCCACAGCCGCCTGAAGACGCAGCAACGACCGCACAAGGAAATCAAGCCAATGAACGACGTCCACCCGCCTTCAGCGCACCAGGAACTGATGGATCGCTTCCTGAGCCAGAACCGCCTGTTTTACGGACCGGATCCGCTGATCATCGAGGATCACCGCATTGGTCCGCGTAGCGCGCGCGAGGCGGAACTCCTGTCGCAGCCGGTCGATCCGCACCAGGTCAACCAGGTTCGGGGCCTGGTCATCGCCGCGCTCGACGAAGGCAACACGATGATCGAGCAGATGGGCGCCGCCCCCGGAGCCAAATGGGGCGACCTCGTGGTGGCGATCTACACCGCCGCCGGCGACCTGTCGATGATCGCGCCGCACGGTGTGGTCGGATTCGCCGCCTGCTGCCACTACCCGATCAAGTTCATCCTCAAATACTGGACCGACGAGCCGACCGTCGGCGTGCGCGAAGGCGACGGCTTCATCCACAACGACGCACGCTACGGCGGCATCCACAATACCGATCAATCGATGATGATGCCGCTGTTTTGGAACGGCAAGCTGGTGGCCTGGCTTTCGGCAACGGTGCACGAAGGCGAAAACGGCTCCTGCGAGCCCGGCGGCATGCCGGCGGCGGCGGAAAGCAAGTTCGACGAAGGTCTCAAGATGCCGCCGTTCAAGGTCGTCGAGAACTTCCATATCCGCCGCGACCTGCAAACTTTTCTGCAGAACTCGGTGCGCGATCCGAAGCTGCAGTTCGAGGACATGAAGGTCAAGTTGCACGCGGTGCTGCGCCTGCGCGAACGCATGCTGCGCATTCTGGCCGAGCACGGCGAGGAGGCGCTGATCGTCACCTTGCGCAAGAACCTGGAGGACGTGGTGGAAGAAGTCCGGCGCCGGATCGCTGAGCTGCCCGACGGCACCACGCGCGTTGTCGCCTTCCCGGACTCGACCTTGCGCGAGAACGTCTTGCTGAAGCTGAATATGGCGATCACGGTCAAGGGCGACCGCATGACCATCGACATGCGCGGCTCTTCGCCGGAGATCATCAACCGCTCGATCAACACCAACCTGGCCTCGTTCAAGACCATGCTGTTCACCGGCTACCTGCAGAACATCTGGCCGGACCTGCCGCAATGCATGGCGGTGTTCACCCCGCTGGACTTTCTGTTCGACGCCAACTCCCTGGTGCACGGCTCGTTCGACACGCCGCAGGCGATGAGCCTGATCCCGCTGTTCAAGGCCATGACCATCGCCTGTATCCCGATGGCAAAGCTCGGCTACATGCTGCCGCACCGCTACACGGCGACGGTGGCTCCCGGCTACGACCAGCCGGCGACGCTGATCTACGGCGGACTGACCCAGAACGGCGAAAACGTTGGCAACTTCTGCGCCGACATCAACGGCATGGGCCAGGGCGGTCGCGCGCACCGCGACGGCGAGCACTCGGTTTCGCCGCCGTTTGCGGCGCATTGCGACCTGGGCGAGATCGAACTCATGGAGGAGGAGATCCCCATCGTCCGCCTCGGCGCGTTCACCCTGACCAAGGACCGCGTCGGCTTCGGCAAGTTCCGCAGCGGCATGGGTTACGAGCAGATCGCGACTTTTAGGCGTTCCGGGCTGTGGGGCTTTATGACCGGCTGCTGTGGTTCGCTGTTTTCCTCGTCTCAGCCGCTGTTCGGCGGCTACGGCTCGCCAGCCTACCCGCTCTGCAAGGTCAAGGGCATCGACATCTTCGAGGAACTGAAGAAAAATCCGGAAGGGATCAAGTTCGACATCATCGACCTGATGAACCGGCAGCCGATCCGGGGCGCTACCTACTCGACACACGACATGGGAATGACTTTCGAGCTGGCCGCACCGGGCGAGCTCTACATGATGTGCCAGGGCGCCGGCGGCGGCTACGGTGACGTGCTGCTGCGCGATCCCGTCGCCGTCATGACCGACATCGAGGAAGATCTGATTTCGCACGACACGGCGCGAGATATCTACAAAGTCGCGTTCGATCCGGTCTCGCTGATCGTGGACCAGGAGGGCACGCTCAGGCTGCGCGAGTCCGAGCGCCGGGCACGCATCGCCCGCGGAGTTCCGTTCGACGCGTTCGTGCAGGACTGGGTGACGCCGGAACCGCCGGCTGCCGTGCCCTTCTGCGGCAGCTGGGACGATCCGGCGGTCATCTACGGCGTGCACGCGGGCCAGCGCGTGAAGATGGCAGCCGACAAGCTGGCCGGTATGTTCATGCTCAACCCGAAAGATGTCCGGATCGCTAGGCTGGAGCAGGAGCTGAAAGCGGCGCGAGGAGACTGCACGCCTTCCGATTGATCCAGGTCAAGTGCCGTGCCTCAGGCGCGGCGTGGCTTCGATTGAGCCGGCGCCGGACCACGCGGCATAATTCAATTTCTAAATCCGAAGCGAATTAATAATCCAAGGCCAGGCGACGATGGAGCGGACGCGCGAGTGGTCTTGTTCCAGATGGCGCAGAGCTGTTCGCGCTCACCGAAAATTGACCATCTCTGCTCATTGAAAATTGATCGGGGATGGAAGCCGGGGGGCGGCAGCGCCCGGCGTGTTTGGATTATAGCCCTCGTCAGATCGGTTCGGCGGCTTCCTCCTTGCCCTGGACCTTGGCCTGCTCACGGTTCCTGATACGGGGCTTTGATTGTCTGGCCGCCGTGGCGGAAGCAGTGGGACTCGTTACCATCATTTATTACCCAATCCAGCATCAGCATCCGGCAAATTAAACGAACGTATATTTTTCAATTCAAAATCACGGCGCTGATCGTTTAGCGCCTTGAGCATCAATGGCATTGTTTCCAATAAGGCCCTTCCATTTCTGGAAGACTCAATCATCAAAGACAAATAAAGTGTCAGTAGTGTCAGATGTCTGGCGTACTCCTTTGGGGTTCCAGAAAACGTTGCCATTGGAGTCGTCTGGCCATCCCAGATCGAATGGCGAATCATCCCGACGAACGACGAACCATCAGGACTTGGATATCCATTCTCTAGTATCTGCAACTTATAGCCGGATTTGAAAAGGAAGATCCTAGGCGACCGACCGGGGGAAAATCCTGGGAAGAGAAGGCATCCAGAAAATCGCGGCCCCCACGAAGGCAGCCGAAATCGTCCATCATCATCCGTAACTGCTTCCTCAATGGCCATCTGCCACACACATCCGTGCTCATCCGCATAGCCGCCAGTTTCGACTTCCCAATGAGCCAGTACTGTCACCCCAGCAATCGGTTTCTGGGTGTCCGCGTCAATAACTTTCCCTGCAACCGATGCCCCCATATAACAACGCATTGGGATAAACACAATGATCGCTAATACGAACACAATTACCCACGTCTTGGTAGATCTAGAGCTCATGCAGTCTCCACACACCATGCAGGTCTAAGAGAAAGTAGACGAAGAACAGTTGATTCGTCTGATCTACCGACTGGTGTAGCCCATATTCAGTACTTCGCCGCCATCTTCGCACGCACCCCCATGAAGGTATTAAAACTGTAACGCCGGTAGGGATAGGGACTGCACCGCTTGCCCCATTTGGCGTTTACTGAGTGCGAGCGCCGCGTTTGGCGGTCATCTGCCGTCTCCTCACGCGCTGAAATGTTCAATGTGCGGAGCGTTCGCCAGGCCTATGACGAAGCGCAAAATGCGGTCAATGCAAGCTTGCGGCGTCGCGTCTAATAGCATCGAGTCGCGCATTACGTTATGAAGGCGATTAGCCTTCGCTCTATTTTATTTTGATGCCATATTCTAAAATAAGGCCGAAGCTTATTTCAGGTTTTGCAAATGCACCGGCAGCCGCCCGGCCAATACGTCACCGTGTCCACCGCGGAGCAGCCGTACCGTGCCTTAGTGCCGGCGCCGCTACCACCCGTGCCGCCGGTGGACTGGTCGCCGCAGCTGCGCCGGCGCTTCGACGATGCGCTGGTGGCGCTTGGGCGGCTGGATGCGATCACCGCCCTGCTGCCGAATGCCGCGCTGCTGCTCTACAGTTTTGTGCGCAAGGAAGCGGTGCTTTCTTCCCAGATCGAGGGCACGCAGTCTTCGCTGGCGGACTTGCTGCTGTTCGAGATCGACGAGCAGCCCGGCGTGCCGGTGGAGGACGCGCGCGAAGTGAGCCGCTACGTAGCGGCCCTGGAGCGCGGGCTGGCACTGCTGCGCAGGGGGCTGCCGCTGAGTGGACGGCTGTTCGGCGAGGTGCACTCGGTACTGCTCGATCACCCGCGTGGCCGTGCCAAAGCACCGGGTGAAATACGCCGCTCACAGGTGTGGCTCGGCGGCACCCGGCCCGCCAACGCGGTGTTCGTGCCGCCGCCGGCGGATGCGCTGCCCGGCTGCATGGCGGCGTTCGAGCGCTTCCTCAACGACCAGCCGGAGCCGACGCCGCCGCTGCTCAAGGCGGCGCTTGCGCACGTCCAATTCGAAACCATCCATCCTTACCTCGACGGCAACGGGCGCCTCGGGAGACTGCTGATCGTGCTGCAACTGGTGGCCGACGGGGTGCTGCACGAGCCGCTCCTCTACCCCAGCCTGTTCTTCCGGGCGCACCGCTCCCTTTATTACGAGCTTCTGAACGAGGTGCGTCTGCGCGGCGACTGGGAACGTTGGCTGGATTTCTTCGCCGAGGGTGTGCAGGCAAGCGCGGCCCAGGCGGTCGCAACCGCCCATGCCTTGCTGGCACTGGTGAACCAGGACCGGGACCGCATCGCCACGCTGGGCCGCGCCGCGCCTTCGGCGCTGGCGGTGCACCAGGCCATGCAGCGCCAGCCGCTGACCACGTCGGCGGCGCTGGTTGCGGCGACCGGACTTTCGGCCGCCACGGTGAACAAGTCGCTCGGCAATCTGGCCGGGCTCGGGATCGTGGCCGAATTGACCCAGCGCCAGCGCGGGCGCGTGTTCAGCTACCGCCGCTACGTCGAGCTGCTGAACGCCGAACTGGAACCGGCTCTGTCGTAGAACGAAAGGGCCTGCATTCCCGTAATTACTTCGCACAGCGATGGATCTGGCCAGATCCTTCAGAACGACAGTTCAGACAGGTCTGCAACTCAACGAAAATCGCGTGGTGCGATTTGCCCGGAGCCGTGGTTCAGTAGTCGTCCCGCTGCGGCCCGTCGTAGGCCTTGGTGGCGATGCCGAACGGCACGGTGCGGCCCACCAGCGCCTCCAGGATCATCAGTTCGAGGTCGGTGTGGTTGAGGAACGGCGCGGGGACGATGTACTGCCCGCTCTCCGGCGCGGCCAGGATGTAGCGCGGCGCGTCGTGGTGCCGGGAGACGATCGTTTCGTTGCTGCCGGGGCTGCTGCCGGCGGCGACGTTGGTGACGCCATAGCAGGTGCAGAAGTAGGTGCGCGCCGCGTCGGCCTCGGTGTAGAAGCCGGTGCCGCGGATGCCGATGGTTGCCGTCTGCGTGGTGACGCCCAGCCCGCTGCTGTCGTCGCGCCGGCCGACGACCGACAGCAGCGCACCGGTCAGCAGGCGCAGGCCGCGGACGAGCAGCTTCGAGCCGCTCATCTGCAGGTCGGAGTCTTCGCGCACGATGAACGCGCTGTCGCCGACGGCGAAAACCGCGTGGCCGCCTTTGCCGACCGTCACGCGGTCGCCGGCGGCTACGACGGTTTCCTTGCGGGCGGGCTCGCCGTTGACCCGCACGTCGCCGCGCAGGTCGAATATCGAGCGTCCCTGCGGCAGCTTGGAGGGAACCTGCCCGAAAAAATCGGCGAGCGCCGGCCGCCGCCAGCCCAGGCCGCCGGCAAACAGGCCCAGCTTGAGCGCGGCGATCAGGAATTCCCGCCGCGGGTCTTCGCCCTGTTTTTCCGCGGCGCCGACAGGCGGTTCGAATGTTGGTTGCTGCGGCATTTTTCTATTCTCGGCGGCGGCTGGGCGTGGGCCTCATGGCGCGGCTATTTTTCACGCGCGCCGGCGGCGATCCACGCCAGGAACAGGTCATACCCCGCGTGCTGGGCCGCGGTCGGATCGAATCCGCTGCGCGTCCGGCCGCCGTGGTGCTGCCCCGCCGGCCTGGTCAGCAGCAGGCTTTGCTGCGGATCAACGAGGTTCACCCGCGCCCGCACGTCCTGGTAAAGATTGCGGTTCTCGCCGGGCGCGGGGTCGGTGTACCACACCCGCGGAATGAACGGGAAATGGGTGGTGGCCGAGTGGCATCCGGCGCAGTTCTGCTGCAGCACCGGCTTGATGTCCGCGTCGAAGGTGAGGTCGGCAGGGGCTTTGGGCAATGTGCTGTCGATCGTCACGCTGGCGGTGACCGGCTGGCTTTGGCCGCCGGTGCCGGCCACGATCAGTTGCAGCACGTATTGGCCGTCCTGGCTGGCGCTGAAGCTGGGGCGGACGCTGCCCGGATCATCGAAGCTCGCGGTGCTCCCCGGCGGAGACGACAGGATGCTCCACTGGTATTGCGTGGCGAACACGCTGGCCCCGGCGCTCAGGGCGACCGGGCTGGGCCCGGTGTAGGGCGGCGGCGCCACCGCGACCGGCCGCCCGGGAATGTTTACCGTTCCCTGCGATCCGAAATCGGAAAATCCCGGCAGGTAGGACGCCAGCTCCTGGGCCGTGGCCGGCGAGGCGTAGAACAGGTCGGTCTGCAGGAGGGCGAGCGGCATGTTGCCCTTGTCGTAAACCTGCGACTGGATGTCGGCGGCGTAGCCGATGAACTTGTCGTAGGTGGAGAAATCGATGTCGCTCTGCGCGTCGGTGCCGCGCAGCAGGTGGCAGGACCGGCAGTAAGCGCCTTCGATGTCGTTGTACAGGTGATCCGCACCGGCCGGAGGCGCCGTCGGCGATGCCGGATCCGGCGTCCAGCCGGCCGGCGGCGTGCCCGCCTGGAACTGCGTGGCGGGCAGCCCGGAGCCGCCGTAAAAGCTCTCCAGCAGCGCACGCGCCTGCGTGGAATCCCAGCGCGCCGGCTTCGGCGTGCCAGCCGGCGGGGGGCCGAGGTTGGGCGCGTAGGAGTCGTAGGCGGCTTGGTTGAGCAGCTTCAACGCCGCTTCTTCCTCGGGCTGGGTAAAGCCGGCCCTGGAGGAGAACTCGAAGATGCCGAGATCGAGCGGCTGCAGGTGCGCCGAGACGTCGCCCCGGCGCGGGAAGCTGCCGTCCGGCAGCAGCAGGTCGGCGCGCCCGCCATGGCAGACGATGCAGGGCACCGGCATCGCCTTGTTGCCTTGGCCGTCCATGTCGGCGGACAGCTGGCGCCCGTAAGGCGCCCGCGGCACGAAGGTGAAGAACTGCGCCATGAAATCCGACTGGTCGACGATGCCGTCGCCGTTCAGGTCGACCGGCTGGCCGGCGGCGTCGTGGATCGGCCCCCACTCGATCGCGTTCATGCCCAAAAGGTACTGCGGATCCTGGTCGATCGCCGCATCCAGGTTCAATGAGCTGTATTGCTGGCCGGCGACGTTGCTCACCTGGAAGTTGCGCACGTAGACGGCGATGCCGCCGTCCGCGCGGCGCTCCAGGTGCATGTCGCGGCCGTAGCCCAGATCGACCGTGTCGCGGAAGATCGCGTGCGCGGTGTCGCCGGCGCCGAACCCGTTGGCCTGGAACCACTTGTCGAACGTGTCGCGCGTGTTGCCGGGGTCGATCGCCTGGTAGTACGCGGCGGCGTAGGCCGCCGTGTCGGTTTGCGAGGAAGGCAGGTTCAGGCTCACGGTTTCGGCGCCTGCGGCCGCTCCGCCGCCCGCGATCACGTTGCCCGCGCGGTCCAGCAGGTAAAGCTGCGCCGGCAGGCTGGCGCTAAGGCTGCCGCGCAGGCCGCCGGCGAGCTTGAGCACGAGCGGAAAGCCCGGGTTGCCGGCCGCGGCCGGGTCCGCCCCTCCGGACGCGGTCCAGGTGCCGGTGAAGGTCTGGACGGTGCCTTCGTCCAAAGTGACGGACAGGGTGAAGCTGCCGGCCTGATTCGGTTGCTGCGTCGCCGCCACCAGCCGGTAGCTGCCCGCGGCCAGGCTGGGCTGACGGTTGAGGAATTGCAGGAAGTGGCTGCTGGTAAACCGGCTTGCGAAATCGGGTGCGGCCGTCTGGCTCGACGCGCCTCCGCCGGTGCAGGCCGCGATCAAGGATGCGCCACCAAGCAGCAGGCCGGAACAGGCGATGCGCGCGCTCATCTCAAAACCTCAGCAGCAGGCTGACGGTGCTGATCCAACTCGAATAGCGGTTGTCCAGCCGGGCGTGGGATTCGATGTACTGCGCCTGCGCGTCGATCGCCATGTGGGGCGACAGGAAATAATTGAGGCCGGCGTCGGCGATGCCGGTATGGGCCTTGAGCCGGTAGGCAAATTGGCCGGCCGCCTGCCCGCCGAAGGCGTCGTCGGGCTCGATCACGTCGGCGGCGCCGACAATCCTGCCGCTGGGGGTACCGGTGGAGACCACCTGCCCGTAGTGATACTGGTAGTTGCCGTAGGCGGTAAGGCGGTCGGCGAGGCGCCAGTCCAGGCCCAGCCCGGCGCAGCGGCTGTCGATGGTGAAAACCTGGGTGTTGGAGATGCGGCGCGAGCCGTTGAGGCTCAGCCGCAGGCTGATCCGCGTGGTCAGGCCTTCGGCGGCGGCCAGGCCGTAGCGGTATTCGCGGCTGGTGCGGATGTAGCTGCCGAATCGCCAGTAGGCGGCCGAACCCCAGGCGGACAGCTCGGGGGCGAAAAAGGCGCCGCTGGGCCGGTAGACCAGGCGCAGCATGCCCGCGCCTTTGACGCTGGAGATGTTGGTGTAGCGGAAATACTGCTCGCCCTTGAGGGAACCGCGCAGCTGCGCGGCGAAATCCTCGCCGAGCCGGCGCAGGTAGTCGGCGCGCAAATCCTCGGAAGCCACCGCGCTGCCGACGACGTCGCGGGAGTCCTCCGCGTACTTGATGTTCGTGTCGAATCCGATCGCGGTGTCGGCGCCGAACGTGAAGTCCGGCTCGTGCGCCCAGGCCGCCGCCGGCAGCCCTTGCATGGCCAGGAGTGCCACGATCGACGCCGGCCGCAAGACGGCCTTGCCAAAGGCGAAGCCGCGAAGACGCCTCCGCCTGCGCCCAAGCAATGACCCACTCACCTTGGATCCCCCAATTTTTGCGCACACCCGCTGCCGCATTGCACGGTGACTTGGCCCGGGTCCGCCGGCGCAGCGGATTTACCAAGCGTTCACATTTGCAAATTGCGAGCCAGTGTACCCGAAGCGCGGTGGCCTGGCGGTTCGGGCACGCTGCGCGGCGGCGGCGCCGGAAATGTCCGGGCCGGGCGGGGCGTGTGGTTGCCGTGGAAAGGCCCCGCCAACAAGATCGACCCGCGGCACGCGGTCCTGCTCAGTTCTGCGCGGTTCGCCTGAAGGATTTTCGAATCAGATCCAGGCCGTGCTGATACAGGTTGCGGGCCTCGTCCCAACGGCCCTGGCGGCGCGCGATGGCGGCCAGGGCGAAGAAGGCGTCTTCGTTGTTGGGGTACTGCGCCTGCACCTGCTCGAAGACGGCCTTGGCGCGGCGAATGTCCTTTTCCACCCAGTACCGGTAGAAGCCCTCGGCCACCCGCGTCTCGGCCAGGTCGGCGCTCAGTTGGCGGGCTTGCGCCAGTGCGGCCGCCGCCGCATCGCGGTGGCCGCCGGAGGCGTCGTGGTAGAAATAGATATAGCTGTGCTCGCGGGACAGCCGCGCCCAGGCCAGCGCAAAGCCGGAGTCGAGCCGCACCGCCTGTTCGAAGGCGGCGATCGCCTGCGCGCTGTTTTCGCCGCCCGGGTCCGGATGCAGCGAGTACGACAGGCCGTGCAGGTAGGCGTCGTAGGCCTCGCCATGGTTGGTGGGCGCGGCGGCCATCTGCGCCAGCTCGGCGCCGTTGAGCTCGGCGTTCAGCGTCCGCGCGATGGTCTGCGCCACCTCGCCCTCGACGCCGAAGACGTCGTTGAGCTTGCGGTTGTAGGTTTCCGCCCACAGGTGCGAATCGGTGGCCGCCTCGATCAGCTGCACGTTGACGTGCACGGCGTCGCCCGACTTCTGCACGCTGCCTTCGAGGATGTTGCTGGCGCCGAGCTGCTTGGCGATCTCGGACAAGTTGCCGGGATTGGCGGCGTACTGCTGGGTGGAAGTGCGCGAGATCACCTTGAGGGCGCCGACCTTTGCCAGGTGCGTCAGGATCTCGTCCTGCATGCCTTCGGCGAAGTAGGCATTGGCCTTGTCGTCGGACAGGTTCGCAAACGGCAGCACGGCGATGGATTTTTTCGCCGAGGCGGCCGTTGCGCTCGCCGGCGCGGCCAGCAAGCCCATCTTGTCGATGCCGAAATAAACCGCGGCGGCGAACAGGGTGGCCACCAGCATGGCGCTGAGCCTGCGGTCCGCCCGGCGCCGCTGGCGGATTGCGGCCGGGGTCTCGCCCCCGTCCGGCACGTCGGCGGTGCGCACGATGCCTTGCGGCGTGATGTCGAACAGCCAGGACAGCACCAGGGCCACCGGGAAGCCGGCGACGACCGCCAGGACGAGGAGGCGCTGGACCGGGAAGGAGATGTCGAAGATCGGCAGCACCTGCGTCACCACCTGCACGAGCAGCCAGCCGGCCACGCAATACATCGCGCCGACCTTGTAGACGTGCCGGCGCTGCAGCTCGGCGAAGAACGAAAGCTTGCTGCTCACGGCGCGTCCGCAGCCGGCACGCCGGGCACGCCGGCCGGATCGGAAGGATTGCGACTGATAATGACCTGCTCCGCTCGAAAATTTGCCAACTCAGGGAGCCAGAATCCTGCAGCAATCCCGCATCGCATTTCCATGTGCTCCCCGGTCACGGTGCCCCCGACTGCGGATTCGGCAACCAGCCAACGAAACAATGCGCCGCGCAGCGAGTCGACCTGTCTTCATACCCCACATCGGGTGCCGCCGACTGTAGATAAAAGTTACCGGCGCAATTCCCCGCGCCCAGGCAGCCTCACGGCCGCAGCGCCCCGTGCGGCGCCGTCGCCGTGGCCGCGGCTCGTGCATACTTCCCCCACACTGCATCATCGGCCGCACCGCCAGAGCAAACTCCATGATCACCAACGCGCAGTCGGGCACCAACGTCCACGAGATCGCCCCGGGCATCTACCGCATCAACACGCCGGTGCAGATACCCGGCGGCATGCAATTCAACTTCAACCAGTACCTGGTGGTGGACGACGAGCCGCTGCTGTTCCACACCGGCCCGCGCCGGATGTTCCCGCTGGTGCAGGAGGCGATCCGCGGCGTGATGCCGGTGGAGCGGCTGCGCTACATCGGCCTGTCGCACTTCGAAGCCGACGAATGCGGGGCGATGAACGAGTTCCTGGCCGTGGCGCCGGCCGCGGTGCCGCTGTGCGGGCGCATCGCCGCCATGACTTCATGCAACGACTTCGCCGACCGGCCGGCGCGTGCCCTGGCCGACGGCGAGACGCTGTGCCTGGGCGCCCACACGATGCGCTGGTTCGACACGCCGCACATGCCGCACGGCTGGGACTGCGGCCTGATGCTGGACACCAGCACGCGCACGTTCTTCTGCGGCGACCTGTTCACGCGTGGCGGAACGGGCGAGCCGCCGCTGGTCGAATCCGACATCCTCGAACCGAGCGAAGCGTTCCGGCGGCCGCTGGACTACTTCGCGCACGCGCCGGACACGGCCGGCATCCTGGAAAGGCTCGCCGCCGAGCAACCCACCACGCTGGCCTGCATGCACGGCAGCGCCTGGCGCGGCGACGGCGCAGCGCTGCTGCGCGCGCTGGGCCAGGCGCTGCGGCCGCGCGGCTGATCCGGGGTTAGGCGGCGTCGCCGAACGCCGTGACCCGGTCCCTGCCCTGCCGCTTGGACCGATACAAGGCTTCGTCGGCTTCGTGCAGCAGCGCGGATACCGGCTCGCCGGGACGCGGCATGCGCGCGGCGATGCCCACCGAGATGGTGCCCAGCCCGCTGCTGCGCACCTGCAGGCGCATCGCTTCGCCGACCTTGCGGGCGGAGGCAAGCTCGGCACCCGGCAGCACCGCCACGAACTCGTCGCCGCCGTAGCGGCCCACCATGTCCTCGCTGCGGCGCAGGCAGTGGGAAAGCTGGGCCACGATCTGCTTGAGCCGTTCGTCGCCGGCCAGGTGGCCGTGGCTGTCGTTGTATTCCTTGAAGTGATCGACGTCGATGACCATCAGGGCCATCGGCCGGCCGTTGTCGCCGCAGCGCTGCCAGGACTGGTGCAGCCAGGCGTCGAGCCCGCGGCGGTTGGCGACCTCGGTAAGGCCGTCGAGGTTGGCCAGCTCGTTGAGGCGCCGGTTGGCGGTTTCCAGCTCGCGCGTGCGCTCGGCGACGATGGCTTCCAGCTGCCGCTGCGCCGCGCGCGCGCGGCGCAGCCGCACGCCGGAAACGGTTGAGGCCGCTCCGGCGACGGCCGCGGTGAGCAGCAGCGCCCACAGCGTCCTGGCCCAGCCGGTGGCGTACCAGGGCGGCACCACGCTGAAGCCGTAGGGGGCGGTCTGGCTGATGCGGCCGCGGCTGTCGCGCGCACGCGCCAGGAACGTGTAGTCGCCCGGTTCCAGGTGCTTGTAGATGAAGCGCGTCGCCCGCGTCCAGTCCGAGTAGCCGCTGTCGTGACCGATCAGCCGGGCCTGGTATTCGGCGCCGTGCGCAGTGCGGTAGTCCGGCAGCGCGAAACGGAACTCGAGGCTGAAACTGTTGCTGACAAAACGCGGCTGGGCTGCCGGCTGCAACGGCAGCAGCCGGCCGCTGCCGTCCGCCTCGACCCGCTTGAGCGACTTCACCCGGATCGCCGGGGCGCCGCCGCCTTCGTCCGCTTGCGCCGGATCGTAGCGCAGGATCGAGCCGGTGCAGCCGAGCAGCACGACGCCGGCGTCGTCGAAGGCAATCGTCTCCACGCCGCCGTCGAGCACGTCGCCGATCTCCTCCATGTGCCAGGCGCCGTGCGGCGGGCGGCGGTAGACATGCCGCCGGCCATAGGCCCATTGCTCGCCGCCGGCGCCCGCGGCGAGGCGCAGCATCTCGCCCTCGGGGCGCAGCGATTCCAGGCCATCCAGCCGGCTGCGCTCGAAGCGTTCGCCGTTCCAGCGGAACAGCCCGGCATCCGTCGTCGCCACCAGCGCGCCGTCGTCGCCGACGGTCACCGAGGCTTCGGGCACGGCGCCGTAGGCGATGCCGTCGGCGCTGCCCAGGGCGCGGTCCTCGGCGATGCGCGAGCGGTCGGCGGCGAAGCGCACCCGGTGCACGCCGTCGCGCGAACTGCCGAACCAGACTTCGCCCGCGGCGGTTTCCACCAGGCTGGTGACGTCGGCCGTGCGGCTGCCGCGGTTGACGCGCAAGGCCCAGTCGGCACCCTGGCCCTGCGCCAGCGCGACACCGAACTCGGTGCCGACGTAGACCACGGAAGGGTCGAAGCGCGAGCGCAGCAGCAGCCGCGGATAGAGATCGCCGTAGTCGGCAAGCGGGCGCCGGCGCGTACCGTCGGTCCATTCCAGCTTGTAGCTTTCGGCGAACAGGGCGTTGTGCGCATCCAGCGGCAGCAGGTCCCAGGCTTCGTCGGCGGTCCAGTCCAGCCGGCGGAAGGCGGGCTCTCCCGGCCGCGGCGCCGGCCCGGCCGCGAAGGCGCCGGTGTCGGCCAGCGCGAACCAGCGCTCGCCCCAGCGCCGCACCTGGTGCGTCACCCCGCCGTAGCCCGAAGAAGACCCGATCACGCTCCAGGCGCCCGGCCAGCCGATGCGGTACAGCGCCAGGTTGCCGGCCACCAGCAGGCCGCCGTCATGCGCCACGACCAGGCCGCCGAGCCAGCCGGGCTCGACGCGCTGCGTGCTCCAGAGGCGCCGCTGCGGGTCGAACAGACGCACGGTGCCGTCGTTGCCGGCGAACGCCAGCGCGCCGTTGTCCAACAGGCGCCCGTCGATGAACAGCGACGACGGCGGCGAGCCCTCGGGCATGGGGTAGTCGCGCACGCGCTCGCCGTCCCACTGCCGCCAGCGGCCGTCGTTGGCCAGGCTGAGCAGGCCGCCGCCGGGCAGCGGCACCCAGCGGTCGATCAGGTTCTTGAGGTCGCCGGTGCCGGCGACCGGCTGCCAGTCGCAGTCGCGGAAGCGGCGCAGGCCTTCGCCGCGGAATTGCAGGAAAATGTCGCCGCCCAGGGGCGCAATTGCGCCGAAGCGGCCGGGATAGCGCCACAGCCGCACGGCGCCGCCGTCGGGGCGGTACAGGAACAGGTGGCGCACGGCGCGGAAGAAGACGCCCTGCGGCCCGACGTTAACATCCCAGATATCCGCGAAATCCTCGCCGCCCAGCAGCGGCCTGAACGGGGCCGTGAGGTCGTGGAAACGCGCTTCGCCGGTGTCGTCGCGTTCCAGGTAGCCGAATACGTTGTAGCCGCCGACATAAATGCGCGAGCGGCCGTCGAAAGCCAGCGAACGCGCCAGGTCGCCGTTCGGCAGCCGGATCAGCCGCCAGCGGTCGCCGTCGAAGCTGAGCACGCCGCGGCCGTTGGCGAGGTACACGCTGGAGGCGGCGTCCTGCGCGATGGCGAAATTCTGCTGGTCGGCGTCCACGTCGGGGGTAAACCGCGCCATCGGCGGCTCGCCCGCCGGCGAGGCCTGCGCCGCCGGAACCAGCAATGGCGGCAGGGCCAGCAGGCCCGCCATCGCCCATCGCGCCAGTCGCCGGGCACCATGAAGCCGCGGCGGCCGGACTGCCGCAGGCAAACCTAAAGTGACCAGCCGTGCCGCCATGGCGTGTTCGTCATCAATCGTCGGCCTCGTGCCTGAGGCACGGATCGGCGTGCTTCCTGCAAACGCTTATCGGCCGCAAATGCCCTGCCCGCAGGGCCGTGTCTTTGCCGGCGCCTGCGGCACCGGCAGCCACAGCAAAGCCCCCGTTGCGGCCGCCGGCGTCGATTCTAACCAGCGCGGCGGCCGCTGTCCGGCTCGCCTGCGCACCAGGCTGCGCAGCACGTCACAGAGACGGCACCGGCGCGCAAAAGCAGCCTGCAGATACGTTCCTTGGAAATTTCCCCGCGCGGTCCATTGCGGGCCGGCACGCCGGGGCTGAATCGCAGGCCGTGCCGCGGCCGCTGGCGGCGCAATGCCCCGCCGCTCAGCGGTCGCCGCCGGTAAAGGAGATCGCCGGGCGCGGCGGCGCCGGCCCCCGCTTCCTGCTCCCGGCTTCCAGTCCGCGCAGCAGGTCGCCGGCCAGCACGCCGGCCGCGGGCGGCAAGGCGACCTGCTGCCGGATGCGGATGCGGCCCATCGCGGCGATGCAGGCGCTGCAGCAGCGGCGCGCACCCAGCGTCTGCACCGGCAGCGGCTCGAGGTTCGGCAGGCTCGATTGCGGCCGGCACAAGGCCTCGCCGCGCCGGCGCACGATGCCGCCGAAGTGCAGGGTTTCGAGCACCGTCAGGTGGACCACCGCTTCGCTGGCGCCGCCGCGCGTGGAGAACCGTAGATTCATGGAAGCGAGCTCGTTGCTGCGGGTCCTTGGCCATGCCGGCATGCGCACCGGCTACCGTTCGCGCGCAGTCTCTCGCACAATGGGCCAACCGTCATGTCCGCTCCCTTGCCCATTCCCCTGTCGATCCTCGACCTGGCGCCGGTGCCGTCCGGCGTGCCGCCCTCGCTGGCGGCACGGCGCACGGTGGACCTGGCGCGCCTGGGTGACCGGCTGGGCTTCGCGCGCTACTGGTTTGCCGAGCACCACGGCATGCAAAGCGTGGCCAGCTCCGCGCCGGAAATCCTGATCGGCAACGCGGCCGGGGCGACGCGGCGCATCCGTGTCGGCTCGGGCGGCATCATGCTGCCGAATCATCCGCCGCTGCGGGTGGCCGAGGTGTTCCGCATGCTGGAAGCGCTGCACCCCGGCCGCATCGACCTGGGCCTGGGCCGCGCGCCCGGCTCCAACCACAGCGCCAGCCGGGCGCTGCGCGCCTTCGAGGGCGACCAGTTCCCGTCGATGCTGGCCGAGCTGCTGGCCTTCTGCAATGACGGCTTTCCGGAACGCCACCCGTTCCGCACGGTGCGCGCCATGCCCGACGACGTGCCGCTGCCGCCGGTCTGGATCCTCGCCTCCAGCGGCGCCAGCGCGCGCATGGCCGGCGGCGCCGGCATGGGCTACAGCTTCGCCAGCCATTTCAGCCCGACGCCGCCGGCGCCGGCCTTCGCCGCCTACCGCGAGGAGTTCCGGCCGTCGGCGCAATTCGCCCGGCCGCACGCGATCCTGGGCGTGGCGGTGGTCTGCGCACAGAGCCACGAGCGCGCCGAATACCTGGCCGCGACCATGGACCTGGGGCGGCTGCGCATCGCCCGCGGCGAATTCCTGCCGCTGCCCAGCCCGGAAGAGGCGCTGGCCTACCCGTATGCCGCCGACGAGCGCGAGATCGTGCGCCAGAACAAGGCGCTGACCCTCGTCGGCACGCCGGCGCAGGTGCGCGAGCGCATCGAGGCGATGGCGCGCGACTGCGGCGCCGACGAGGTGATGGTGGTCACCAACGTGCACAGCCACGAAGAGCGGCTGCGGTCTTACGAGCTGCTGGCGGCGGCGTTCGGGATGGCCTCGTAGCTTCCCGCCGCCCGCTACAGTTCGACGAACAGTTGTCCGTCGACGTTCTGCAGCGGGTATACCTTCAGCGGCCCCCAGCCCTCGCGGCGGCCGCGCGCGCAGTCGCCGGTGTCCAGGTCGAAGACGAAGCGGTGGCCGGGGCAGCGCAGGCGGTGGCCGACCACTTCGCCCTCGGCCAGCCGCGCGCCGGCGTGCGGACAGATCGCGTCCACTAGCGCCGGCCCGCGCTCGCCGCACACCAGCACCAGCGCGCGGCCCTGCACCTGGACCGGGCGGATGTCGCCGGGCTTGAGCGGCTCGGCGCACTCCAGGCGATGCAGCGTCACCGTTGCAGGACCTGCGGTCGCGGTGGCATGCCGATCAGGCGTGGCCGTGGCGCAGCAGCACCCCCGGCGTGGCGTTGGTGCATTCGCCGTCGATGAAGGTGATCTGGCCGTTGACGATGGTGTAGCGGTAGCCGATGCCGTGGGTGACCCGGCGCCAGTCGCCGGCCGGCATGTCGTAGGCCTTTTCCGCCGGCGTCCAGCCGAGCTCGTCCATGTCGTAGACCACGATGTCGGCCGGCGCGCCGATGCGGATCACGCCGCGGTCGATCAGGCCGGCGTACAGCGCCGGCACCGCGCTCAGGTGCCAGTGTGCGTATTCCAGGTCCACCAGCTTGTTGTCGCGCACGTAGTTGACCAGGTATTCGGTGGGGTAGCGGCCGAACACGGCGAACTTCATGTGCGCGCCGCCGTCGGAGACGCCCGGGATGGTGTAGGGCTTGAGCAGCAGCTTCTGCATCTCCTGCAGGTTGTACTGGTTGGGCGGCGTGGCGAAGGTGGTGCGCAGCTCGTCGGCCACCGCGATGTCCAGGATGGTGTCGCAGGGGTGCTTGTTTTCCTGCTCGGCGATCTGGCGGATGGTCATGCCCTCGTAGCGCTCCAGCTCCTCGCACTCGACCAGGATCACCGCGTTGTCGGCCACCGTGATGAACTGCTGCAGCGGCGTGGCGGCGGTCTCGGTGGCGGCCATGTCGCGGCCTTCGACGTTCATGGCCGCGGCGGCGCCGTGGGTGCGCTCCATCAGCTCGTCGTACTCCCGGCGCACCGCGGCGCGCCTTGCGGCGTCCTTCATCTTCTCGATCTTCTGCGCGACGCTGCCCATGCACAGCTCGCGCCAGTGCGGGCTGTAGTCGTACAGGTTCCAGTCCTCGAAGGTGAACTCGTAGTCGATGCCGGTGATCACGGTCTGCGCCGAAACGCGCAGGCCGCGCCGGTTGGCGTCCTCCATCCAGTCGGTGAAGGACTCCCAGGCGCCGTGGGTCTTCATGCCGTGCTGGTCGCATTCCAGCGCGACGACGTTGTAGATCACGCTGGCGCCGCTGACTTCGCAGACCCGCTCGGTCTCCTCGGCGGTGAGGCCGAGCACCTGCACGGCGCCGCGGCCCTTGTCCTTGAGCACCGCGCACAGGTCGAGGAAATCGTCCAGGTGCATCACGTCGGTCACCGTCGGCGTGCCGTCGTAGTCGCGCTGGATGGAGTTGGTGCCCAGGCGCTGCGCCGACAGGCCGCAGGCGCCGGCGTCCATCGCCTCGGAGATGATCTGCTTCATCTGCGTCATCTCGCCGGCGTTCGGCCGGCGCGCCTTGGCGGCGTCGGTGCCGCCCATGGCCAGGGTCAGCACCGGCGTCAGCGGCACGTAGGCCAGCACGTTGACGCCCTTGGGGGTCTGCTCGATGGCGTCGAGGTACTGCGGAAAGGTCTCCCAGTTCCACGGCAGGCCGACCTTCATGGCCTGGTAGGACACCGCCTCGTTGCGGGTCAACGCCAGCATCGCGCGTTCGCGCAGCTCGGGCGTGACCGGCGCCAGGCCGAAGCCGCAGTTGCCGATCACCACCGAGGTGATGCCGTGCCAGCCGCCGGTGGAGCAGTAGGGATCCCAGAAGATCTGCGCGTCGTAGTGGGTGTGCAGGTCGACGAAGCCGGGGGCGACGATCAGGCCCTGGGCGTTGATGTTCTTGTCGGCGGTCTTCTTCGACAGGCCGCCGGCGCCGGTGATGGCCGCCACCTTGCCGTCCTTGATGCCGATGTCGCCGGCGAAGCGCGGGGTGCGCTGGCCGTCCACGATGGTGCCGCCGTGGATGATGAGGTCGAAGTCCGCCATGGTGCATGCTCCTTGAGGTGGGCACGGGCATCCTAGGGCGTCGCCCGCGGCGCTGCTTGTCCCTGGCTTTCGCAGTACTTGCCCGCCAATACTGCGCCCGCAACGCCGGTGCGCTAGGCTATTGGCCAACCAGATCCATATCCGCCTTGCAGCGGGGGTAAAGCCCGTGGCCGGCGGCGACACCGAACATGCGGTGCGGGACTGGAGGAGGAGGGTCGATGGATAAGCAGGAGCTGGCGCCGCCGCGACGCCGGGCGGTCAAAGGCTTGTCGGGCTACCAGTCCGCCATTGCCGACACTTATGCGCCGATGTCGATGGAATCCGAACGCGCCGAGCAGGTGCCCTGGCAGGTCGTCGGCCGCCACGTCGGCGCATTCTGCCTGTCGCACGTGTTCTCCGGCGGGCCGGTGCGCGCGCAGGTGACCGCGCAGGCGCGCGAGCCGGCCGGCCGCAGGATCGTGCTGATGCTGGTCGAAGACGGCTGCTTCGAGTTCGACCAGGGCAGCCGGCGCGCGCTGTGCGGGCCCAAGACGCTGGTGCTGATGAACGTCGGCGAGCCGCTGGAGGCGCGCCAGTCCGGCCCGGTGCGCATCCTGTCCGTGACCCTGCCCACCGAGTTCCTGCGCGCCCAGCATCCCGACATCGAACGCCGCTGCGGCACCGTGCTGGCGGCCGGCGGCGGCGCCGCCGCCCTGCTGCGCGACATGGTGCGCAGCACCTGGCGGGTGCGCGACACCCTCGACGCCGGCCAGGTGCGCATGCTGCCCGGGCTGTTCGCCGGGCTGATCGGCTGCGCCTTCGCCGGCGCGGCGGGCGACGCCGCGGCGGCGCGCGAAGCCGAGCATGCATTGCGCATCCGCCAGGTGATCGAGGAGGAGCTGCAGAACCCGGCGCTGGGCCCCGGCCTGGTGGCGCGGCGGCTCGGAATTTCGCTCAGCCGGCTGTTTGCGGTGGCGCGCCGTTCGGGCACCACCGTCGGCCAGCAGATCCTGGAATGCCGCCTGCAGCGCTGCCATCAGGCCCTGGCCGACCCGGCCAGCGCGGACCGCTCGATCACCGAGATCGCATTCGCCTGGGGCTTCCAGGAGCTGTCGCATTTCAGCCGGCGCTTTTCCGAGCGCTTCGGCCTGTGCCCGCAGGAATACCGGCGGCGGCTCGCGCGCGCCATGCACTGATCAAGCCCTGATTTATTCGGGCTTCTTCAGTGCCAGGGATGGCCCGCCTCATTCGACGGCCGTCGTCTGAAAAATCCAGCATGGATTTTTTCAGGCCTTCCCTAGAGCTTGTGGATTTCGCGGGACCGCGATCCGCAAGCGGCCCTACCAGTATTCGCCCTTGAACACGCTGGTGAACAGGATCTGCTTGAGCGAAGGCTTGCTGCGTTTTTTGCGGCTGCGCGAACCCGCCGACGGCGGAAACAGCTGGTAGCCCTTGCTGAGGACGTAGTCGTTGAGCTTGG
>JADHNH010000040.1 GCA_016779605.1 Nevskia sp. | reverse complement strand
ACTTCCAGCGCTCGCTTGACGGCCAGCTCTTTGAACTCGGCCGTATACTCCTGTTTCGGTATCTTCTTCATCTCGTCTTCCCTCAGGTCTCAATGATACGCATCGACCCTTGGAAGACGAAATTCGGGGGGCACCTCACGGCTGGCCATCCTTGTCGAGCAGCAGGTGCAGCACGAGCTTGTAGTGTTCAGGCAGATCCGCCGGCTTTTGCACGGCATTGCCGATGGCGGCGACGAGGCCCGCGCGCCAGCCGTCGGGAATCGATGTGACGATCTCGCGCGCCTCACCTTCCGGTGCGTCTTCCGCCCTGGCAGGGTCCCTCTGGCTGTCGTGGAATAAGTAGAACCCAATTCCGAAGCCGAGCGTGAAGCGTTCGTGGCCAGGGGCATGGCTGGTTGGCACCTTGATGTGAAATGCGCCAATGCGCTTGAATACGTCCACTGCTTCGGCGTCGAGCGGGTCTGAGCCGGAATCCTGCGCAAGGTGTGCGTCGAGGATTCGACCGTCGCGGTCGATGTCAAAACTCACCATGGGCTGGCCTTGCTCGCCGGCAGCCTTGGCAGCGGCTGGGTAGCGCAAGGCAGCCGCGAGTTGAAGATCAATCTGCCCGATGCTCGCTGGATCGGGCCGCGGCAAAATCCCAGGTGGCAGGGCCACGGGAAGCCGCAGCGGCGTACCGCTGGCCGCTGGTGCGGTTATGGCCTTGGGGTCAAGCGACGAGGCCGCCACTCTAGGGCGCGGTTCAGCGCAGCCAGTCATAATGCAGGCGAGCGCAAAAGCGACAGGCGCCGCGGGTAAGATGATAGTGCGCATTACGTGCCCCCGGTGGATCGAATCAGACTCCGTTATTGCGAAGACGCAAATCTGGACCCAGGCGAGTGCGTGGCTGACCCCCAGCCAGATCAGCCGTTTACGAGCGGAGCAATTTGACTTTGCTCCTTTGTTTTTGAAGGGCCTCTCCAAATCACCAGTCCCGACCATCTCCAATATGAAATTCCAGGTTCCGGCACAACGGCGCACTGTAACCGCGCTTCACGAAGCCGGCCGCAGCACGTCGGGCCCCTGGTTGCGCCAGTTGCTGACGGCGCGGCTCACTTTCCAGCTGCGGGTTTCCAGGATCGCCTGGTCGATCATCAGCTCTTTCAGGGACGCGGCCTCGTTCAGCTCGGGGTCGAGCCAGCGGCGCCACACGGCCGGGTGAAGGACCAGCGGCATGCGGTCGTGCACCTCGGCGGCGCTTGGGGACGCGGCGCGCGTCAGGATCGCCGCCGTGTAAATCGCTTCCGGCTTGTCGGCCGGCTTCCAGAGCGAGTACAGGCCGGCGAACATGCAGACCTTGCCTTCGTCCACTACCAGCGCATACGGCTGCTTGACGCCGCCGGCTTCCTGCCATTCGTACCAATGCGTGGCCGGCACCAGGCAGCGGTGCGTGCGAAACGCGTCGCGCCACATCGGCTTGTGGCCGACATCCTCGCTGCGGGCGTTGATGGTGGAAAATTTCGGCGGCGCGAGCTCGCGCCACCAGTGCGGCACGAAGCCCCAGCGGGCCATTTCCAGGGCGATTTCGCCGGTCTGCCGGTTCTGGATCACCACCGGGATGGAGGTAGCGGGGGCGATGTTGTAGCGCGGCTCCAGGGCCGCCAGCGCCGCCTCGACGGCGCCGCCCAGATAGTCGCCCACCGTAGCCCAGGCATCGCGTCGAGCAGAGATGGCATACCGGCCGCACATGCCGGCTATGATGACAAAGGATAAAGGGGCCGGTGCGGCCCCTTTAGTTGCCTGGGACGCGCGGGCAAGTTATTCCCGCGCTCCTCATCATCCTTCAAGCGGCTTTGGCCAGCTCCGCCTCGATGGCGCCTGTCAGGCGCGGGTCGTCGGCGGCCACGTCCGGGGAGAAGCGGCCGGCCACCTTGCCATCGCGGCCGATCAGGAATTTCTCGAAGTTCCACAGCACGTCGGTGCGGCTGGCGGGATCCACGCCATAGCCTTTCAGGCGCTCGCGGAAGGGGCCTTCGCCGGTGGAATCCGGCTTTGCCGCGGTGAGCTGCGCGTAGAGCGGATGCTGGTCCGGCGGCAGCACCGAAATCTTCGAAAACAGGGGGAAGTGCACGTCGTACGTGGAGGTGCAGAACTGGCTGATCTCGGCGTCGCTGCCCGGCTCCTGCGCCTTGAAGTTGTTGGCGGGGAAGCCCAGCACTTCCAGGCCCTGGGCGCGTTGCTTCTGATAAAGCGCCTCCAGGCCCTGGTACTGCGGAGTGAGGCCGCACTTCGAGGCGACGTTGACGATCAGCAGCACCTTGCCCCGGTAGTCCGCCAGGCGGGCGGGCGTGCCGTCGATGCGCTTCAGCGGGATGTCATATAGCGAATTGCTCATGGCGTTTCCTCCTGTTCCTGAGTTCTCGGGCAGCGCAGTGACGCTGCTTGGGCAGTGTACTCGACGCCGACGAGGACGGCAGGCCAGCATCGGGGTGCACGCTATCCGCGCGCGCGGCGCAGGCGCACAATCCCGCCGAGAGGAGGAGCAGGCCATGATCGAAAGCTTCGCTCATTACAATCTGCGCGCCCCGCGGCCGCTGCTGGAGGCGCTGCGCGAGTTTTATACCGACGTGGTGGGGCTCCGGGTCGGCGAGCGCCCGCCGTTCAAAATCTTCGGCTACTGGCTCTACCTGGGCGCGCAGGACGTGCTGCACCTGGCGGAGTGCCCGCCCGGCGAAGAGCGCGCGGCCGGCCGCGGCACGACGTTCGACCACGCGGCTTTCCGCTGCGGCGACCGCGAAGCGATGGAGCGCCACCTGGAAAGCCGCGGGGTGCCCTTTAGGCGGGTGCGGGTGCCGGTACTGGGGCAGACGCAGCTTTTCCTGACCGATCCGGCCGGCAACGGGGTGGAGCTCAATTTTCTGGAGTAGGCACAGCGCGCGGGAAATGAGTCTCGAATTGATGAGGCCCGCTGTGAAGTTAAGCAATTGATCATCTGACTTTCGCCTTGACCTTGCCGAGCGGCGAAGCGGCATAATTGATCGGTATTCCGTCGATCACCTTCCTAAATGGGAACGAAAATGCCTCTCATGATCGAGCCGATGGATGCGACGCTGGGAGCCAAGGTCACGGGGCTAGACCTGGCCGCGTTGGACGATGCGGCGTGGCGGGAGGTCGAAGCGGCGTTCAACCGCCATGCACTGCTGATTTTTCCGGGGCAGAAGCTGAGCGCGGAGGCACAGCTGGCGTTCGCCCGGCGCCTTGGCGAGATCGAGGTGATCGTCGAGGGGATGACCACCGTGCCGGTGAGCAACAAGGCCGCCGATGGCCGGCTGCTGGACGCGGACTCGCACCGCATGCAGCTTCTGCGCGGCAACGAGGGCTGGCACACGGACAGCTCCTACATGCCCCTGTCGGCCAAGGCATCGGTGTTGTCCGCGCACGTCATACCGCCCGCCGGCGGGCAGACGCAATGGGCGGATGCCCGCGCGGCCTACGATGCGCTCGACGCGGCGACGCGGGAACGCATTGCGCCGCTGTCGGCGTACCACTCTTATTTTTATTCCCAGGCCAAGATCGGTCACAAAGTCGGTTCGGGTGCGGGCTACGGCTTCTTCGACGGCGAGCCGCCCTTGCGGCCGCTGGTGAAGGTGCATCCCGTCACCGGGCGGCCGGCGCTTTACCTGGGCCGCCATGCCTGCCGGATTCCCGGGCTGGCGGATGATGAAGCGCTGGCCCTGCTCGACACGCTGCTGGAATTCACCTGCCAGCCGCCGCGGGTTTACACGCATGACTGGCGGCCGGGCGACGTTGCGGTCTGGGACAACCGCTGCCTGCTGCACCGCGCGCGGCCCTACGACTACCGGCAGGAGCGGGTGCTGATGCATACGCGGATCAAGGGGAATCCGGAGACGGAGATGGCCACCAATTACAGGGTGGCTTCCGCATAGGCGGCGGAGAGAACCGGGCGCGGCGCTCTGCGGTCGAGCATCGGCTTGGACGTAGCTGCGTCCTTCAGCCTGGGCCGCTACCAGGACGACTAGGGCAAAGGCAGTTTCGGATCGGGTTGCTTCGGCCCCGAACATTGCAGATCATGAAAAGCGCTGATCTGACAAAGCCAGTCTGCAGCCGCGGGCCGGTGTGAATCACAAAGGCCGCTTTGCCGACTGCCCGCCGACGACGGCGCGACACGAGGAGGAGGAGGTCCCATGCAATACGGCATCGCCATTCCGACCTGGTCGGATTGCTGGAAGCTGGTCAAGCGGGCGGAGCACGCGGGCTTCAGCACCGCCTGGTTCTACGACACCCAGCTGCTCAACGCCGAGCTGTTCGCGGCCATGGGCGCGGCCGCGGTCAAGACCGAAAAGATCAGGCTTGGCACCGGCGTACTGATTCCGACGAATCGCATCGCACCGGTCAGCGCCGCCGGGCTGGCGACCTTGAATGCGCTGGCGCCGGGGCGTATCGACTTCGGCGTCGGCACCGGCTTTACCGGCCGCCGCACCATGGGCTTGAAGGCGATCACCCAGGCGAGCCTGCGCGACTACCTGCGCATCGTCCAGGGCCTGCTCGCGCGCGAGACGGTGGAATGGGATTTCGAGGGGCTGCATCGGAAGATCCGCTTCCTCAATCCGGAGGCCGGCCTGGTCAACACGACCGATCCGATTCCCCTGCACATCTCGGCGATGGGGCCGAAGATACGCTCCTTTACGGCGGAGCTCGGGGCGGGGTGGCTGAACTTCCTGATCGGCGGGCAGGCGGCCGCGTTGCACGAGGCCGCCGGCATGCGCGAGTCCTGGCGCGCCGCCGGCCGCGCGGAAGGGACCATGTCGGCGACGGCGTTCATCGCCGGCGCGGTGCTCGCGCAGGGCGAGGCCTGCGACAGCCCCCGCGCGAAGGCGCAAGCCGGACCGGCCGCCGCGGTCGTGTTGCACAGCCTGGTCGAGGGCGGATTCGACGGATCCGGATCGGCGTCGCTGCCGCCGTTTCTGTCCGCGCTGCTGCAGCGTTATCGCGAAATCTACCTGGGCTACAGTCCCGCCGACGCGCGTTACCTGACGCTGCATCGCGGGCACCTCATGTTCCTGCGGCCGGAGGAGGCGCCGCTGATCACGGCGGAGCTGATCCGCGAGATGACGTTCACGGCAACGCCGGATGTCCTCGCCGAGCGCATCCGCGAGCTCGGGCGCGCCGGCTATACCCAGATCGCGGTCCAGCTGGGGCCGGGGCAAGAGGATGCGATCGACGACTGGGCGCGCGTTTTCGAGCTGGTTTGAGTTTCCCCGCCGAGGCGGAATTGCGACGTGTGGCAGGAAAATGCGACTCAGTGGAGGCGCCCCGGGCACCGACGGCGAGGCCTGCGGCCGTGCGCTCCAGGCCGCCGGCATGCCCGCGCGTCCAGCGGCTGGCTGGTTTGGTGCACGGCGGCGTGTACAACATGTCCGCGTTCGTGCCCAGGGTGAAGGAAATCAATGCCGCGGTGGGCCGCTTCCTGCAGCCGCTGACGAGGAAGGCGCGCGCGGAGGCGTGAATTTCGTCCAGCGCTTCGGCGAAACCTGGCCCGGCTTGCGGCACGATGTGCACGGTTTGCCTGAATGGCCCGGCACGTTGCTCATCCGCCGCCATTTCGACGCAGCGAGTCCTTAAGGTGTTAGCGCGAGTAGCCCCGTGAAGGGGTCCGAATTGTTCGTTCTGCGATCAATTGATGCAGTGCACACTCAAAGCGGAGACCCCCTAGTGCCTGCGGCCCGCCACCCGGGCGCAGGGTCACGCGAACCGGCGCTCTGGTGCCGGATTTACAATAGCTTGCGCTCGTTTCGCATCCCCGGTGAGAGCAAACGCGGACACTGACAGAGGAAGCCGCCTTTACATCAGGCCCGAAGATGTCGGTTGTATTCCTCGTAATAGTAGCGGAGCCGCAGTTCCTGGTGGCTGAGCCGGATGCCCCGGAATCCACGTGACTGCACCCCTGCCTGTACGGTCGGCAGAAATTCGGCGTCCTGGTCGAGCACCAAGCCCATACCCTCTTCGCCGTGCTTGATGTGGCGGCGCGCAGGGCGCGGCCCCTTGCCGCTGAGATCGGTGCCTTCCGGCACGGCCATGTAGAACGGCATCGCGAATCCGGGCGCATCGCACGTGCGCGTGAGCACCCAGACGTCGTAATGGCAGCGGTTCGGATCGGTGGCATGGGGCCTGAAGCGCATCACCAGGACGCCCTCGGGATGAGCATTGAAGGTGATATTGGGGAAGACGTTGTAGTTGGCGTCATCGATGATCTGGGTCTCGCTGAATGCGGACGGATCCATGCCGAAGCGCTCCATCCAGCGGCGCTTGCCCTCGATCATGGCCGGGCGCGCGTCCTGCAGACGCCCTTCGAACTCGCGCGGGTCCAAGCCGACCGCTTGCAACGAGAGGCAGAACTCCGCGGTCAGCGCCGACGGGTCCTTCAGGCGCGGACTCTTGGCCGTCATCGGGATGATCATCCGGCTGTGGCCGTTGCCGAAGACTTCGTACTCGAAGTTATAGTCGTCGATCATGCGGATCAGCTCCGGGTGCCGCGCGTGCGCGTGGTAGCCTTCCATGAAAGCGTCGAGCCCGATTTTCCAGTTCGTTGGCCAGTCCGCCGAATAATCCTTGGCGACAATCATCTCTTCGATGCCGTAAGGCGCCAGCGCAGCGGCCAGCGTGCCCAGGAACTCGGTCAGGGGAGGCGCACGGTCGTCCATGCAGATGAATACGAAGCCACCCCAGGTTTCACAGCGGACCTCACTGAGGTTCGGGCGGTCGCAGACAGTCTTGGGCGGAAATGTCTCGATGTCGGTGATGCGCTTCAGGGTGCCGTCGATGTTCCAGGCCCAGCTATGGAATGGGCAGACGAACTTCGCCGCGTTACCGAATTCGCCGAGATCGAAGCGTGACCCCCGGTGTTGGCACACGTTGTAAAAAGCCCGGATTCGATCGTCTGTCGATCGCACGATGACGAACGACTCGCCTCCGAGCTCGTACCGAAAGTAGTCGCCCGGAGAGGCGACATCGGATACCCGGCCGGCGATCGTCCATACACGCGTCCAGAGGGAATTCCACTCCTGGCGGGCGATTTCGGCCGAGTAGTACTTTTTCTGGTCCGTCAGCACTTCGTCGCCGAGTCGCAGGCCTGGGGGCATGAAGTTCCTGGTGCCGGCAAGCTGTTCAGCCGCTTTGTCGGTCGGCATGTGTCATCTCCTGTTGGTGGACGCGTTCTTGTCTTGCGGCACCGTCGCCCGATGCAGCAGGCGATCCCACGCGTTCCCGATGCCGGTGGCCCGGAGTGCCGTCTTCTGAACCTTGTTGGTTGGGGTGTAGGGCAGGGCCGGGAGCTGCTCGAAGTAACGGGGAACCATGAATCCTGGCATCTGTTCGGCGCAAAACCTCGCCAGGCCCTCGAGGTCGACGGCCTGGCCGTCGCGGCCGGTGCATACCAGCTTGATTTCATCCTCGCCGGTTTCGGCGGGCACCGCGACGGCCGCGCATTCGCCGAGCTGCGGATACTTTAGGGCCAGCGTTTCGACCTCGAACGAAGAGATGTTCTCACCCCTGCGGCGGATCGCGTCCTTCAGCCGGTCGACGAAGTAATAGTTACCGTCCACGTCGGCGCGGAAGGCATCCCCGGTGTGAAACCAGCCGTCGCGTAGCGCGTTCTGCGTCGCCTCGGGCCGATCGAGGTAGCCCCGCATCAGGGCATGGGGCTGGTCGCAGCGCACCAGCAGTTCGCCGGCATCGCCGACGGGCACATCGATTCCCGCTGCATCGACGATCCGGACGTGCCAGCCGTCGCGCAGACGTCCGCAGGATCGGGCATTTGCCAGCCCCGTGGGCGGCGACATGAACGGCCATCCGCATTCGCTCATGCCGTAGATCGTCATGATGGAAAGACTGAATCGCTCCGCGAACGCCTGGTAGTCGTCCATGACCGGCACCATCACGACGTTGCGCATGCCGTGATCCCGGTCGGTCGGCGCAGCCGGCTGGTTGGCGAGGAACGCCGCTGTCCCGCCGAGGAGAATGGTTGCAGTGCAGCCGTGGGAACGGACGTCGGACCAAAATTCGCCGACGCTGAATCGCCTTCGGAGAACGGCTTTCCCGCCCAGGGCGGCCATGTCGTAGATCGGCACCTTTCCGGACAGGTGGTTGATAGGAAAAGGCGTGTAAAGGACGTCGCTGCCGTCCTTGCGGCAGCCGTAGATGTCGAGCGCCGTGTAAAACTCGCCCCAGGGAACCAGGACACCCTTCGAGGGGCCCGTGGTGCCGCTGGTGTAGATCACCGTGGCCACGTCGCCGTCGCCGATTGACGGTGCAAGACGGACGTCAGCGTGCGCATCGACGCCGGCATCGAAGCATGAGACCGACGCCCTGCCGAAATCGTAGGAATGCCCGCCGAAGCTTGGGTCTGTAACAAGGATGCTCTGCAAGTGTTCGAGCCTGTTGGCGATACGGGCAAGGGCACCGGCCAGGTCGGGCGCGACGACGGCTATCCGTGCCTTTGCGTCCGCCATCAGGTAGGCGAGCATGTCGCCGTGAAATTCGATGTTGACAGGGACCTCCCAGCCGCCAAGCCAGACGATGGCGAGCCAGACGGCATGTGCGTCGATCCCCTGCGGCATCAGGACGGCGACGCGGTCCCCGGGGCCGACGCCGAGCCGCCAAAGATGGGTCATGTACTTGCCGACCAGCGCGAGGAACTCCGCGTAGCTCACCTGCCTGCCGCTCACGTCCTCGAGATACGTGCGAGCGGGATTCGTACTTGCCCGGTCGAGCAGGATCAGGGGCAGTGGCCCGGTGAAGGCCGCCCGCCTTGGCGCATGAGCCGGTTCCGACATCGATGAATTCTCCTCCTCGGCACCGATTCGCCCGCCGAACGTCTCGAATTGAGCCGCAATTCCTGCCCGAGCGCTTGCCTGTTCGTGCACGCCGAGATGGCCGAATGTGCAGGGACCAGGCGCCGGGTCAAAGTGGATGGGGTAACGTATGCGGGTCTGGAGGAGGAAAAAACCCATGCAGATCGAGCGATGGACGCTGCGCGAAACTCAGTTGTCCAGCGGGCAGTTGTCCAGCGGGCAGTCGTCCGGCAGGTCACTGCCCCTGAGCGAGGCGATCAGCCGCACCTTCGGTTCCTGCGATTGCGGCTATGAGCTGGAAGAGGGCGAAGTCGCCTCATCTTTCACCAAGTTCGATCTGGGCGCGGTCAAGCTGGTGCGCTACCGCGGACGCGGCACCCATTGGGCGGCGCGGAGTGCCGAGCACGTTCGCCGCAATTCCAGCGACGATTTCCTGTTTTACCTGCCGCACAACGGCAAAGTCACCATCGACCAGCGCGGACATAGCTCGGAGCTGTGCGCCGGACAAATTGGCTTTTTGAGCACCCGCCAGGCGTGGCGGGGAAAGCTGGAGGGGATCGGACACGGAAGCTACGAATCGACGCATATCGTCGTTCCAGGGGCGATCCTGCGCAGCCGCCTGCCCGGCATCGACGAACTCGCCGGGCAGGCCGTCGAAATCGGAGACAGCCTCCAGGGCATCGTCTCCGGCTGCGCACATGCCGTCGCCTCCTGCCCGGCAACCGATGATGACCTGGGCAAGGTGCTCGCCAACATTATGCTGGAGACGCTGTGCTCGATCGGCGAATACGCGGCTGCGACCTTGCCCGGCGGCGTTCGCTCGCGCCCGCTTCTTCGACGGGGGCGTGAGCAAGTGCAGGCTTACGTCCTGGCACATCTGACCGACCCGCAACTCAGCGTGGCGATGGTCGCCGAGAGGCTAAGGGTTTCCCAGCGCTACCTGCACAGCCTTTTCGAGGGCACGGGCTGGACCGTCAAGGCCTGGATCAAGCACCGGCGATTGCTCGAGTGCCGGAAGGCGATCCAGTCGCCGCAGCTGAAACACCGAACGCTGACGGACATCGCCTACACCTGGGGATTCTCCGATTTCTCCCATTTCAGCCGCGGCTACAAGGACAAATTCGGGCGCTCGCCGAGCCAGGATCGGCCCGCTGCGCCTTCAAGCGTATCCACAGCTGCGGCCCCGGCCAGACCCCGCGGCGCCTGCCCGGCCAGGAAGAGCTGAAAGACGAAGCTGACGCCGCCTCGGCAATAGGATGAGGTGAGCCTTGCCACGGGGCAATTGCTTTCCCCTTCATGGTTCTTTGCCGAGGCTAAGTTGCGAAGTGCGAGCGGAAAAAGCGCCCGGATCGAAAAAGCGGGCAGTCAGACCGGAGGAGGAAACAACCCCATGAGCGATGCGTGCACGGCCGCCGGCCGTGTCTACGGCGACCCCGTTTACGTCGCGCCGCTGCTCGCCGACATCGCGGCGCAGGCGGCGGCTGCGGATGCGAGCCGTTCACTGTCTGCCGACCTGCTCGCGAAGATCCGCAAGAACGACATCCTGCGGATGGCGGCGAGCCCGGAGATCGCCGGCCTCGACGAGAGCATCGTGCGCATCGCCAACGAACTGCGCGCGATCGCGGCGCACTGCACCTCCACGGCCTGGTGCCTGTGGAACCACCTGGTGACGCAGCACCACTTCGTCGGCCTGCTCGGCCCCGGGCATACGGGCTTGCTGCGCGACGCCGTCGCGCGGCGCCAGTGGTTCTGCTTTCCGGCCGGGGCGTCTTCGGAAGTGGCGGGCGTCGAGAAAGACGGGTCGGTGACCTTGAGCGGCGTGGCGGCGTTCGGATCCGGCGCGAAGTACGCGGACTGGGCGGGCGTGGTTTTCATGTCGCCCGGGCAGCAGGGGCCGCGCTTCGCGCTGGCGGACCTGCACCAGCCGCAGGTGCGCATCCGCGAGACCTGGGACGGCATGAGCGTGCGCGCCTCGGCCACCGACCACATCCATTACGAGGGCCTGGTGGTGCCGCTGGCGCAGGTGGTGCCCTGGCCGATGCGGCACCGGGAGCACTTGCGCGATCCCGCCTACCCGGTGATCCACCACCGCTTCCGCGAGGACTGGGTGGGCCTGTCGGTGCTGTTCCTGGGGGCCATGGCCACCGGCCTGGCGGAGATTTCGCTCAATGAGACGATCGCGGGCATCGCCAACCGCGTTGCGATCCTCGGCACGAAGATGGCGGAGCGCCCCACCATCCACCTCAACATCGGCCGCGCGCGGGCGCTGATCAACGGGGCGACGGACACGGTGTATGCCGCCATCGCACAGACCGACGCGCGGATCGCAGGGCGGCTGGTTCCGACCGAGGCCGACTATTTCCGGCAGTGCTCGGCCGGCATGCAGGCGGTGCTGATGTGCGACGAGGCGATGAAGCTGGCCCTGCGCATCCTCGGCGGCAACGGGCTGCGCGAAGGCACGCCGTTCGAGCGGCGCTACCGCGATTTCCAGGCGATGCCGCTGCACATCCTGGGGCATGTCGACCGCGTGACCGAGCAGATGGGCCGGATCGCGCTGGGGCTGCCGTCGCAGAACCCGTTGTAGCCGTCAAAGGGCTTTATTGCGCGGTGTTAGGATAAAGGCACTCCTCGCGGCACGGCCGGAAAACCCAATGCCGGATACCTTTGTCCTCGTTCACGGCGGCTGGCACACCGGCGCCGAGCTGGAGCCGGCGGCCGAACATATCCGGCGGGCCGGCCACCAGGTGCATTGCCCCACGCTCGCCGGAAACCGTCCGGGCGACGATCGCAGCCGGATCGGCCTGCAGGACGCGGTCGACTCGCTGGTCGCCTACGTCGTCGCCCACGACCTGCGGCATATCCGGCTGGTCGGCCACAGTTACGGCGGCATGGTCATCACCGCCGCGTCCGAACTGATCGCGGAGCGGATCCAGCGGCTGGTCTACGTCAACGCTTTCGTGCCGCAGCCGGGCGAATCGCTCAACGACCTGGTTCCGCCGGCCTATGTCGAGCTTTTCGGCAAGCTCGCCGCGGAGAGCGGCGGATCGGTCATGCTGCCGTTCACGATCTGGCGCGAGGCGTTCATGAACGACGCCGACCTGGCCATGGCCACGGCGGCGTATCGAAAGCTCAATCCGCATCCTTACAAGACCCTCGCCGACAAGGTGAAGCTCAAGGCGCCGATGGCCGCCTCGCCCCTGGCCAAGTCCTACGTCAACTGCCAGCAGGACACGGCGCTGCCGCGCAGCTTGCCCTGGCATCCGCGGCTGTCGGAACGGCTGGGGCTGTTCCGGCTGGTGGAGTGCCCGGGCGGGCACGAGCTGTGGTTTACCGGCCCGGAGACGATTGCCGACGCGGTAATGCGCGCGGGGCGCGACTGAGGCGCCGGCCAGAAGGCGGCTTGGCCGAAGCGCGCTGCCCTGCCGGTGGGCCGCCTCATCCGACCCGCATTTGGCAGTAATATGGCCCGTACGCAGGGCGGCCTTGAAGCGGCGCCGGGCCGGGCGGGACAGCCGCGGCGGCGCCAGGAAAAAATAGCAGCCCGGCGCGCCCGGCAAGGCGGCGGCGCGCAGACTTGGAGGACTCATCAGGCTATGTCAGCACCCATGGGCGAGGACCTGGAGGTCAGCATCGACGGCCACGTGGCCACCGTGGAGATCCGGCGGCCGCCGAACAATTTCTTCGACGCCAGCCTGATCGAGCAGATCGCCGGCGCCTACGAGCGGCTGGACGCCATGCCCGCCTGCCGCGCCATCGTGCTGTGCTCGCAGGGCAAGAATTTCTGCTCCGGCGCCAACTTGGGGGCCAAGAACGACACCGGCAACGCCAAGGACCTGTCGGACGGCGCCGCGATGGGCCAGCTCTACCGGCAGGCGGTGCGCATCTTCCGCTGCCGCAAGCCGGTGATCGCGGCCGTGCAGGGCGCGGCCATCGGCGGCGGGCTCGGCCTCGCCGTGTCGGCGGACTTCCGCGTGACCTGCGAGGAGGCGCGCTTCAGCGCCAATTTCACCCGGCTCGGCTTCCATCCCGGCTTCGGCCTCACGGTGACCCTGCCGGAGCTGATCGGCAAGCAGCGCGCCGCGCTGATGTTCCTCACCAGCCGCCGCATCAAGGGCAGCCAGGCGGTGGACTGGGGCCTGGCCGACGTGCTGGTGCCGCTGGCGGACGTGCGCACCGCCGCGCTGGAGCTGGCCGCGGAAATCGCCGCCGCCGGCCCGCTGGCGGTGGCCGCCACCCGCGCCACCCTGCGCTTCAGCCTGGCCGACCGCATCGCCCGGCAGACCGACCACGAGCTGGCTGAGCAGACCGCGCTGCTGCACACCGCCGACTGGAAGGAAGGCATCGCCGCCACCGCCGAGCGGCGCGAGCCGGTTTTCAGCGGACGCTAGGGTCTGTTGACCAATATTTGATCGCTGCGACGGCGGTCATTTTTGCCCAGCGCAAGAAGAGAGGCACGTGGCATGGTCATTCCATGCGAGTGCCGATCGACGCAGCGATGGGCAAAAATGACCCCGTCCCTTCGGGTTGCACCCAAAATCGTCCCCGGCTGCGTTGCTCGTCGCTCATTTGGAATGACCAAACCACGCTCCTCGCGCCTTGCCGGGCACAATTTTGGGCGGCAACGCAGCGACCAAATATTGGTCAACAGACCCTAGAATAGCGGTTAGCGGCAACCACAATACGAAAAACCTGCGAGGAGCCCCGCATGAAAGTCAAGGCAGCCGTGCTGCGCGAACTGAACCAGCCGCTTTCCATCGAGGACGTGGAGATCAGCGAGCCGGCGGAAGACGAAGTGCTGGTCAAGACCGTCGCCTGCGGCGTCTGCCACAGCGACCTGCACGCCAGCCGCGGCGCCATCGGCGCCGAGCGGCCTTCGATCCTCGGCCACGAGCCGGCCGGCATCGTTCTGGCGGTGGGCGCGCGGGTGCGCAACGTCGCCCCCGGCGACCACGTCATCGCCTGCACCTCGATCCACTGCGGCAACTGCCTGCAGTGCATGCAGGGCCGGCCGCACCTGTGCGTGGACCGCGCCGCCTGCCAGCGGCCGAAAGGCGCGCCCACCCGCATCAGCCAGGGCGGCCAGGCCATTCACCAGTTCGTCGACCTGGCGGCTTTCGCCGAAGGCATGCTGCTGCACCACACGGCGGTGGTGAAGATCGACGCCGACATCCCGCTCGACCGCGCGGCGCTGCTCGGCTGCGCCGTCACCACCGGCGTGGGCGCCGCGCTGAACACGGCGCAGGTCGCGCCCGGCTCCTCGGTAGCGGTGTTCGGCGCCGGCGGCATCGGCACCTCCATCATGCAGGGCGCGCGCATCGCCGGCGCGCGCCGCATCATCGCGGTGGACATCAACGAGGCCAAGCTCAAGAACGCGCTGAAATTCGGCGCCACCGACATCGTCAACTCCGCCAAGGAGGATCCGGTCAAGAAGATCCGCGCCATCGTGCGCGGCGGCGTCGATTACGCGTTCGAGGCGGTCGGCGTGTCCAAGCTGCTGGAGCAGGCGCTCTACTGCACCGGCCCGCGTGGCACCGCGGTGCTGGTCGGCGCCATCCCGCCGGGCGAGAACGTCTCGTTCAACGCCGGGCATTTCTTCCTGGAAAAGCGCGTGATCGGCTGCATGATGGGCTCCAACAAGTTCACCATCGACGCGCCGCGCTACCTGGAGCTTTACCGCCAGGGCCGGCTGGACCTGGATTCCCTGGTCACCCGCCACGAGCCGCTGGACAACGTCGGCGAAGCGTTCCGCGCCATGGAAGCGGGCGAAGTCACGCGGACGGTGCTGACCTTCGGCTGACGAGGAGCCAGCCCCCTGATGAGGCAGCGCGCGCCGGCGGCGCGCGCTGCTTCGTCGCTGCCTGCATTGCGGCACGGCTTCGCCCGAAACCACGCCGGGCTTCGGCGCCGCCGCAACGCGCGGCGCCTTGCCGCTACACCATCGCCCGCCCTTCGTCGAGCCCCAGCATCAGGCGTCCCCGCACTTCGGCAATGCCGTCGAAGTCGAATATCGCGTGGTGGCAGGCGGTATTGATGTCGCGGTGGAACCGCTGCAGCTCGCTTTTGTCGTAGGTGGCGTGCGCGCCGGCCACCGCGTACACCCGCTCGGTCGCACGGCGGCACAGCTCCACCGCATAAGCGGCGTTCCAGCGCACCTTGGCGCGCGCCTCGAGGCTCATGGGTATGGCATTCGCGCGGATCACCTCGTCCAGCAGGTCGCAGCTTTGCTCCATCAGCATGCGGGCCATGTCGAGCTCGCCGGCCGCCTCGCCGGTGCGCATCTGGAACGAGGTCTTCGCCGCCTTGCTGCCGCCGACGTAGACATCCTGGCGCACCCGGGTCTCGGCAACGAAGCATTGGAATCCGCGCTCGGCGATCCCCAACACTGCGCCGGCCGCCATCGACGCCAGCACCGCCGGCACCGGCAGGCGGTAAACCGCGCCGTGGCCGCCCTCGACAGTGCCCAGGAACGTGCGCTCCAGGTGCAAGGCCCGGTGGACCGGCACGAACACGTCCTGCGCCACGATGTCCTTGGAGCCGGTGCCGCGCATGCCCAGGGTGAACCAGGTGTCGTCCACCAGCATGTCCGACTTCGGCACGACGACCTGCAGGTTGGGCGTCTTGTTGCCCGCCTGGTCGTCGATGCCGCGCGCGCCGAGAATCAGCCAGGGCCCATGATCCACGCCGCTGCAGAACTGCCAGCGGCCGTTCAGCAGCCAGCCGCCGTCCACGCGCTGCACCGTGCCCTGCATCGCCGGCGTGCCGGGAATCAGCACGTCCGGCCCGCCGGCGAAGACCTCGTCCTGGCACCGCTCGGGGAAGCGGCCGACGATGAAGGTATGCGCGCCGCAGACCATCTGCACCCAGGAGGCGGCGGAACTGCCCTGCGCGGTGATGGCGCAGCTCAGGATCTGCGCGCGCGGCGACAGCTCGTAGCCGCCGTAGCGGCGCGGCGCCATCAGCCGCGCCAGCCCCGCTTCCTTCAGGGCGGCGATGGCGTCGTCGCTCACGCGGCGCTGCGCCTCGCTTTGCGCCGCGGTTTCGCGCAGCCGCGGGATGATGGCTTGCGCTGCCGCAATGGGGTCGTACATGGCTCTCCTCGCACGAGCGGGAAAACTCGGCGCCGGGCACCGGCCTGCCAGATGCATGCGCGGCCGCCGCGTTTCCCGCATTGATAAGATTGTTCAACTCTACTAGTATACTAGTATGAGTAAACCCAGCGCGCAACTCAAGCCGCCAGAACGTTCGCCTGCCACCGCGCTTGCGGAGCGGTTCCCGCACCTGCAGGACCGGGCATTGGCCTATCTCAAAGGCCTGCTGCTCGACGGCGGCCTGGAACCCGGCGACGTGATTTCCACGGAAGAGGTGGCGCGCACCCTGGGCGTCAGCCGCGCCCCGGCAACGGACGCCATCAAGCGGCTCACGGCGGACGGCTTTTTCGTGGTGATGCCGCAGATCGGCTGCCGCGTGCCGACGCCGCAGGAACACGAGGTGGCCGACTTCTACGAACTGTTCGCCGCCGGCGAGGCCATCATCGCGCGGCTTGCGGCGCAGCGCAGGACGCCGGAGCAGGCCGCGGAATTCCGCTGGCTGGTGCGGGACATCGAAGAGCGCAATGCGCGCCTGGGCGCCGCCGCCCACGCCGGCCCGGCCTGCCGCGCGGCCAACCGCCTGCGGCACCAGGCGATCCATCGTTTCGCCGATTCGCCGATCGCGGCGGACATCGCCGCGGGCATGTGGGATCGCAGCGACTTCTACATCCGCCTCGCCTTCGGCAGCTTCGTGGTGCACGACAAGGCCCGCGCGGCGCAGAAGCGCATCGCCGAGGCGATCATCGCCGGCGACGGCAGAACGGCGGAGAAGATCACCCGCGACTACCTCTTCGCAACCGGCCAGGCCGCCGCCCGCCGGATCCGCAGGAACCTGGGCCGCGACACCGCGGCCTAGCAAGGCGGACGCGCCGCGCCCGCGACGACAGGCGCGCCAGGGCCGCTCAGTGCTGCGCCGGCACGCCGTCCACGCTCAGGTCCTGCAGCTCGCCGACGCGACGCCCGCGAACGATCGGCGTCACCGCGGCCGGAAACTGCTGGGTGAAGCGGACGCCGCGATCGGCGAGCGCCCCGATAAAGCCGTCGAGTTGCTGCATCGCCTCGGTCGGCAGATCGTGCAGCACCACCACCGACCAGGGCGTGCGCGCGCAGTCGTCGAGCGCGCGTGCGGGCCAGCCGGCCGGGTCCTCCCAGTCGCGCGGCACCGAGTTCCACAGGGCGAGCGTGTAGTCCCGCGCCTCCAGGTGGGCCACCGCGGCCGCATTCAGCAGGCGCCGGTCCAGGTGGCCGCCGCCGCCGAACGGCCGGAACAACAGTTCGTCGCCGGCCAGCGCGCCGATCAGCGCCTGCGTGCGGGTGATCTCGCCGACCGCGTCCGCGGCGTTTTCAAGCTCGCCGAAAGGAATGGAGTGCGTATAGCTGTGATTGCCGATGCGGTGGCCTTCGGCGTGCGCGCGCACGGCAAGGTCGCGCAATCCCGGCTCGGCGAGCTGGCGGCCGACGACGAAGAAGGTGGCCGGCACGCGGCGCCGGCGCAGGATATCGAGCACCTGCGGCGTCGTCTCCGCGGTGGGGCCGTTGTCGAAGGTAAGGGTGACCTGGTGCATTGCGGAGCTCCCGAAAGCAGCCGATTCACGCCCGGCGGGTGCAGCGTGCCATCGGTGCGGGCGGCGGGGCAACGCTCCCGGGCCACGCCGCACCGCCCGCACTGGCGCCGCCCAAGTATAGGCGGCGGCCAGCAAGCGATGCGTGACGCCCGCCTGTCGGCGCCTTGTCACGGAATCACGCGCCCCTGTCACGTACGGGCCTTCACGCCCCGGACGAACGACCCTAGCTTAAGCCACTCGCCGACGAGCGACGGCAATGGCGCGGGCGGCAGCCGCACCCAGCGGCGCCGTCTTCGAACGCACCCGGGACACCACTGCGGCGCCGCGCGTACTCGGGAACGAAGGCGCATTCATTTCAGGAGAGGTCGTCAAACCCTATGGCTTCAGCAACCGCGGTATCGAATGGCCCGACCAGCGGCGACGTCATCACGGAGGAGCTCGATGTACTGGTCGTCGGAGCGGGTTTTTCCGGCCTGTACCAGCTCGACCGGCTCCGGCAGATGGGATTTTCGGTGAAGGCTTATGAGGCGGCGCCGGCGCTCGGCGGCGTCTGGTACTGGAATTGCTATCCCGGCGCGCGCTGCGACACGCACGGCCCCCTCTATCAGTTCTCCCGCGAAGAGCTATGGCGGGACTGGGATTTCGACGAGCTTTATCCCTCCTGGGACAAGTTGCGGGCGTATTTTCACCATGTCGACGAAAAGCTCGGATTGAGCCGCGACATCCGCTTCAACACGCGCGTCACCGAAGCGCGGTTCGACGAGGCGCAGCGGCGCTGGCTGGTCCGCACCGAGGACGGCCGCACGGCGCGCGCGCGCTACCTGGTGCTCTGCACCGGGATCGGTTCCAAGCCGCACCTGCCCGACATCAAGGGCCTGGGCGACTTCGGCGGCCTGGTTTACCACACCGCGCAGTGGCCGCAGCAAGGCGTCGACCTGGCCGGCCAGCGCGTCGGAGTGATCGGCACCGGGGCTTCGGGAGTCCAGGTGATCCAGGAACTCGGCCCCATCGTGTCGCACCTCACCGTCTTCCAGCGCACGCCCAACCTCGCGCTGCCGATGCGGCAACGCCAGCTGGACGCGGCGGCGAAGCGGGAGCTGAAGGTCGGCATGAAGGAGAAGTACGCCAAAAGGGCCCGCACCTTCGGCGGCTACGAGTACGACTTCTTCGACTACGCGGGCGCCAGCGCCGAGGGCTTGAGCCCACAGCAGGTGCAGGCGATGTACGAAGAGTACTGGGCCGAGGGCGGCTTCGTGCCCTGGCTCGGCAACTTCGCCGAGATCTGGACCGACGAAGGGCGCAACCTGGTGGCCTACGAATTCTGGCGGGACAAGGTGCGCCAGCGCATCGCCGATCCGGCCGTGGCCGAAAAGCTGGCGCCGACCGTTCCGCCGCATCCCTACGGCGTCAAGCGCATGTCGCTGGAGCAGGCCTATTACGAGGTCTTCAACCAGGACAACGTACGCCTGGTCGACCTGAAGGAAACGCCGATCGAGCGGGTCACCGCAAAGGGCGTGTTGACCGCCGACGGCCGCGAACACGAGCTGGACGCACTGGTGCTGGCAACCGGGTTCGACATGGTGTCCGGCGGCCTCACGGCGATCGACATCAAGGGCACCGCCGGTCAGACGCTGCGCGAAAAGTGGAAACCCGGCGTCAGCGCCTACCTGGGATCGATGACGCACGGCTTTCCCAACATGCTGTTCGTGTACGGCCCGCAGGCGCCTTCGGGACTCAGCAACGGGCCGAGCTGCGCGGAGCTGCAAGGCGAGGAAATCGCCGGGCTGCTCAAGTACATGAAGGACCGCGGCCGTACGCGCATCGAATCGACCGACCAGGCCGACAAGGCGTGGCGGGAACGTGTCGATCAATACGTCGAGACGACCTTGTTCGTGCGGGCCGACTCCTGGTACATGTCGGCGAACATCCCGGGCAAGGTGCGGCAGATGATCAACTATCCCGCCGGGATACCCGATTACCTCGAAAGGTGGCGCGAGTCGAAGGCGGCCGGATACGCAGGGTTCAGCATCTCCTGAGAACAATCGCGACGAGCAGTTACGGCAGCCGGCAGCATGTCGACAACTTGGAGTGGCTCGGCCCGCAGATTGCGATGGACGCCGGCGGCGATCAGCGGGCCGGCGGCGGAGTCGACGCCGCTGCGCAGTCGAAGGACTTGGCGCGGCGGCACCTCGCGCGGGGCGCTTTCAGTTGCGGCGTTTTCTGTATTGGCTTGGCGACTCGCCGAACCATCTCTTGAACGCCTTGCCGAAATTCGGCGGATCGCTGAACTTGAGCACCGCGGCGATCTGGCCGATGCTGAGCGCGCCGGCCTCGACCAGCTCGCGCGCCCGGATCTGCCGCAATTCGTCCCTCTGGTCGTAAAAGGTGGTTCCCATCCCGCGCAGCCGCCGTATCAGGGTGCGCGGAGAGACGTGGAGCTTGGCAGCAACGGCTTCCAAGGTCGGCAGGGCGCAGCCGCCGTTGGCGTCGTCGAACGCGCTGTACAGTTCGGCGCGCAGGAAATGAACGATATTCCGCGGCGCCTCCGGCCCCCCGGACTCCGCGCACTTGTGCAATGCGGACCGCCAGATGGATTCGTCGTAGCCGAGATTGCGCGTATTGCGCCAGGCCGCGGGAATCACCAGCGCGTTGCGCGGGCAGTGGAACCGCGTGGGGCACTCGAACCAGCGCTGGTAGGATCTCAAATGCGCCGGGGCTTCGTAGTTCAGCTCCACCGCGGCTTCACGCATGCAGCTGTTTCGAATCGTGCCGATGTATTTCTGCAGGATCAGCAGCGGAATCTCCACCAGGATCGGCAGTAGCTGCCCGACGTCGATGAGCGGCCGCAGTTCGATCGCGATGAAGTCGCCTTGGGTGCGCGATCGAAATTCCATGTAGGGGATTCGACTCGGGAAATAGCGCAGGAACGCGTCGAGCCCGTCGCCGAGGGTGGGGGCGCTCAACCACGCCGGCGTCAGCGGCCCGTGAAAATGCTCGGCGATCCGCGTACCCCATTCCTGGTACCAGCCCGGCTCCTGCGCCAGTGCCTGGGCATTGGCGACGCAGCGCAGATCGTCGCGAACGGTGATGCGGCTCGCCGGGCGTTCGAGCTCCGCGATCCGCAGCCGGGTTCCGGCCAGCAGCCGCACAGGGTCGGGAAACTCGCGCGTGAGATGCTGGACGTAAACCGCCGGCATCAACAATTGTTCGATCGCAGAGGCTTGCATGGGCCTGTCACCGGATCACCCGCATTTGGCACTGACGGGACTTCGCACCGGGTCCCCACATGGCTACGGTAGACCGCCGCACACCTTGGCAGATGCGGCAAGGCCTTGCAACTCCATGCATCCGTGGCGCAGGTGCGGCGCAGGCAGGCGTGCCATCGATGCCACAGACGAGAGCTGAGCGCTTATGAAATTCATGTTGTTCATCCTGCCCACCGTACCCGCCACCTTCGCGGAACGCCGGAAATTGCGGCCGATCGGCAGAAACAACGACCGGGTTCAGCAGATGATCGGACAGGTACGCGAAATCGCCACCCTGGCCGACGACGCCGGATTCGACGTGCTGGCAATGACCGAGCACCATTTCCACTCCGAAGGGCTGGAAGTGTCGGTCGCGCCGATCCCGTTCTTCGCGGACCTCGCGGCGCGGACACGGCGGATCCGCTTCGCTTCGCTGATCCTGGCGTTGCCGGCCTGGGACCCGATCCGCCTGGCCGAAGAGATCGCCATGCTCGACCACCTCACCCGCGGCCGGTTCATCGCGGGAATCGGCCGCGGCTACCAGGATCGCTGGATCAACGTACTGGGACAGCAATATGGCGTGACCGGTGCGCGCTCCGACGGCGGGGCGGAAGACCGGCGCAACCGGGAAGTGTTCGAGGAACTGTTCGCGGTGATGAAGATGGCGTGGACCGAGGATGCGTTCTCGTTCAAGGGCAAGTATTACCAGGTGCCGGCGCCGTTCGAGCAGGGCATTCGCAACTGGTCCGTCGCGCAGAGCTGGACCGGCCAGTACGGCGCGCCCGGAGAAGTGGACAGCGAGGGAGTGGTCAGAAAGATCTCGGTGGTGCCCAAGCCGTACACGCAGCCGCACCCGGAGCTCTGGCAGGCCTTCTCGTTCAGTCCCGACACCCTGCAGTGGTGCGCCGCGCAGGACCTGATGCCGTGGATCCTGGCATCCGATCCGGGTGCCTTTCGAGCCTTATGCGAGACCTACCGCAGCGCGTCCGCGCGCCATGGGCGACCCTTGGAGCTCGGCCAGAACATCGGCGCATTCCGCATGGTGCACCTGGGCGAGTCGTACCAGGCGGCGTTCGAGCTGGGCGAGTCGGCGCTGGGAGCGGCGTTCGTCCACTATTTTTCCGGATTCGGATTTTTCGAGGAATTCCGGCGTCCCGGCGAAACCGGGGAAGTCCCGCGGACTTACCAGCGAATGGTCGATTCATCATTTGCGCTGTGCGGCACGGCCGACAGCGTGAAGCGCCAAATCGACGAGATCCGCAAAAACGCCAACCCGGAGTGGTTCGGCTGGTACCTGGACCAGGGCTTGATGTCACAGGACGATATTCGCAGGCAGATCGAAGTCTTCGCGGAGAAGATCATGCCGGAATTCAAGTGAATCGCCGGAGCCCGGGCGATGCGGCGGGCACGCGCGGCCCGCCAAGCCCTCCCCGCATGCGGGGAGGGCGCCGGCTGCGGAACGCCGATCAGGAAGTGAACAGCGCCAGCTTGTTGCCGTCGAGATCGCGGAAATAGGCCAGGTAAAAGCCCGGGCCGCGCTCGCCGGGGGCGCCTTCGTCCTTGGCGCCCAGCTCGATCGCCTTGCGGTAGATGGCGTCGACCTTGGCGCGGCTGTCCACGCCCAGGGAAATCATCACGCCGTTGCCGACCGTGGCGGGCTTGCCGTCGAACGGCTTGCACACCGCGAACATCGGGGACTTGGGCGCATTGCCCCACAGGACGATGCGGTCGAAATCCATCACGCGCTTGGCGCCCAGCTCGGCCAGCAGCTTGTCGTAGAAAGCGCCGGCGCGCGCCATGTCATTGGTGCCCAGCGTGGTGTAAGCGATCATGCGGAATCTCCTCCGAGGTAGTGGATGTACGGCGTGGGAACGCGCAGAGTGTAAACGAAGATGCGGCCGGCGATCCCGGCCGCTCCTTACCGGCGGCAAGCCTCGTCGATGGCGCGGGTCGCGGCGCGGATTTGCGCAGCGGCGGCCGGCTCGCCGCCCTCGGCGCGCACCAATCGCACCGCTTCCTCGACCCACTGCGCATTGCTGCGCCGGTCGCCGAACGGTGCGTCTTCGAGCCCCACCCTGACATGCACCGCCCGTGCAACGGCGGCGGCGATCAGCGGGCGGATGTCGAGCCCCAGACCCGCCACCATGGCGGGCGCGCCCGCCGCACACTCGGCGATGAGCGCCAGGTGCGCATCGAGCGCGTAAGGCCTGGGCGGAAAGCCCCAGGCGTAGGTGTCCGAGAACATCAACCGGTAGACCGGCACCGGCAAGCCCGGATATCCGGCGGCTAGCGCCGCGCCGAGCCGCGTGAAGCCCGGTTCGTATATGGCGTAGCTGGGGCGGACGCCGCGACGCGCGGCGATTTCCAGCCCTTCGCGGATTTGCGCCTCGGGATTGAGATAAATGAAGCCTTTTGCCCCGCGGGCCATGTCCTCGTACGAGGAAAAGTTGACGCTGCCCGGGTCCACCGCGCCCCATTCCACCAGGCCGTGGCGGGCGAGTTCATCGAGGTGCTGGTAGCGGCCGGACTGCGGCGCGTCCGCGCCGGCGAATCCGGATCCGGCGATGGGAATGGTCGGGTAGACGATGGCGTCGACCTTGCCGCGGATGCCCTCGATGATGCGGGCGTAGATCTGCCAGTCGTCCTTCTGCCTGCCGGTGGCTGCGTCGTAGGCATGCAGATGGATGATCCCGGCACCCGCCTGCGCGGCGGCGACGCCGTCGGCGATGATCTCGGCCTCGGTGATCGGGATGCCCGGCTGACGCTCGCGTCCCCAGGGGCCGTTGATGGCGGCCTCGATCCAGGTCGGCTTCATGTGGCGGCATCCGCGATGGTGGAACCCATCCGCGGAATCCGCGGCAAGCGGCCGTGGACTGAGCGCGGGTCGCGCAAGCCGGCCACGCCGATAGCGACGTGGGCCATTGCCTCGATCTCCATGCCTGTTCTCCTTTCGAAAGCCGGCGCGCAGACCGCCGGTACTCGCATCGAACCGCCCTGTTTGACCATTTTGCAGCACGCAGCCTGCAGGATGGCGAACCACTGGCCAGGCCGATTGTCGCATTGCCGCGAATCCGGCCAAAGCATTTGGCGCAGCGCCCCGGTTCGGGTCCGGGAACCCTCGATGCCGGCCGCTACCGGGCGGTCTGCCAGTCCTTGCCGTTGTGCCGGCCGACCGGCTTCACGCCCGGCCGCTCCGCCGGAATCACCGGCAGCAGCAGGCAGGCTTGCCGCCCCGGGCCGGTGTGAAGCGTCGTCTGGCCGTCATACACGGCTGGCGGTCGATCGGCCGCATCGTCGTGAATCCACGGGCCGGAGCCGCGCGAGCGGAAGGCCTGGATGGCGTCGGTGCCGGGGCGTTCGAAATCCTTGCCGGCGATGTTGACCGCGATCCGGAACCCCGCGGGCAAGACGATACACATCGGCCAGATTTCGACGTCGAGCTCGTAAATGTGCCCGGGGACGAGCGGTTGCTTGTCGTCGTGACTGTGATAGGGGCGATAGGGCAGCGACCGGGCCGGATCGAGCTTGCGGTGCGAGGCGCGTAACCAGCCCTGGGCCAAGGGCGTATGCGGGTCCACCGTGCCCTGGAATTCGACCTCGCGCCCGTCCGGGGAGAAAGCCTGCACCGTCACGAACAGGTCGGCGTCCACCGTCGACGACGAAACGAACAGCTTCAGCGCCATCGGGCCGGTGATTTCGATTTCCTGCTCCAGCGGCGGCGACAGCCATTTCACGCCGTCGCCGAAGCCGCGGAACGAGGCCGTGCCTTCGATCGCCGGCGCCTGCCAGGCCAGGCCGCTCGATCGGGCATCGAGGAACAGCTTGGTCCAGCGGGTGCCGGACAGCGGCCACTCGTTTTCCTTGCGCAGTTCGAATTCGGCGGTGAAGGGGCGCCTGAGGTTGAGCCAGACTCTCGGCTCGCGGTCCCAGCCGTTCTGCTCGCCCTTGAGGTAGAAGTCGAAGAAACGCTTCTGCAATGCCATGCCGTAAGGCAGGTAAAACCACTCCTCGTGGCGCCCGGGGTGGCCTTCCAGCCACTTGTGCTTCGACGTCGCCTGCGCAAACGCCTCGAAATTGCCCCGTGGATGCAGGCCGAAGCCGGCCCAGCTGGCGGGGCTGATGAACGGCGTGATCACCTTCGACCAATCCGGCGACCGGTTCCGGTACCAGGCATCGTCCATCTCGCGGGCGCGCAGATTCGCCAGCGTGTCGCAGCGATTGGCTGCCAACTCCTCCCGGGAAAGCCTCGCCGGGCCGGAGGCGGACTCGTTGAGCCAATGGTCCATGGGTGCATCGGGGCTGCCATGCTGCACCATCGCCACCTGGCGCGGGTACCAGGTTTCCAGAAACTTGTTCGACAGGATGCCGCCGTGCCGGGCAAAGTCGCGGTAGACGTCGGCGGCCCCTTCCCAGGGAATCATTGCGGTCAGATGCGGCGGCTGCAGCTGGGCGACGTGCCACTGGTTGATGGCGTAATACGAGATGCCGTTCAGGCCCACCTTGCCGTTGCACCAGGGCCGCGTCCCCGCCCATTCGATGGCGTGGTAATAGTCAAGGGCTTCGCGCGCGGACAGGATGTCGAGGTAGCCGGGCGACCGGCAGGCGCCGCGCGAATCGACCCGAACCACGGCGTAACCCCAAGGCACCCAGATTTCCGGGTCAACCGTTTCCCAGGTGAGGAAGCTGCGTGTCGAGCCGGGAAGAATGTCCGGGTGCTGCTCGACCAGCCAGTCCCACATGAGCTTGTAATGTTCCTGATACATCACGCCTTTGCCGTACGGCCCATGGGTCATCACCACGGGAACCGGCGCGGTTGTCTTCGGCCGGTAGATGTCCGCGCGCAGCACCAGGCCGTCGTCCATCGCGATCGGAACATCGCGCTCGATGATCATGTTTTGCGCCGCATCGAGCTGCGCCATGGCTCATTCCTCCGGACATCCGCTTGCGCCTGGATCGTAGCCAAGGCCGCGCGGGCGTTCAAATCAGGAACGGTGCAGCGCGCCGGGTAGCCCGATGCAAAGCCCGGCAGGCGCCGCGATTCCAGCGCCGCCGTTTTTCGCCCGCGACCCGCCCGCGTGCACCGGCGGCCGTGATGCGGGTGGCCGCGTCAGCCCGCTGCGGCAAGCTTGTCCTGGGTCTTGGTTTCGAAATCGCCGGCGTCGTGGCGCTCGGGCAGCTGGCTGGAAGGCTCGCCCCACACGCGGTTGACCATGCGGCCGCGCTTCACCGCGGGACGCTCGGCGATCAGGTCGGTCCAGCGCTGCACGTGGGTGTACTCCTGCACCTGCAGGAATTCGCCCGCGTCGTAGATCAGGCCCTTGGCCAGGGCGCCGTACCAGGGCCACACCGCCATGTCGGCGATGGTGTATTCGTCTCCCGCCAGGTAGCGGGTCTGCGCCAGCCGCTTGTCGAGCACGTCGAGCTGGCGCTTGGCCTCCATCGCGAAGCGGTCGATCGCGTATTCGATCTTGGTCGGCGCGTAGGCGTAGAAGTGGCCGAACCCGCCGCCCAGGTAGGGCGCGCTGCCCATCTGCCAGAACAGCCACGACAGGCATTCGGCGCGCGTTGCGCGGTCCGTGGGCAGGAAGGCGCCGAACTTCTCGGCCAGGTACAGCAGGATCGCGCCGGATTCGAACACCCGGATCGGCGTCGGCCCGCTGCGATCCATCAGCGCCGGGATCTTGGAGTTCGGGTTCACCGACACGAAGCCGCTGCCGAACTGCTCGCCGCTTTCGATGCGGATCAGCCAGGCGTCGTATTCCGCGCCGCTATGGCCCAGCGCCAGCAGCTCTTCCAGCATCACCGTGACTTTCACGCCGTTGGGCGTGGCCAGGGAATAGAGCTGCAGGGGATGCTTTCCCACGGGCAGCTCCTTGTCGTGCGTCGGCCCCGAGATCGGGCGGTTGATGTTCGCAAAGCGGCCGCCGCTGCCCTTGCTCCAGGTCCAGATCTTGGGCGGCGTATAGGGGGGCGTATCGTTCATGCGATTAGCTCCAGGTTCGATGAGAGCAGGCGAAGGTGGTGAACGGTTAGTTTAGAGCTTATCCGTGGGCAATTCGCACCCGCTCTCCGGCGCCGCGGGCCGACGGCACCACGGAATCCTCTCGCCGCCGCCGGCGCTCATGCATAATTCCGAGGGCGGCGCCGGGGCCGAGAGCCCCGGAACGCGGCGGGGAGGAGGCGCGCCGGGGCGTGCCATTCGAATGCTCAGGCGGCCATTGGCCCCGGGAGTGCGACGATGCGTACAGCGATCGAACCGAATCGGTGGCGGCAGGACACGCCCGGCAGCGCCGGCTGGCCGCGGTCGCCGCGGCCGGACGCCGCGAACAAGTATTTCATGGCCTCGGCGGACTGCCATGCGCAGGAGCCGAACGACTTCCTTTCCAAGCGCATGCCGGCGCAGTACCAGGAGCGGCTGCCGGGCATCGTGCTCGGCGGCGACGGCAGCAAGCTGCAGAAGACCGAAGGCTTCCGCCCCATCCGCCTCAGCGACCTGAAGTTCGAAGGCGAAGACCTGCTGCGCTCGGAGTCGGGCAAGACTCCCGAGGCGCGCCTGGCGGCGCTGGACCGCGACGGCGTGGACTGCGAGTTGATCTTTCCCAACAAGGGCCTGACGGTGTGGGCGACGCCGGATACGCAGTTCAGCCAGGCCATGTGCCGGGCCTGGAACGACTGGGCCTGGGAAACCTACGGGCCATACAACGACCGGCTGTCGCCGGTCGCCTGCATCGCCGCCGGCGACATCGCCGGCAGCATCGCCGAAATCGAACGCGCGGCCAAGCGCGGCTTCCGCGCGCTGGCGCTGCCGTGCAAGCCGGTGTGGGGGCCGCCCGATCACGAGCAGCCCAACTACAACCTGCCCGAGTTCGATCCGCTGTGGGCCGCGGCCTGCGACGCCGACCTGCCGCTCACCTTCCACGTCTCCACCGGGCGCGACCCGCGCACCGCGCGCGGCAACGGCGGCGCGGTGATCAACTACACCGTGCACTCGCTGGCGCCGACCATGGAGCCGCTGGTCAACCTGTGCGCCGCGGGCGTGATCGAGCGCTTCCCCAAGCTGCGCTTCGGCTCCATCGAAGCCGGCATCGGCTGGGTGCCGTGGATGCTCACCGCCATGGACGAGGCCTACCGCAAGCACCACATGTGGGTGCGGCCGAAGCTGAAGCAACTGCCCAGCGCGTATTTCAGGAGCAACGGCTTCGCCAGCTTCGGCGAGGACAAGCCCGGGCTGGACCTGATGCGCGAGCACGGCCTGGCGGAAAATTTCCTGTGGGCCAACGACTTCCCGCACCACGAGGGCACCTGGCCGCACTCGGCCGCGGCGATCGAGCGCAGCATGGGCGCGCTCAGCGACGGCGAGCGGGCGCAGGTGCTCGGCCTCAACGCGGCGCGCATCTTCAGGTTCCCCGTTCCGCAACGCTACCTGCGGACGCCCGCATGAATGCGCTGCGCGACCGCGCCTGCATCGTCGGGGTGGGGCACACCGAGTATTCGCGCGACTCCGGCCGCAGCGAGATGAAGCTGGCCTGCGAGGCGATCGGCGCGGCGCTCGACGACGCCGGCCTCGCGCCCGCCGACCTCGACGGCATCACCAAGTACACGATGGACAACAACGATCCGGTCGAGATCGCGCGCAACCTCGGGCTGCCGGAGCTGCGCTTCTTCGCCGAGGTGGCCTACGGCGGCGGCGGTGGCCCGCTGGGCACGATCCTGCTGGCGGCGATGGCGGTGGCAACCGGGCAGGCCAAGGCGGTGGTCGCCTTCCGCGCCATGAACGAGCGCTCCGGGCGCGGCACGCCGCGCTTCGGCCAGGCCTCCGCGGCCGAAGGCGCGGCCGGCGCGCAAAGCTACCTGTCGCCCTTCGGCCTGTTCAGCCCTGCGCAGATGGTGGCGATGGCGGCGCGGCGGCACATGCACCTGTACGGCACGCAGTCGCAGCACTTCGGCGAGATCGCCGTGGCCTGCCGGCACCATGCGAACTTCAACCCGGGCGCCATGATGTACGGCCGGCCGATGACGCTCGACGACCACCAGAACTCGCGCATGATCGCAGCGCCCCTGCGCCTGTTCGACTGCTGCCTGGAAACCGACGGCGGCGCGGCGGTGATCGTCACCACGGCCGACCGCGCGCGGCACCTGCGCCAGCCGCCCGTCGCCATCGCCGCCGGCGGGCTCGGCGCCGGGGCCTGGAACCACCGCTCGATGGTGAAGGACGTCGAGTCGCCGGAAACCGAGGCCACCGTGATCGGTAAGCGCATTTTCGCCGACGCCGGCATCACGCACGCCGACATCGACGTGCTGTTCATCTACGACCACTTCACGCCGCTGGTGTTGATGGCGCTGGAGGACTACGGCTTCTGCAAGCGCGGCGAAGGCAAGGACTTCGTCGGCAACGGCCGGCTGCGCTGGCCGGACGGCGCGCTGCCGCTGAATACCAGCGGCGGCAACCTGTCGGAAGGCTACCTGCACGGCATGCAGAACACCATCGAGGCGGTGCGCCAGCTGCGCGGCGTGGCGCGCTGCCAGGTGAAGGATGCGCGCCATGCCTTCGTCTCGGCCGGCAACGCCGTGCCGACCTCCGCCATGATCCTGAGGCGCGCCTCGTGAGCCAGCCGTCCGCGTTTCCCTATCCCATTCCGGAATACGGCGCCGAGCCGTTCTGGCAAGCCTGCAACCAGGAGCGCCTGGTCATGCAGCGCTGCAGCGCCTGCCACCGGTTCCGCTGGCATCCGGCGCCGCTGTGCACCCATTGCCGTGCGGACGCATTCGAATGGCAGCCGCTGTCCGGCCGCGGCCGCGTGAGGACCTGGACCGTCATCACCCACGCCGTGCACCCCGCCGCGGTGTCGCGCGTGCCTTACGTCGTGGCGGAAATCGAGCTCGAAGAGCAGGCCGGCCTGCGCATGATCAGCAACCTGGTCGACATCGATCCGGACGCGATCGCATTCGACGCGCCGGTGCAGGTGGCTTTCGTAGCGCACCCGGGCGGCCAGAAGCTGCCGGTGTTCCGTCCGGCCGTCGGCTGAACGGCCGCATCTGAAAACTGCGCCGCCGGCCATCGGCTAGAGCAGTTTTCGTTTGGTTGCAGACATGTTTGATTTGTCATTCTGAGATTCTATGGTTCTGGTCAAGCCGGCAAGAGCCGGCTTGGATCAAAATTGGTCTGATGGTGGTAGACGGACCAAGCGATGCGCGCGATTTTGCGTGCCAGGATGACCAG
>JADHNH010000178.1 GCA_016779605.1 Nevskia sp. | reverse complement strand
TCCGGCGGCCGAGGTAATCGTCGACGCGGCCCAGCGCCGCGCGGAACCGGTCCTGCGGCACGGAAAGCGTGATCTGGCGCAGGTCCGCGCCGATGGTGAAGCGCATCGGACGCGTGGTATCCCACAATGCCCCGGAGCCGGCGGGCAGTTCGATGCCCTGGCGGCCGAAGTCCAGCCGCACCGAGCCGGCGGCGACATACAGGAAGCTGTAGACCGCCTCGCTGTCGCGGGCGATTTCACGCGGCCCGCGGTTGCCGACGATGCCGCCCTTCTCCGAGGTGAGATGGATCATGCGGAATCCGTCGAGGCGCTCCTGGCGGATGAAGGCCGGGAAGCCGTCGAAACGGGTGCGCCGGATATCCCAGTGCATATGCGCTTCGTTGACGAAATCGCGCCAGCGGTCGAACTGCCGTTCCGGGGCGACGCGCTGCGTGCTCCAGAACTGCGAATTCCTCCAATCCGCGACCAGCTGTGCGCCTGGCGCCATCATCGCAGCGTCCTTATGTCGTAGGGTTTGGCAGAACCGGCCGGCCGCAATGGCAGATATGACCCAGCGCCCGGACAAATCCGCCTCTTATTATGCAGTTGGGAGATCACGCCGGCCGAACACTTAATGAATACTTCTAGCACGCCCAGGATTCCCGTGGTACGGCCCGAGGCGGTGACGCCGTCGTGGCTCACCCAGGCCCTGCGCCAGCGCGGCGTGGATGCAACGGTCGAAAGCCTGCGGGCGGAAGTGGTGATCGCCGGCTACGTCGGCGACTGCCGGCGCTTCTTCATCACCTACAAGGGAACGCCGCCGCCGGACGCACCGCCGACGGTGTTCGGCAAGTTCACCTCGGGAGACGCCCTGGCCGCCGAATCCGGCAAGAAAATGGGCTTCTACCGCCGCGAGGTGATGTTCTACCAGCAGCTCGCCCACCGCACCAGGATCCGGGCACCGGCGGCCTATGTCGCCGAGATCGACGCCGACGACAACTGCGTCCTCATCCTCGAGGACCTCGCCCCGGCCACGAACCGCGACCAGGTCGAAGGCTGCACCGTCGACGAGGCGCAACAGGCGCTGCGGGAGGCGGCGCTGCTGCATGCCGAGTTCTGGAATGACCTGGAATTGATGAAGCAACCCTGGGTCTCGGTGCCCGAAGGCGCGCAAGGCATCTACACCACCCCGCAGCTCGAAAGCGCCTGGGTCTACGTGAAAAAAGCCTTTGCCGGCCGCATGACCCCGCAGGTGATCGCCGTCTGCGAGAAGTTCGTCCGCAACCACGCCTGGTGGAACCGTCCGCGCCAGCTGCCGAAATGCTTCCAGCACAACGACTTCCGACCGGAAAACATGATGTTCGGCGGCGCCGACGGCCGCATCGCCGTGGTCGACTGGCAGACCAGCAGCGTCCTGGGCGTCGGCATGGACGTCGCCTATTTCCTCGGCGGCATCTTCAACCGGCAGATGCGCAAGGCGCACGAACGCCCGCTGCTGAAGGGCTACCACGACGAGCTGCTGCGCATGGGCGTGAAGGACTACGGCTTCGACCAGTTGCTGCGCGACTACGCCCACTACAGCATGGCGCAGCTCGTCGTGGCGATCGTGGGCCCGGTGATCGTCGAGCGCAGCGAGCGCGGCGACCGCCTGTTCACGCACATGATCAACAGCGCCGCCGAACAGGCCTACGACAACGACGCCCTCGACGAGCTGCCGGACTGAACGGACCTCAGGTCTTGGTGACGTGGGGCGAAAACTGGTCGTGCCGCACCACGCGGTGGCGGATGCGCCAGCCCTGGGCGGTGCGCCGGTGCTCGTCGTAGTACACGCCCATGAGCATCGGCTTGGGCGCGGCGTCGTCGATGCCCTGGTGGGAAACCAGCACCATGGTGCGGGTGCGCGCCGAGTTGGCATCCAGATGGTCGAAGACGGTGTTGGTCTGGAAGTGACGGCTGACAAACTTGCCCTTGCGCCGGCCGAGGCGCTCGGTGCCCCAGGCCCGGATGGCGGCCGGGTTGGGCAGCCGCAGCTCGGGCTCGGTGGCGCCGGAGGCGTATACCTCCCACACGCCGTCGTCGGTGAACACCTTCAGGAAACTTTCGATGTCCTGGCCGTCCCAGGCATACGAATAGGCGTAGATATTGTCGATGATGGCGGTGCGGTCTTCGATGGACATCGGGTGACTCCTCCTCGCAATGTGGGGACGACGGCTGGCCTGCCCGCGTCCCGTCCGTTATCGATGCGTATGGCGCCGGCCGGGCCGCCCGGGCGCCCAAATGAGCGCGAACCGGCCGCAATCCGGCTGGAACCTGCGCTGGCACCCGGCGGTGCAAGCCGCCGAACCCTTTGTTATAGTTCGCTATAAATCTTACCGCCAATGGCGGTATCCGCAAACAACCGCCTGGCGGCGGCAATATCTGGAGGAGAGCGACATGTCCGCAGTACGTGCAAACCCGAAGCCGGCGGCGCCGGCCGCATCGCCGGCCTGCGATTTCGACCTGGTGATCGTCGGCGCGGGCTTCGGCGGCCTGTACATGCTGCACCGCGCGCGCCAGCGCGGCCTCAAGGTGCGCCTGTTCGAGGCGGCCGGCGGCGTCGGCGGCACCTGGTGGTGGAACCGCTATCCCGGCGCCCGCGTCGACATCGAGAGCTTCGAATACTCGTTCGCCTTCGACGACGCGCTGCAGCAGGAATGGCAGTGGTCCGAGCGCTATGCCGCCCAGCCCGAGCTGCTGCGCTACCTGAACCACGTCGCCGACCGCTTCGGCCTGCGGCCGGACATGCAGTTCGACACGCGCGTCAACGCCGCCCGTTTCGACGAGGCTGCCGGCGTGTGGGACCTGGAAGTGGGCGACGGCCAGCGCGTGCGCACCCGCTACTGCGCGATGGCCACCGGCCTGCTGTCGGCGCCGCACAAGCCGCCGATCCCGGGGCTCGACACGTTCAAGGGCGAGCAGTACCAGACTTCCTACTGGCCGCACCACGAGGTGGACTTCACCGGCAAGCGGGTCGCCGTGATCGGCACCGGCTCCTCGGCGATCCAGAGCATCCCGGTCATCGCCAGGCAGGCCAAGCACCTGACGGTGTTCCAGCGCACGCCCAACTTCAGCATCCCGCTGCGCAACTGCCCGATGGACCGGGAAATCGAAAAGCGCATCAAGGCCGACTACAAGAAGTGGCGCGAAATGGAGTTCAACTCCTTCGGCGGCTTCATCTCGGTCAACTACGAACCCTACGGGTTCAATCCGAAGGCCGCGCTCGAAGTCAGCGCGCAGGAGCGCCGCGCCGAATACGAGCGCCGCTGGGCGTCGGGCGGCCTGTGCTTCTACCTCGCCTTCACCGACCTGCTGTTCAACCGCGAGGCCAACGAAACGCTGGCCGAGTTCGTGCGCGAGAAAATCCGCGAGCGCGTGAAGGACCCGGCAGTGGCGGAACTGCTGGTGCCGCAGGGCTATCCGATCCTGACCAAGCGCCTGTGTGCCGACACCGGCTACTACGAAACCTTCAACCGCGACAACGTGACCCTGGTCAGCATCAAGGACACGCCGATCGAGAAGATCACGCCGACCGGCATCGTCGTCGCCGGCCGCGAATACCCGGTGGACGCCATCGTCTTCGCCACCGGTTTCGACGCCGTCACCGGCGCCCTCAACAAGATCGACATCCGCGGCCGCGGCGGCGCCGCGCTCAAGGACCAGTGGCGGAACGGCCCGCGCACCAGCGTCGGCATCATGAGCGCCGGCTTCCCCAACCTGTTCTTCGTCAACGGGCCGGGCAGCCCCGCGGCATTCTTCCAGCCGGTGCTGCTGGCCGAGTACCAGGGCGACTGGATCCTGGACTGCATCGGCTACCTGGATCGCAACGGCAAGCGCACCATCGAGGCGACGGAAAGCGCCGCGGAGGAATTCGTCAAGCACAGCGCCGAGATCGCCGGCTCCACCCTGTTCGGTCTGTCGAACAACTGGTACATGGGCGCCAACATCCCCGGCAAGACGCGCGTGATGCTGATGTACCTGGGCGGCTTTCCCGCCTACCGCGACCAGTGCGTCGCCGCCGCCGCCAACGGCTACGGCAAGTTCGTGCTGGACGGCACCGCGGCGGGGCAGGCAGTGGCGGCCTGAGCCGCAAGAAGCTTCGACGACCGCAGCGGCGACGCCGGCATCCCGGCGCCGCCGCTTTTTTTGCTCAGCGCTTGCGCGCCAGGGTCACGCCGTCGGCGATCGGCACCAGGCAGAAATCCACCCGCCGGTCCGAGCCGACATGCTCGTTGAAGGCGCGGATGGCGCGCGTGTCGGCGTCGCGGCAGGCCGGGTCGGCGACGCGGCCGGACCACAGCGTGTTGTCGACGGCGATCAGGCCGCCGGCGCGCAGCAGCTGCAGGCAGCGCTCGTAGTAATAGACGTAACTGCCCTTGTCGGCGTCGATGAAGGCGAAGTCGTAGCTGCCGGCGGCGCCCTGCTGCAGCTCCTTGTCGAGGGTCTGCAGCGCCGGCGCCAGCTCCAGGCGGATGCGGTCCGCCACGCCGGCCTGCGCCCAGTAGCGCCGCGCGACGTCGGTCCAGGCGGCATTGATATCGCAGGCCAGCAGGCTGCCGCCGGGCGGCAGCGCCAGCGCGGTGACCAGGCTGCTGTAGCCGGTGAACACGCCGACCTCCACGCAGCGCCGCGCGCCGGTGAGCCGCACCAGCAGGTCCAGGAACTGGCCTTCCTCGGCGGCGATCTGCATGGCCGCCATCGGCAGCGCGGCGGTTTCCTCGCGCAGGCGGCGCAGCAGCGGCGATTCGCGCACCGCAACTTTGGCGTAATACGCCGCCAGCGCGTCGGAAAACAAGAACGACTCGGACATGGGGGCTCCAGACAAGGTGGCCGTCGAGGCGCCGGCGACTGTTTAGACCCGGCGCCGCGCCGCAAGTGCTTCAGACCGCGGTGCGCCCGGTGAAAGCGTGCGCCAGGGTGCCGCTGTCGACGAATTCCAGCTCGCCGCCCATCGGCACGCCGTGCGCGATGCGGGTGACCTTGACGCCGTGCGCGCGCGCCATTTCCGCCAGGTAATAGGCGGTGGCCTCGCCCTCCACCGACGGGTTGGTGGCGACGATCAGCTCGCGGGTGAGGCCGTCGGCCAGCCGCTGCGCCAGCAGGTCCAGGCCGAGCTGCTCCGGGCCGACGCCGTCGAGCGGCGACAGCCGCCCCATCAGCACGAAGTAGCGGCCGCGGTAGCCGGTGCCGTTCTCGATGGCCAGCAGGTCCGCCGGACCTTCAACCGCGCACACCTGGCCGGTGGCGGCGCGGCTTTCGCTGCAATAGGCGCAGTGCTGGTCTTCGCAGAACATGCGGCAGGCCGGGCAGCGGCCGATGCCCGCCAGGGCCTCGGCCAGGGTGTCGCGCAGGTACTGGGCACCGTCGCGGTCGCGGTCCAGCAGGTGGAAGGCCATGCGCTGGGCCGACTTCGGCCCCACGCCGGGCAGGCGGCGCAGCGCCTCGATCAGGCGCGACAGCCGCGGCGAATAGGCGGCCAAGCGGGACTACATCCCCAGGTTGAACCCCGGCGGCAATTGCAGGCCGCCGGTCAGCTTGGCCATCTTCTCGCTGGCGCTGCGCTCGAGCTTCTGCGAGGCGTCGTTGATCGCCGCGGCGACCAGGTCCTCGAGGAAATCCTTGGACTCCTGCAGCGCCTCGGCGGCGATCTCGACCTTGCGCGCCTCGTGCTTGCCGTTGAGCGTGATCTTCACCATGCCCGCGCCGGCCTCGCCGGTGGCCTCGGCCTGCGCAATCTCCGCCTGCAGCCGCTTCATGGCCTCCTGCGCCTTCTGCGCCTGCCGCATGAGCTGTCCCAAGTCCGCTTTCATCGCAATCTCCGTTGGATGGGGCGCCGCGACCGACGGCGCCCGCTGATGCCGTTCAGGCGCCGCCGTCGGCGTCCTCGAGCGGGTGGATCGAGCCCGGCCGCACCGAGGCACCGAAGGATTCGCGGAACGCCCGCACCGTCGGGTCGTTGTCCACCGCCGCCTCGGCGGCGCGCTGCCGCTCGATCACGCGCCGCTCGTCGGCGGCCACCGGGCTGAGCAGGTCCGGCGAATTGAGCACGGCGATTTCCACCGCCAGCGTGCGGCCGGCATGGGCCGACAGCGCGCGCTGGATGGCGCCGCGGCGGTCCTCGATCAGCAGGTGCTTGGCGCGCGGATCCAGCGCCAGCCGCGCCACGCCGTCGGATTCGCCGACCCAGGCGCAGTGGCGTGCGAGCTGGCGGGTCATGCCGTCGAGTCCCATGGCGTCGATGCGCTGCGCCCACTCCTGCGCCTGCGCAGGAACCGCAGTGGACGTGGCCGGCACCGCCGGCACCGCTGCTTTCGGCACCGGCGCCGCGGCGGGCGGCGCGGCCGGCGGTTCGGCGCGCGCCGGCGCCGGCGTTGCGAGCGGCGCGGCCGGGGC
>JADHNH010000177.1 GCA_016779605.1 Nevskia sp. | reverse complement strand
AGGACCGCGAGGTGATCGGCGAGGGCTGGAACCGGCCGATCGCCGCGCACGACCCGAGCGCGCACGCCGAGATGGTGGCCCTGCGTGCCGCCGCGGCCCGGCTCGGCAACTACCGGCTGCCGGGCACCACGCTGTACGTCACCCTGGAGCCCTGCGTGATGTGCGCCGGCGCCATCATCCACGCGCGCGTCGGGCGGCTGGTGTTCGGCGCGCGCGATCCGAAGGCCGGCGCGGTGGACTCGGTATACGACGTCATCGCGCGGCCGCGGCTGAACCACGTGGTGCAGTGGAGCGGCGGCATGCTGGAGGAGGACTGCGGCGCGGTGCTGCGGGACTTTTTCCGGGCGCGGCGCAGCGGCGGCGCGGCCGGGCCGGGGGAGTAGCACCGCTGCGCGATTTTGCCTCTCCCTCCGGGAGAGGCCGCGCCGAAGGCGCGGGTGAGGGACTACGCATCGACGCAGCGCGAGCTTCGTCGATCCGACTGCCCCTGACCACCAACCCCTCTCCCAGGGGGAGAGGGGAGAAGGTCATTAAGGCATTTACGCTGCGGCGCGCACGCCGTTTTCGAACACCACGGCGCCGTTGCGCACCGCGACTTTCACGGTATCCCCGGCAGCGAAGTGGCCGTCGAGGATGTCGCGCGCCAGGGGATTTTCCACCAGCGTCTGGATCGCGCGCTTGAGCGGCCGCGCGCCGTAGATCGGGTCGTAGCCGGCCTCGGCGAGCTTGGCCAGCGCCGGCTCGGTGAACTCGATGCCGATGCTGCGCTCGGCCAGCCGCTTCTTCAGCCCGGCGGTCTGGATCTCGGTGATGGCGCGGATCTGCGCCACGCCCAGCGGATGGAACACCACCGACTCGTCGATACGGTTGATGAACTCGGGGCGGAAGTGCGTGCGCACCACTTCCATCACCGCTTCCTTGATCGCGTTGTAGTCGGAGGCGTCGCCCTTGCCCATGAGGTCCTGGATCAGCTGCGAGCCGAGGTTGGAAGTCATCACCACCACGGTGTTGCGGAAGTCCACGGTGCGGCCCTGGCCGTCGGTCAGGCGGCCGTCGTCCAGCACCTGCAGCAGCACGTTGAACACTTCCGGGTGGGCTTTTTCCACCTCGTCGAACAGGATCACCGAGTAGGGCCGGCGCCGCACCGCCTCGGTGAGGTAGCCGCCCTCGTCGTAGCCGACGTAGCCGGGCGGGGCGCCGATCAGGCGCGCCACCGCATGGCGCTCCATGAACTCGCTCATGTCGATGCGCACCATCGCTTCTTCGGTGTCGAACAGGAACGCGGCCAGCGCCTTGCACAGCTCGGTCTTGCCCACGCCGGTCGGCCCCAGGAACAGGAACGAGCCGATCGGCCGGTTGGGATCGGACAGGCCGGCGCGCGAGCGGCGGATGGCGTTGGCCACCGCGGTCAGCGCCTCTTCCTGCCCGACCACGCGCTTGTGCAGCTCCTGCTCCATGCGCAGCAGCTTTTCGCGCTCGCCTTCCATCAGCTTGGATACCGGGATGCCGGTCCAGCGCGAGACGATGTCGGCGATCTCTTCCTCGGCCACGCTGGTGCGCAGCAGCTCGAACTTCTTGTCGCCGGCCTCCGCCGAGGCGGCCAGGCGCTTTTCCAGCTCGGGGATCTTGCCGTACTGCAGCTCGGCCATGCGCGCCAGGTCGCCGGCGCGGCGCGCCGCGTCCAGCTCCACGCGCACGCGCTCCAGCTCTTCCTTGACGCCGGCGCTGCCGGCGACGCTGCTCTTCTCGGCCTTCCACTTCTCTTCAAGGTCGGAATACTCGCGCTCGAGCTTGGCGATCTCCTCTTCCAGCGCGGCGAGCGAGCGGCGCGCGCCCTCGTCGTCTTCCTTCTTCAGCGCCTCGCGCTCGATCTTGAGCTGGATCAGGCGGCGGTCCAGCCGGTCCAGCACCTCGGGCTTGGAGTCGATTTCGATGCGGATGCGCGAGGCGGCCTCGTCGACCAGGTCGATCGCCTTGTCGGGCAGGTTGCGGTCGGTGATGTAGCGGTGCGACAGCTTGGCCGCGGCGATGATGGCGCCGTCGGTGATGTCCACGCCGTGGTGCACCTCGTAGCGCTCCTTCAGGCCGCGCAGGATGGCGATGGTGTCCTCCACGCTCGGCTCGCCCACCAGCACCTTCTGGAAGCGGCGCTCCAGCGCGGCGTCCTTCTCGATGTACTTGCGGTACTCGTCCAGGGTGGTGGCGCCGATGCAGCGCAGCTCGCCGCGCGCCAGCGCCGGCTTGAGCATGTTGCCGGCGTCCATTGCGCCTTCGGCCTTGCCGGCGCCGACCAGGGTGTGGATCTCGTCGATGAACAGGATGACGGTGCCGGCGGTCTTGGACAGGTCGGTGAGCACCGCCTTCAGGCGCTCCTCGAACTCGCCGCGGAACTTGGCGCCGGCGATCAGCGCGCCCAGGTCCAGCGTCAGCAGGCGCTTGTTCTTCAGCCCTTCGGGCACCTCGCCGTTGACGATGCGCTGGGCCAGGCCCTCGACGATGGCGGTCTTGCCCACGCCGGGCTCGCCGATCAGCGCGGGGTTGTTCTTGGTGCGGCGTGAAAGCACCTGGATCACGCGGCGGATTTCCTCGTCGCGGCCGATCACCGGGTCCAGCTTGCCGGCGCGGGCGCGCTCGGTCAGGTCGATGGTGTAGCGCTCCAGCGCCTGGCGCTGGTCCTCGGCGCCGGCGCTGTCCACCTTGGCGCCGCCGCGCATGGCCTCGATGGCCTTCTCCAGCAGCTCCTTGCGGGCGCCGGAGTCACGCAGCGCCTTGCCCAGGGCACCTTTGTCGTCCACCGCCGCCAGGATGAACAGCTCGGTGGAGATGAACTGGTCCTTCTTCTGCTGGGCCAGCTTGTCGGTGAGGTTGAGCAGGCGGCCAAGGTCCTGGCCCACCTGCACCTCGCCGGTGGCTTCCTTGAGCGTCGGCAGGTTGTCGATCAGCGCGGCCAGCTTGCTGCGCAGCTGGTCCACGTTCACGCCGGCCTGCTGCAGCAGCGGCACGCTGGAGCCGCCGTCCTGGTCCAGCAGGGCCTGCAGCAGGTGCGCCGGCTCCATCTGGGGATTGTCGCGGCCCACGGCCAGGCTCTGCGCCTCGGCCAGCGCCTGCTGGAAACGGCTGGTCAACTTGTCCATGCGCATTGCGCACACCTCGTTCGGCTATTAGCGGTCGATGTGCTCAAGGTGTGGACGCGGCCCGGCGTTTCAAGCCGCCGCGAACTGCGCCGCAGGGGGAATTTATGCAGGTGCCGCGAGCCGGGTCCGGCATTGCGCCGGGCTGGCTGGCTGGCGGCCTAGGACTTGCGCCAGCGGCCGCCGCGTTCGCCGCCGTCCAGCAGGTGGTCGAGGTCTTCGCCGATCAGCTTTTTCAGCTCGCGCATCTCGCGGTACTTCTCCACGTCGCGCCAGTCGCGCGAGCGGGAGCCGGGAATCGGGTTGCCCTTGGCGTCGACCTGGGGCACGTCGTCCTCGAACCCTTCCTGGTCCTCGGCAAATTCATCGAACGGAGGCTTGGTGGGCTGCTGCTGCGGCTGCGGCTTTTTCCCGGGTCTGCCTGCCATGTGTCACCGATCTCCGAATGCTGAGCGTAAGCCAAGTCCGGCGCCTTTTATCAGGCTTTTTGCCGGAGGGGAAGCCCCCGCGGCTATACTCCGGCGCATGGTCCGACCGACATGCCTGCTGGCCTGCGCCTTGTGGGCGGCATGCGCGCAAGCCGCCGCGCCCGGCGGCGGCGCGGAGGGCGCGCCGCGCGCCATGCTGGCCGATATCGACGGGCCCATCGGCCCGGCCACGGCAGCCTTTTTCGACAGCGTGCAGCGCAAGGCCGAGCAAGCCGGCGCCGCCGTCATCGTGCTGCGCATGGATACGCCCGGCGGGCTGGACCGCTCCATGCGCGACATCGTCAAAACCATCCTGGCCTCGCGCATTCCGGTGGTCGGCTACGTGGCCCCCGGCGGCGCGCGGGCGGCCAGCGCCGGCACTTATATCCTGTATGCCGCGCACCTGGCGGCGATGGCGCCGGCCACCAACCTGGGCGCGGCCACGCCGATCCCGGTGGGCGGCTCCTGGCCGGAGCCGAAGGGCGGCGCCGCCGGCGCCAAGGCCGGGCCGGCGCCGCCGGCCGGCGAGAGCGGCCAGGCGCCGGCGCAGGCCGAAGAGCTCAAGGCGGTGAACGACGCGGTGGCCTATATCCGCAGCCTGGCGCAGCAGCGCGGCCGCAACGCCGACTGGGCCGAATCGGCGGTGCGCCAGGCGCGCAGCCTCACCGCGGCCGAGGCGGTGCAGCTCAAGGTGGTGGACCTGCTGGCCGACGACGTCGGCGACCTGCTGCGCAAGATCGACGGCCGCAGCGTGGCCCTGCCGCAGGGCACGGTGACCCTGCACACGGCCGGTGCCGCGGTGACCGCCGTTTTGCCCGGCTGGCGCATCCGCTGGCTGGCGGTGCTGACCAACCCGACCATCGCCTATGCGCTGCTGCTGGTCGGCATCTACGGCCTGCTGCTGGAAGGCTACCACCCGGGCGCGGTGCTGCCCGGCGTGACCGGCGGCATTGCCCTGCTGATGGCGCTGTACGCCTTCCAGCTGCTGCCGGTGAACTACGCCGGCCTGCTGCTGATGGGACTGGGCGTGGCCTTGCTGATCGCCGAGATTTCCGCGCCGAGCTTTGGTGTGCTTGGCTTCGGCGGCATCGCCGCCTTCGTGCTGGGCTCGGTGCTGCTGCTGGATACCGACGTGCCGGGCTTCGGCGTGAACCTGGGCGTGATCGGCGGCATCGCGCTGGCCGCCGCCGCGGTGCTGGCGCTGACCCTGTTCCTGGTTCTGCGTGCCCGCCGGGCGCCGGTGGTGACCGGCGCCAATGCCATGGTCGGCCAGGTGGCCGAGGTGCTGGAGCCGTTCACCGGCGAGGGCTGGGCGCTGCTGCTGGGCGAGCGCTGGCGCGTGCGCTGCGCGCTGCCGCAGCACGCCGGCGCCCGCGTGCGGGTGACGGCGGTGGACGGCCTGCTGCTGACGGTGGAGCCGGCGGAACCGGGCTGAGCGGCGCAACGGCGGGGCGCCGCCGCCCGATTCGCTGTACGCTCTGGCCGGCGGTGCGCGGCAGGGCATGATCGATGACACCCGATTACGGTTTCTGGTTAGGGGAACACCCCATGTTCGGATTGATCGTTGTGCTGGTCTTCATCCTCGGCGCGCTGCTGTTCTCCACCTTCAAGGTGCTGAACGAGTACGAGCGCGGCGTGATCCTGACCATCGGCCGGTATACCGCCACCAAGGGGCCGGGCCTGATCATCCTGATCCCCGTCGTGCAGAAGATGCTGCGCGTGGACCTGCGCACGGTGGTGATGGACGTGCCGCCGCAGGACGTGATCTCGCGCGACAACGTATCGGTCAAGGTCAGCGCGGTGCTGTATTTCCGCGTGGTCGATCCGGCCAAGGCGGTGCTGCAGGTGGTGCATTACTACGAGGCCACCAGCCAGCTTGCGCAGACCACCCTGCGCTCGGTGCTGGGCCAGCACGAGCTGGACGACATGCTGACCGAGCGCGACGTGCTCAACCGCGACCTGCAGTCGATCCTGGACAAGGCCACCGACGCCTGGGGCATCAAGGTCAGCAACGTCGAGATCAAGCACGTCGATATCGACGAGAGCATGATCCGCGCCATCGCCCGCCAGGCCGAGGCCGAGCGCACCCGCCGCGCCAAGGTGATCCACGCCGAGGGCGAGCTGCAGGCTGCGCAAAAGCTGCAGGAAGCCGCCGCCGAGCTGTCCAAGCAGCCGCAGGCGATCCAGCTCCGCTACCTGCAGACCCTGATCGACATCGCCGGCGAAAAGAACTCGACCATCGTCTTCCCCCTGCCGATGGATCTGATCACGCCGTTCCTCAACAAGGCAAAGAAGGACGGCTGAGCGGCCGACCCACTCGGCATTTTCCCCTCCCCCTTCGGGGGAGGGGCAGGGGGAGAGGGGCCGCCGTCTCGACGCAGCGCCATCCACCCCTTCCCCGCGCCGGTTAGCCCTGGTTTATCCCCCACCCGCACCCTGCTAGAATGTGCGTCCAGGCTGTACAGTGTGGGGCGGTAGCTCAGCTGGGAGAGCGTCGCGTTCGCAATGCGAAGGTCGGGAGTTCGATCCTCCTCCGCTCCACCATAACGCGCTGTATTTGTTAATATTTCCCAAGGGATCGACGCAAACCAGCGGAACTTGCAGGGTTTTTCGGTGCGCGACGGTCGACGGGGCAGATTCGTGCGCCCCAGCCTGGGTATTTCTTCTCGGTTTTCTCCAAACCGTAATCACTGAGGTGCCCCCTGTTTTTCGCCTTCCAACGGGCCGCTCTCATGCCGCCAGGTTTTGTTGGTGATGCTTGCTGATCCAGTCTTGCAGAAACTGAGTCGGCGAGCAGTAGCCCAGCGTGGAGTGGCGGCGTCTCCGGTT
>JADHNH010000039.1 GCA_016779605.1 Nevskia sp. | reverse complement strand
GCAGCCGCGGCGTCTTCAGCGCCGCCAGCTCGGCGCACAGGCCGCGCAGCTGTTCCGGCTCGCTGTAATTGCGCGCGAACAGGATCACGCCGCCGACCAGCGGATGCGCCAGCACCTCGCGGTCTTCGGCGGTGAGCACCAAGCCGCCCACGTCCGCCATCAGCGGGCCCAGCGTGCTCATGCGCGACTCCTGTGGGTGATGACGGAGCGTATCGCTCCCCTGAGGCGGCGATTTTCCCACAATCGCGGCGCCCTGCCCGGCTTCATTCCGGCGGCGGCGGCCGGCGCTCGGCCTCGCTCCAGCGCGAATAAGGGTGCTCGGCGAGCGCCTGGTTGTAGTAACGGTGCAGCTCGGTCACCTCGGCGCCCAGCCAGGCCGGGCGCTCGAACGGCTGGTCGATGCGGAGCAACTCGATCTCGGCCACCACCAGGCCGGCGTTGGCGCCTTCGAATACGTCGATCTCCCAGGTCAGGTCGCCGGCCGGCACGTAGTGCCGGGTCTTGAGGATCACGCCGGCGCACAGGTCCGCCAGGATCTCCTGCGCCTCGGCCGCCGGGATGTCGTATTCGTACTCGGCGCGTGCGGCGCCGACCACCGCCGCCTTGATGTTGAGCTTGCCGGACTCGCCCTCGATGCGCACCCGCACCGAGGCGCGGCCGCCGCGGTCGGTGAGATAACCGTGCCGCATCGGGATGCAGTGCGTCGCCTGGCGGCGCCAGCCGTCGCCGGCGACCAGGAATTTGCGTTCGATTTCGATCGGCATGGCGATGGAAGTGCGGTAGGCCGCCCGGCTCAGCCGGCGCGCTCGAACAGCGCCATCGACTCGACGTGCGCCGTGTGCGGGAACATGTCGAGCACCCCGGCGCGCGCCAGCGCATAGCCGCCGCCGGCCAGCAGCGCGGCGTCGCGCGCCAGCGTGCCGGGGTGGCAGGAGACGTAGACGATGCGCCGGGCGCCGCTGCGGGCGAGGATCGGCATCAGCGCCTGCGCACCCGCGCGCGGCGGGTCCAGCAGCACCAGGTCATAGGCTTGGCGCAGCCACGCGGCCTGCGGATCCGGCTCCAGCAGGTCGGCGCGCAGCCAGTGCGCATCCAGGCCGTTGCGGCGCAGGTTGTCCTGGCCGCGCCGCACCAGTGCCTGCTCGCCTTCGACCGCCGTCACGCGGGCGCCGCCGCGCGCCAGCGGCGCGGTGAAATTGCCCAGGCCGGCGAACAGTTCCAGCACGCTGTCGCCGGGCCGCGGCGCCAGCCAGTCCAGCGCCTGCCGCACCATCGCCTGGCTGACCGCGGCATTGACCTGGATGAAGTCGGTGGGGCCGAATGCCAGGCGCAGGTCGGAGCCGTCCGGGGAAAACTCCAGCGGCCCCACGTCGCCCAGCGGCGTGACGGTGTCGGGCCCGCCGCGCTGCAGGTAGAGGTCGTAGCCCTGCTCCGCGCCGAAGGCGCGCAAGGCTTCGAGGTCGGCGCCGCTGGGCTCGCGCAGCACGCGCAGCACCAGGGCCGCGCGCCCGGCCACCGAGACTTCCAGCTGCGGCAGCATGCCCGCGATCGACAGCGAGCCGATCGCCGCGGCGATCTGCCGCAGCCGTTGCCCGACGGCAGGGTCGAGCACCGCGCAGCTGTCGATCGCCGCCAGCAGCGGCGCGTCGCGTTCGCGGAAGCCCACCAGCACGCCGCCTTTCTTCGGCACCAGCTTGGCGCTCAGGCGTGCACGCCGGCGGTAGCCCGTCACCGGCCCGGTGACCGCCGGGGCGACTTCGCGCGGCGCCAGGCCGCCGATCCGTTGTAGTGCGTCGAGCAGGTGCTTGAGCTTGAACGCCACCTGCCGCGCCGGCGCCAGGTGCTGCAGGGCGCAGCCGCCGCAGGTGCCGAAATGCGGGCACGGCGGTTCCACGCGGTCCGGCGAAGCCTGCTCCACTGCGGTCACGGCCGCCTCGTCGGCGTCGCGCGCGACCCGCGTCAGGCGGTAACGCACGCGCTCGCCCGGCAGCGCGCCGGCGATGAACACCACCTTGCCGCCGGCGCTGCGCGCCACGCCGCGGCCGTCGTGCGTCAGGTCCTCGACCTGCGCGGTGAACTCCTCGCGCGGCAGCTCCCGGCGGCGTGCCCGCCGCGCCATCAGGGCCGCGCTCCCGCGGCGTTCCAGGCGGCCAGGAATTCGGCCCAGTGCGGCGCGGCGCTGGCGCCCAGGAAATTGCGCACCCGCAGCACTTCCTGGCCGTACTCGTCCACGCCGAGCGCGCCGCGCAGGCGCTGGAAGCGCAGGTAGACCAGGTAAGTATTGAGCACGTCGGTTTCGCAATAGGCGCGGATTTCGGCGATGCGGCCTTCGCGAAACGCGCCGGCGACCTTGGAGCCATCCATGCCGAGCTTGCCCGGCAGGCCCAGCAGCATCGCCACTTCGTGCAGCGGCGCGTAAGCGCGCGGCTGGTACAGCGCCAGCACGTCCATCAGGTCGGTGTGGCGGAACTGGTAGCGGCCGAGGTAGTTGTCCCACTTGCTTTCGCGATCGATCTGGCCGGTATCCCAGTAGCGCGGGCTGCTGACGCCGTGCACCAGCGCGCGGTAGTGCAGCACCGGCAGGTCGAAGCCGCCGCCGTTCCACGACACCAGCGTCGGCCGGTATTTCTCGATGCCGTCGAAGAAGCGCTGCACCAGCCGCTCCTCCGGCTCATCCGGCTCGCCCAGCGACCACACGCGGAACTCCTGCCCGTGCCGCAGGCAGCAGGAAATCGCCACCACCCGATGCAGGTGCAGCGGCTGGAAGTCCGTGCCCTTCTCGGCCAGCCGCCGCGCCGCCAGCGCCTGCGCCGCGGCATCGTCGTCCAGTCCCGCGAAGCCATGGATGCGCCGCGCCCCGGCGATATCCGGCACCGTCTCGATGTCGAACACCAGCACCGGCTCACGCATCGGCCAGCGCTCCGCAAAGCGTCGATGTATCGGTCCGCAAATGAACGCCAATGAACGCCAATGAAAAGCTCAATACAAAATCCCTGGCTATCTTGATTTGCATTTATTGGCGTTTATTGGCGTTCATTGGCGGACCGATTTCGCCGTTTCGTTCCTAGTCCGGATACACGCCGGTGGAGATGTAGCGGTCGCCGCGGTCGCACACGATCGCCGCCACGGTGGCACCGCGCAGGCCGGCGCAGAGCTGCAGCGCGGCCCACACCGAGCCGCCGGACGAGGGCCCGGCGAAAATGCCCTCGCACGAGGCCAGCAGGCGCATGGTGTCCTCGGCGTCGCGCGTGCTCACCTCGATTACGCGGTCCACCCGGCGCGCGTCGAAGATCCTCGGCAGGTAGGCTTCGGGCCACTTGCGGATGCCGGGAATCGAGGAGTCGCCGTCCGGCTGCACGCCGATCACCTGGATCGCCGGGTTCACTTCCTTGAAGAAGCGCGAACAGCCCATGATGGTGCCGGTGGTGCCCATGGTGGCGACGAAGTGGGTCAGCCTGCCGCCGGTGTCGCGCCAGATTTCCGGGGCGGTGCCCTCGTAGTGCGCGCGCGGATTGTCCGGGTTGGCGAACTGGTTGAGCACGCGGCCCTTGCCCTCGCGCTCCATGCGGTCGGCCAGGTCGCGCGCGTATTCCATGCCCTGCTCCTGCGTCACCAGCAGGATTTCGGCGCCGAAGGCCTTCATCACCGCGCGCCGTTCCGCGCTCATGTGCTCGGGCATGATCAGCACCAGGCGGTAGCCCTTGATCGCCGCCGCCATCGCCAGGGCGATGCCGGTGTTGCCGGACGTTGCCTCGATCAGGGTGTCGCCGGGACGGATCTCGCCGCGCTCCTCGGCGCGCCGGATCATCGAGTAGGCCGGGCGGTCCTTGACCGACCCCGCGGGGTTGTTGCCTTCCAGCTTGAGCAGGAGCGTGTTGTCGCCGATGCCCGGCAGGCGCGTGGCGCGCACCAGCGGGGTGTTGCCGATGGTGTCGGCGATGCTTGCGTAGGTCATAGTCCTATTTTACGCCGCCGCCGTTCAGGCGCCGGCGCCGAGCCCGTAGCGGGCGTCGACCATCGCGCGGCGCATCTCGGCCACCGCGGCGGGCAGGCCGACGAACAGCGCGCTGGCGATGATGGAATGGCCGATGTTGAGCTCGACGATCTCCTCGATGCGCGCGATCGACCCGACGTTTTCCACGTTGAGCCCGTGGCCGGCGTGCACTTCCAGGCCGGCCGCGCCGGCCGCCGACGCAAACGCGCGGATCCTCTGCAGCTCGGCCGTCTGCGCGGCCACCGTCAGCGCATCGGCGTAGTGGCCGGTGTGGATTTCCAGGTGCGGCGCCCCGCAGGCCGCGATCGCCTGCAGATGCGCGGTGTCCGGCGCCACGAACAGCGCCACCGCGACGCCGGCGCCGGCCAGCCGCGCGCAGGCGTCCTTGATTTGCCGTTGCGCGGCGATAATGTCCAGCCCGCCCTCGGTGGTGCGCTCCTGCCGGCGCTCCGGCACCAGGCAGGCAAAGCGCGGGCGCAGGCGGCAGGCGATGCCGACCATTTCCGGCGTCACCGCCATCTCCAGGTTCACCGGCACCGGGCAGCGTGGCAGCAGCCGCTCGAGGTCGCGGTCCTGGATGTGACGGCGGTCCTCGCGCAGGTGCAGGGTGATGCTGTCGGCGCCGGCGCTGGCGGCCAGCAGCGCGGCTTCCACCGGGTCCGGGTAGCGCGTGCCGCGCACCTGCCGCAAGGTGGCGGCGTGGTCGATGTTGATCCCCAGGCGGATCGGCGGGATGGTTCGTTCAGGCATGTCCGGGCTCCGGCGGCCGCAGCTTTCCGCGCAAGGCGCGCAACAGCCGCGGGGTTTCCAGCTCGCGGCCGCCCAATTGGCGCTGCAACGCGCCGCCCAATAGTCTACGCGCGTCGCGCAGCTGCTCGCGGCCGCTCAGGCGCTCGTCGCGCAAGGCCAGCAGGCTGGCGCCCGCATAGCCGCTCGCGCCGGGCGGCGCCGGCCGCGGGCCGCGCTCGAAGTCGAACGCGTAGACCTGCGCGGGCTCCAGTTCGCACTGCAGCGGCAGGCCGTAGCCGATCTCGGCGAGCAGGTGCTTTTCGAACAGTCGGAGCGCCGGTTCGGGCGCCGCCGCGGCCAGGCCCGCCAGGGCCTGCTCGTAGTCCAGGTACAGCTGCGGATGGGGGTCCTGGCGCTGCAGCAGTTTCAACAGCAGCTCGTTGACGTACCAGCCGTGGAAGACGCGCTCGCCGGACAAGGCCGGCGGCACCCCGCGCGGCTCGGCCGCGGTCAGCGTGCCGAGCTCGCCGCTCTCCTTCCAGGACAGCAACAGCGGCGTGAACGTCTGCAGCAGACCGCTTTGCCGGCCCTTGGCACCGCGCACGCCGCGCGCCACCAGTCCGACCCGGCCGTGCGCGGCGGTGAAGACTTCCAGCAGCAGGCTGGTTTCGCGGTAGCTGCGCCGCGCGAGGACGTAGGCCGGCTCCAGTTCGACGCGCATCAGTCCGGGTGGTAGCCGAAACGCCGCAGCGCCTGCGGGTCGTCGCTCCAGTTTTCCTTGACCCGCACCCACAGCTTGAGCATGACCTTGCTGCCGGTGAGGTATTCCAGCTCGCGCCGCGCCGCGCTGCCCACGCGCTTGAGCATGACGCCGTCCTCGCCGATCACGATCTTCTTCTGCCCTTCCCGCTCGACCCACACCACCACCGAGGCGCGCAGCAGCGTACCGGCCTGCTCCAGCTCCTCGGTCTGCACCGCCAGCGCGTAGGGCAGCTCCTGTGCCAGCGCCTTCACCAGCTTTTCGCGCACCACCTCGGCGACGGTGAAGGCGAGGTCGTGGCCGGCCACCTGCCCTTCGGGATACAGCGGCGGCCCTTCCGGCACGCGCTCGAACAACTCGCGCACCAGGGCTTCCAGGTTCTGCCCGGACTTGGCCGACACCGGCACGACGAAGCGGAAGTCGTGGCGCGCGGACAGCTTCTGCAATTCCGGCAGCAGGGCCGACTTGTCGGCCAGGCGGTCCACCTTGTTCAGGATCAGCGCCGCAGGCGCTCCCACCGCCTTGATGTACTCCAGGACGTCGTCGTCCTCCTCGGTCCAGCGTCCGGCTTCCACCACGAACAGCGCCAGGTCGATGTCGCGCAGCGCCGCGCCGGCGGCTTCGTTCATGTAGCGGTTGAGCGCACGCCCGGCCTTGCGGTGGATGCCCGGGGTGTCGACGAACACGATCTGCCCCTGCGGGCGGTGCAGCACGCCCTGGATGCGATGCCGGGTGGTCTGCGGCTTGGGCGCGACGATGCTGACCTTCCGCCCGACCAGGGCGTTGAGCAGGGAGGACTTGCCGACGTTGGGCCGCCCCACGATTGCGACCATGCCGCTACGCATCGACTCCACCTCCGGTCGGGCGTGGGCGGCCCAGCGTCGGCAGGGCCGACGATTGTTCCATCGTGGGCGCCCTGCGCCCACGCGGGGGCGGCCCCACGATTGCGGCCATGCCGCTACGCATCGCCGCCCCCCGCCGGCCGCAGCCGCTCCAGCATCCGCTGCGCCGCCTGCTGCTCGGCCAGCCGCCGGCTGCCGCCTTCGCCCACCGTGCCGTCGTCCTGCCCGTCGGCGAGCCGGCAGCTCACCGTGAAGCTGCGCCGGTGCGGCGGGCCGGACTCGCCCAGCACGGCGTACTCCGGCAACGGCCGGCCGGTCGCCTGCAGCAACTCCTGCAGGCGCGTCTTCGGATCCTTCAGCGTGAGCGGATCCGGCAGGTTGCCCAGTTCCTCGGCGAACAGCCGCAGGCAGACGCCGCGGGCGGCGTCGAATCCGCCGTCCAGGTGCACCGCGCCGATCACCGCTTCGAGGCCGTCGGCCAGGATCGAGTCGCGGCGGTAGCCGCCGCTCTTGAGCTCGCCGGAGCCCAGGCGCAGGAAGTCGCCCAGGCCGATGCGCCGCGCCGCCGCCGCCAGGGCTTCTTCACGGACGAGGGTAGCGCGCAGGCGCGACAGGTCGCCCTCGCTGGCTTGCGGAAACGCTGCGAAGACCGAGTCGGCGATCACGAAATTCAGCAGCGCGTCGCCGAGGTACTCGAGCCGCTCGTTGTTGTCGGCGCTGGCGCTGCGGTGGGTCAGCGCCCGCGCCAGCCGGCGCTCGTCGCCGAAGCGATAGCCGAGCGCCGCCTGGAGCCGTTCGTCGTGCGGGTTCAACCGACCGAAGTGGTCGCCTTGGCGACGATCGGGATGCTGTTTTCGAAGTGCAGCACCAGGAACACGTTGTAGAACAGGTGCTCGCGGACTTCGTAGTTGTAGGAGATCTCCCAGCCGCGCTGGCCGCGCGCCACCTTGATGTCCTTGGGGTCCAGCCTGGATACGTAGTCGATGTCCCAGCGCCGCTGGATGTCGAGCTTGACGTCGTTGGGGTCGATGTCGCCGCCGGTCGTCGCGGCCTTCGTCGCCACTTCGTGCAGGTCCCGGTTGATGGTGCCCTCGTTGAGGTAAACCGGGACGCAGACGATCAGCAGATAGGCCACCGAGCCCACCACCGCCAGCACGAAGATAAGCCCCCACAAGCCAAGCCCCCGCTGCCCGCTCAATCCGCGCATGATTTTTCCCCTTTACTGAAAGCGCATGAAAAAGTCCGGTACCGCCGGTCGCCATCTTAGCGGATCAGTTTGCCGAAGCGCGAAAAAGCCGGGCCGTGGTCCCAGCTCATCCAGATCATGATGGCCTTGCCCTTCAGGTTCTGCTCGGGCACGAAGCCCCAGTAGCGGCTGTCGTTGGAGCCGTCGCGGTTGTCGCCCATCATGAAGTATTCGCCGTCGGGCACGCGCTCGTCCACGTCCTTGCTGGGCTGACCCGGGATCATCAGGATGTTGTGGTGCACGCCGGCCAGGTTCTCCTCGAAGCGCTGGGCGAAGCCGTCCTCGTCGCCCGGCGGCGCCGGCGCGATGTCGATGCGCTGGCCGTTGATCGTAAGCATCTTGTCGACGTACTGGATGTGGTCGCCCGGCACGCCGATCACGCGCTTGATGAAGTCCACGCTGGGCTGCTCGGGGAACTTGAACACCACCACGTCGCCGCGCTGCGGCTCGCCGACGCGCAGGAACTTGCAACTGCCCACCGGGCAGCGCAGGCCGTAGTCGAACTTGTTGACCAGGATGAAGTCGCCGACGTGCAAGGTCGGGATCATCGAGCCCGAGGGGATGCGGAACGGCTCGACCACGAACGATCGCAGCACGAACACTGCAAAGATCACCGGGAACAGGCTGACGCAGAAATCCACGACCGGCCCGGGCGCCGCCTCGCGCTCCACCGCGTCGGCCGAGCGGCGCTTGCGCAGCCACAGGCGGTCGGCAAGCCACACCAGGCCGGTCACCGCGGTCAGCACGGTCAGGACGAGGTTGAATACGACGACGAAACTCATTTTGCTGTGTTCCTCAGACAGTTAAAGCCGGCAATCGGGAATCGGCATTCGGGAATCGTAAGGGCGTCGAGCCGCGGGTGCTTTTTGCTTCTGACGAATCCCGATTCCCGAATCTCGATTCTCGGCTTCATCATCCTTTGCGCGCCACGCCCAGCACCGCCAGGAAGGCCTCCTGCGGGATTTCCACCGCGCCGACCTGCTTCATGCGCTTCTTGCCTTCCTTCTGCTTTTCCAGCAGCTTGCGCTTGCGGCTGACGTCGCCGCCGTAGCACTTGGCCAGCACGTCCTTGCGCAGCGCCTTGACCGTGGTGCGGGCGATGATCTTGGCGCCGATGGCGGCCTGGATGGCGACGTCGAACATCTGCCGGTGGATCACTTCCTGCATGCGCTCGGTGAGGTCGCGGCCGCGCGGATAAGCCGAATCGCGGTGCACGATGGTGGCCAGGGCGTCGACCTTGTCGCCGTTGACCAGCACGTCGAGCTTGACCAGGTCCGCCGCCTGGAAGCGCAGGAACTCGTATTCGAAGCTGGCGTAGCCGCGCGACACCGACTTCAAGCGGTCGAAGAAGTCCAGCACCACTTCGGCCAGCGGCATTTCCACCTCCATCTGCACCTGGCTGCCGAGGTAGCGCAGGTTGCGCTGCACGCCGCGCTTCTCCATGCACAGCTGCATGACCGGGCCGACGTAGGCCTGCGGCATCAGCAGGCGGCACAGGATGATCGGCTCGCGCACCTCGGCATAGCTGCCGGGGTCCGGCAACTCCGCCGGATTGTCGATGCGCCGCGTGGAGCCGTCGGTCATCAGCACCTCGTAGACCACCGACGGCGCCGTGGTGATGAGGTTCAGGCCGTATTCGCGCTCCAGCCTTTCCTGCACGATTTCCATGTGCAGCATGCCGAGGAAGCCGATGCGGAAGCCGAAACCCAGGGCGGTGGAATTCTCCGGCTCGTACTGCAGCGCCGAGTCGTTCAGCCGCAGCTTCTGCAGCGATTCGCGGAAATCCTCGAAGTCGTCGGCGTCGACCGGAAACAGGCCGGCGAACACGCGCGGCTGCACCTGGCGGAAGCCCGGCAGCTGCTGCGCGCAAGGCCGCGCGGAGTCGGTCAGGGTGTCGCCCACCGGCGCGCCGTCGATCTCCTTGATGCCGGCGACGACGAAACCGACCTCGCCGCATTCCAGCGCCGGCTTGGCCACGCGCTTGGGCGTGTGCACGCCCAGGATGCTGACCTCGTGATCCCTGCCGGTGGACATCACCCGCACTTTCTGGCCCTTGGCGATGCGGCCGTTCATCACCCGCACCAGCGACACCACGCCGAGGTAGTTGTCGAACCAGGAATCGACGATCAGCGCCTGCAGCGGCGCCGCCGGGTCGCCGCCCGGCGGCGGCAGCTTGTGCACCACCGCTTCCAGCACTTCCGGCACGTTCAGCCCGGTCTTGGCCGAGATGCGCAGGGCGTCGTGCGCGGGGATGCCGATGATGTCCTCGATCTCCTGCGCAACGCGGTCCGGCTCGGCGTTTTGCAGGTCCACCTTGTTCAGCACCGTCAGCACCTCGAGCTTCTGCTCGATGGCGGTGTAACAGTTGGCGACGCTCTGCGCTTCCACGCCCTGCGAGGCGTCGACCACCAGCAGCGCGCCCTCGCAGGCCGCCAGCGAGCGGCTCACCTCGTAGGAGAAGTCCACATGGCCGGGGGTGTCGATCAGGTTGAGCTGGTAGGTCAGCCCGTCGCGCGCGCGGTATTCCAGCGACACCGCCTGCGCCTTGATGGTGATGCCGCGCTCGCGCTCGATCGGGTTGTTGTCCAGCACCTGCTCGGTCATCTCGCGCGCTTCCAGGCCGCCGCACAGCTGGATGAAACGGTCCGCCAGGGTCGACTTGCCGTGGTCGATGTGCGCGATGATGCAGAAATTTCGGATTTGCGCCTGGTTCATGCAGGTGAAAAGGGGCCTGGGAGGGACTGCGCGGGCCGGCCGTGGTTCCGGGAAAAACAGCGGCGCAGTATAGCGGTTTGCGCGGCAAAAGCCCCGCGCCGTCTCAGCCGGCGGCGGCCAGCGCAGCCACCGCGGCTGCGTCCAGTACCCCCTCGCAGACGACTGCGCCGGCGGCGTCGAGCAGCACCGGGATGCGCAGACCGAAGCGCTCGCGCCAGTCCGGGCGGCTGTCGACGTCGGCCAGCCGCACCCGCCGGGCCAGCGCCGGGGCGGCGTGGGCCAGCTCTTCGAGGAACTCGTCGCACAGCCCGCAGTGCGGGCGGGTCAGCAGCAGCAGCTCCGCCCCCGGCCCGCTCGCGACTTGCCCGCTCACGACTTGGCCGGCACCTGCAGGGCCAGGAACAGGGGCGCGCCCTGCCGCTGCACCAGCATCGGCACCGTCACGCCGGGGGTCAGCCGCCCGACCGCTTCGCGGAAGCGGGCGACGCTGTCGATCGACTGGCCGGCCAGCGACAGGATGATGTCGCCGTTGAGCACGCCGGCATCGCGCGCCGGCCCGGCGGCGACCGCCGCCACCCGCACGCCGCCGGACACCACCTTGGCCGAATTGCGCTCGGTCGGCGCCAGCTCCTGCACCGTCAGGCCCAGCAGCGGCGGCCCCTGGTCGACCTGCCCGCCCGCGCCTTCCGGCGCATGCGCCGCCGGCGGCGCCTCGGCATCCTGGCGGTCCTGGGTGTCCAGCGAGCCCACTTCCACCTTGATCGTCACCTGGCGGCCTTCGCGCAGCAGGCTGAGGCTGATGGTGTCGCCAGGCGCGCTTTCGCCCACCAGCGGCGGCAGCGAGCGCGAGCTCACCAGTTCGGCGCCGTTGTACTTGAGGATGACGTCTCCGGGCCTCAGCCCGGCCTGCTGCGCCGGGCTGTCGGCCAGCACCTTGGCGATCAGCGCGCCCTCCGGCTTGGCCAGGTTGAACGACCTGGCCAGGTTGCGGTCCACCTCCTGCACCACCACGCCCAGCCAGCCGCGGGTGACCTTGCCATGCTCGCGCAGCTCGCGCGCCACCTTGGCGGCCACGTCGATCGGGATGGCGAAGGCCACCCCCATGAACCCGCCGGTCTGGCTGTAGATCTGCGAATTGATGCCCACCACCTCGCCGCGCAGGTTGAACAGCGGCCCGCCGGAGTTGCCGGGGTTGATCGCAGCGTCGGTCTGGATGAACGGCACGTACTGCTCGGTCTCGAGGTTGCGGCCCTTGGCGGAGATGATGCCGGCGGTGACCGAGTAGTCGAACCCGAACGGCGAGCCGATCGCCATCACCCATTCGCCGACCCGGGTTTTCTTCATGTCGGCCAGCTTGACCGCCGGCAGGCCGGTGGCGTCGATCTTGAGCAGGGCGATGTCGCTGCGCTCGTCGCTGCCGATCACCTGCGCCGGCAGCTGCCGGTGATCCGACAGCCGCACGGTGACCTCCTTGGCGTCGCTGACGACGTGCTGGTTGGTCAGGATGTAGCCGTCCGACGACAGGATGAACCCCGATCCGAGGGATTGTTCGCCGCCGCGGCCCTGCCCGCCGTCGTCCGGCGCCTGGTCCGGGCCCTGGTCCTGGTCGGGCGACTGGTCCTGGCCCTGGTCCGGAGCCGGCTGGGGGGACCGGTTGGGCGCGCTGTCCGGCGCCGGCGGCTGGCCGCCGCGGTCCGACGGCGCGCCGGGCTTGCCGTGCTGCTCGAGGAAGCGCTTGAGCCAGTCGGGCACCTCGCCCTTGGAATCGTCGCCGCCGGGCTGCGGCTCGGGCTCGGGCGCCACCGGCACCGCGCTGATGTTCACCACCGAAGGGCTGACCGCGTCGACCAGGTCCGCGAAATCCGGCTCCGGCTCATGCGAACGCGAGCAGCCGGCGGCCGCCAGCAGCACCAGCGCGGGTACCGCACGGCACGCCGCGCGGGCGATGCGGGTCATGGTCGAACCGGGCATTTCCATTGAATCCGGAAGGCTACGCTCAGGTGGTGCGGATCGCTCGGGGCCGGCCTGCACAGGGGCCTGGGGATCGAGGGGGCAAGGAAGTTGAACACGGCGCCGCCGCCGCGGCAAGACCCGCGCGGACCGCGCAAATGCGCTTACTGCGGCGCGGGTGCGGGATCCGGCGATGCGTGCGGCGGAGCCCCCTCGGCCGGAAACACCGGGTGGACGCCGTCGCCGATCATGCGCACCGCCTGCGGCGGCACCTCGCCGACGATGGTGATGTGGTACGAGCCCATGGTGCGGCCGTAGGCTTCCAGGGCACCCTGGTGCGAAACGCCGCGAAAGGGTTTTTCCGGCAGCGACTGCTCGATCGTGCTGAACACGGAGACGGCCGAAAGGCCGTCGGACAGCAGCAGATGCTCGACCTTGCCCTGCTGCCCGGCCGGCAGCGGACGCTCTTCGCGCGCCACGATGCGGTAGCCGGGCGGCAGCTCGGCGAATTGCAGCTGGCTCTGGGCCGGATCCACCGCCGCACCCTTGGCCGGCAGGTCGCCGGTGACGGTCTGGAACTTCGACGTGTCGATATCCGCCAGGAACGCCGAGTCGGGGATCGAATCGGGATAGGTGATCTCGGTGAACATCACCTGTTCCAGCATCTCGCCGTGCTGCCCGACCAGCGTGACTTTCAGCGGCACGCCGGTTTCGGCGTCGGCGCATACGGCATAGCCGTAGCGGAACTGGTCGCGCGGCACCACCCCCACGCCGTTGCAGGCGCGTCCGGCGACGCGGGTCTGGCCGAGGTCGCGGAATTCGTACCATTGCGCCAGGTCGTGCAGGCGCTCGGCGTTCAACTCGCTCAGCACGCCCTTGAGCGCCGGCGGGCCGTCCATGCTCAGCGTGTGATCCTTGGGCAGGATGCAGATCAGGTGATTGTCGATGCGCAACAGCTGCCGCACCTCGCCGGTGAGCGAGGCGATGTGCTCGCGCTCGCTGCCGTTGGCGAAGCGGTGCTGCACTCTGAGGACTTCGAAGTCTTCGTCGCCGCCACGATAGACCAGCACGCCCTGGTAGGTTGCGGTACGTCCGGCCTGGGCGGCGCGGGCCAAGTGCTCCGCCGGCTCCGCCGCGCGGGCTGCCGGCAGGGCTGCAACGAACCAGGCCGCCGCACCCGCGGCGCAGAAGCCCGCGAAGCGCATCAGTGCGGCGCGCCCGCGCGCAATTCGACCGTGCGGGTATTGATCATGCGGGCATAGCTAAGGGAGCCGCCCATGCCCTGCCCGGCGCGCAGGTTGCTGTGCTCGATGACGAATTCGTTGAGCTGCCCGGCGGTATCGGCGTCGAGCTGCGCCCAGCGCAACTCGTCCGGGTCGGAGCCGGCAGTCACGGCGGCCGGCTGCACCTGCGCCGGCGCAACCGCCACCTGGCTCGGCGCCGCGCCGGCCGCGACGCCTGCGGCGCCCAGCGGACGATCCAGGAAATGCCGCGCGCCGACCACCGCCACGCTGGCGATCGACGCCGCCGCGGCCAGCCCCAGCAGCGGCTGCCAGCGCCGCGAGGCCCTTCTGGCGGGCCTGGCGATGATGCGCCCGCTACGTTCGACGATGCCCGGCCGCGCCGTGGCACGCTCCTGCGCCAGCGCCGACATCACCGATGCGCAGAACGCTTCGGACCCGGGCGCCGTACGCCCGCCTGCCAGCACTTCGCGCACCTGGCACATGCGCCCCCAGCGTTTCATCGCCGCCGGGGACGGGCCGCCTCCCGCCAGCACCTCGCGCAACTCCCCTGCGGAGCACTCACCGTCCAGCAAAGCGGACAAACTCTCTTCGGACATATGCCTCTCGCAGGGTTGTGAACCGGCTGAAGTGAAGGCGTTAAGTTAGGTTAAGTTAATCAGGCATTAAACAACAGACAAGACAAAAAGTTCCGTTCGAATCCTTAGACAAAAATCACTCATACGGCGATTTGTCCTTTTGTGACATTTTTTATTCGAATGCGGGCTTGCAGGCGGCCCTTCCCGCACCTGTTTGGACATTTTTTGACCAAATCATCGCACTCCACCGATCAGGCCGCTAGTCGCCCAGCAACGGCTGGACGACCGCGTCGATCGCCTCGCGCGCGCGGAAGATGCGCGAGCGCACCGTGCCGATCGGGCAGTCCATCACCTGCGCGATCTCCTCGTAGCTCAGGCCCTCCAGTTCGCGCAGGGTGATCGCCTGCCGCAAGTCGGCCGGCAGCTTGTGGATCACTTCGGCCACCTTGCTCTTGATCTCCTCCGACAGCAGCACCGATTCCGGCGTCTCCACGTCGCTCAGGTGCTCAGTATGACCATACTGCTCCGCGTCGGCGATGTCGATATCCTGGTTGGACGGCCGGCGGCCGCGCGACACCAGGTGGTTTTTCGCCGTGTTGATGCCGATGCGGTAGAGCCAGGTGTAGAAGGCGCTCTGGCCGCGGAATCCGGCGAGGGCGCGATAGGCCTTGATGAAGGTCTCCTGCGCGACGTCGGCGGCGTCGGCGTCGCCGACCAGCCGGCTCACCAGTTGTATGATCTTGTGCTGGTACTTGCGCAGCAGGAATTCGAAGGCCCGCATGTCGCCTTCCTGGGCCAGCGCCACCAGCTGTTCGTCCGTTTTTTCTTCGCTCATGCGCAAACCGCGGCGGCGCCGTTGCTGCGGGCGCGTCCTGGACCGGTTGAATCCCTGTGAGGTGGCGTTTTCAAGGTAACATGACAATTGTAACAACCAAACGCACGCGACAACCGCCCGCACTCCACGCAAGCCTTTCGTGAATTCCGAATCCGAAGTCCTGATCCTGGGCAGCGGCGCCGCCGGCCTGTCCGCGGCCCTGCGCCTGGCGCAAAACGGCCACCGCGTGCTGGTGGTTTCCAAAGGCACGCTGGCCAGCGGCAGCACCTTGTGGGCACAGGGCGGGATATCCGCGGTGCTGGACGAAAACGATTCGCTGGAGTCGCACGTGCGGGATACGCTGGTCGCCGGCGCCGGCCTGTGCGACGAGCGCGCGGTGCGGTTCACCGTCGAGCGCGGCCCGGAATGCATCCGCTGGCTCATCGAGCAGGGCGTGGTGTTCACCCAGGAAGAAGGCGAGGAACGCGGGCAGCGCCTGCACCTGACGCGCGAAGGCGGCCACAGCCATCGCCGCGTGGTGCACGCCGCCGACGCCACCGGCCACGCGGTGGAAACCACGCTGGCCAGCCTGGCGGCCAACCATCCGAACATCCGCGTGCGCGAACAGTCGGTGGCGGTCAACCTGATCGTCGATCACGCGCAACGCCGCGTCATCGGCGCCTACCTGCTGGACCGCAACAGCGGGCGCATCGACGCAGTGCCGGCCAAGGCGGTGATCCTGGCGACCGGCGGCGCCAACCAGGTCTACCTGTACTCCACCAACCCGCACGGCGCCTCCGGCGACGGCATCGCCATGGCCTGGCGTGCCGGTTGCCGCGTGGCCAACATGGAGTTCATGCAGTTCCACCCGACCTGCCTGTACCACCCGCAGTCGCGCTCGTTCCTGATCAGCGAGGCCTTGCGCGGCGAAGGCGCGGTGCTCAAGCTGCCGGGCGGCGAGCGCTTCATGCCGCGCTTCGATCCGCGCGCGGAACTGGCGCCGCGCGACATCGTCGCCCGCGCCATCGACCACGAGATCAAGCGCCTGGGCATCCGCCATGTCTGGCTCGACATCTCGCACAAGCCGGCGGATTTCGTGCGCAGCCATTTTCCGTCGATCCACCAGCACTGCCTGCGGCTGGGCATCGACATCACGCGCGAGCCGATTCCGGTGGTGCCGGCGGCGCACTACACCTGCGGCGGCGTGGTGACGGACCTGCGCGGCCGCACCGACGTGACCGGCCTGTATGCCGCCGGCGAAGTGGCCTGCACCGGGCTGCACGGCGCCAACCGCATCGCCAGCAATTCGCTGCTCGAGTGCCTGGCCTTCGCCGAGGCCGCCGCCGCCGACCTGCACGCGGAGCTGCCGCACCTGCCCGGGCCGCGCGCGCTGGAACCCTGGGATGCCTCGCGCGTGTCGGATTCGGACGAGGACGTGGTCATCTCGCACAACTGGCTCGAGCTGCGCACGTTCATGTGGGACTACGTCGGCATCGTCCGCACCACCAAGCGGCTGTTGCGCGCCCAGCATCGCGTGGACCTGCTCAAGCGCGAGATCATCGAGTTCTACCGCCACTACCGCATCTCGCCGGACCTGGTCGAGCTGCGCAACCTGGTGACCGTCGCCGAGCTGATCGTGCGCTCGGCGCTGACGCGCCGCGAAAGCCGCGGCCTGCATTACACGCTGGACCATCCGCAGACCGATCCGGTCGCACAGCCGACCATACTCACGCCCGGCTGAGGCTCAAGGCGCAGCCGCGCCGGCGGCAGCGGCGTCCGCCGCCGGCACTATCGCACCCGGCGCGAAAAAGACTATGCTCAGCGCCGGCCAGCGCGCCTGCCGCTGCGCGGAATGCGGGGTGTCACCACAGCATGGTCCAGCCACGTCTACAATTGCCGTCGATTTGTGCTTGAAGCATCAAGCGAACCCTAAGGAGAAGTGACGATGACTCTGGAGCAGTTGACCGATCGTCTGAGCGAGGCGCTGTCGATTCCCAAGGCGCAGGCAAACGAAACCATCCATACGCTGACCCAGCAGATCGCCGATGCGCTGACCGCGGGCGAGCGCGTCACGCTGCCGGGCCTGGGGTCGCTGTCCGTCGCCACCCGCAAGGCACGCAGCGGGCGCAATCCCCGCACCGGCGAAACCATCCAGATCCCGGCACGCAAGGTCGCCAAGTTCTCGCCTTCCTCGCAACTGGGGGCGGCGCTCAACAAGTAAGCGGCATGGCGGCGCCGGCCCGACGGCCGGCGTCGTGCGGCGGCGCGCGCAAGCGTGGCTGAGGCCGCGGCTAGCCGCGGAGCTCGCGCTCGAATTCGTCGGCGCCGACGGCCCGGCCGAACAGGAAGCCCTGGAAATTCCTGCAGCCGTACTGCTCCAGCAGCGCGCGCTGCGCGTCGGTCTCGACGCCCTTGGCGATCACTTCGATGCCCAGCGTCTGTCCCATGCGGATGATGGTCTGCACGATGACCTCATCGTTGGGGTCGGTGCCGACGTCGCGGACGAAGCTGCGGTCGATCTTGAGCCGGTTGAGCGGCAGGGTCTTCAGGTAATACAGCGACGAATAGCCGGTGCCGAAATCGTCCAGGGCGAAACTCACGCCGATCTGGCGCAGCGCCTGCATCTTCACGACCAGCTCGTCGATGTTGCCCAGCAGCGCGCCCTCGGCGATCTCCAGCTCGAGGCGGTGCGGGCTGGCGCCGCAGCGCGCCAGCGTGCGCTTGACGTTGTCGGCGAAATCTTCGCGACGGAATTCGCGGCCGCTGACGTTGATCGACAGGATCAGGTCGCGCGTCTGCGGCCGCCGCTCCCATTTCTTCAGCTGACGGCAGGCGCTTTCGAGCACCCACTGGCCGATGGGCAGGATCAGCCCGGTGCTCACCGCCACCGCAATGAAGTCCGGCGGCTCGACCAGGCCCTGCTCCGGATGCCGCCAGCGCAGCAGCGCCTCGGCGCCGGAGACCAGGCCGTTATGCTGGACGCGCCGCTGGAAGTGCAGCTCGAACTGGCGCTGCTTGAGCGCCGCGCGCAGGCCGGCTTCCGTGCGCACCGTCCGTTCGATGCTGGCCTGCATGGCCGGGTCGAAGAAGCGCAGCGCGTTGCGGCCGTCGCGCTTGGCCTCGTACATCGCCACGTCGGCGCGCTTGAGGATTTCGTGCACGTCGTCCTGCGCGCCGCCGCCGAACAAGGCCACGCCGATGCTGACCGAGCCGGACAGTTCCTTGCCGCGCAGCGGATAAGGCCGCGACAGCGCCGCCAGCAGCTTGCCGCCGATCTCGTGCGCGGCGGCGGCGGCCTCCTCGACGCCGGCGCCGAGCTGTTCCAGCAGCACGACGAACTCGTCACCGCCCAGCCGCGCGATGTTGTCGCCCTTGCGCAGGGTCTGGCGCAGGCGCCGGCTGATCTCCTGCAGCAGCAGGTCGCCGGCGTCGTGGCCGAGCGTGTCGTTGATCGTCTTGAAGTTGTCGAAGTCCAGGAACAGCACGGCGCCGCTGCCCGCCCCGGCGACCAGGGCCTGGCCGATGCGGTCCAGCATCATGCGACGGTTGGGCAGGCCGGTCAGCGGATCGTAGTAGGCGAGCCGCGAAATCTGCGTCTCGGATTTGCGGCGCTCGGCTTCGACCCGCTTGCGCTCGGTGATGTCCTCAACGATCGACCAGATGTAGCGGTTGCCGTCCCTGCCGGTCACCAGCACGCCGCTGAGGCGCACCGGTATTCGCCGGCCGGACTTCTGATGATAGATTTTTTCGTAGGGGCCGTAACGGCCGCTGCCGAACAGCAGCTCGAGCTGCCGCGTCTCCTGGGCCTCGAACTCCTTGGGCGTGAGCAGCCAGTAGTTCAGCGCCTTGAGCTCGTCCTCCTCGTAGCCGCAGATCCGGCGGAATTCCTCGTTGAACTCGAGGTAGCGGCCGTTGAGATCGGTCAGGGCGATGCCCAGCGGCGCCAGCTCGAACAGCGCGCGCAGCTGGTCCTCGCTCATGCGCAGCGTCTGCTCGGCCTGGCGCGCCTCGGTCACGTCGACGGTGACGCAGACCAGGTACCGCGGCTCGCCGGCTTCGTCGAAGACCGGTTTCCTCACCGTGTGGGCAACGCGGTTCCGGCGCAGCCGCGCGTTCCAGAATTCGGCGTCGGATTCGACCGTCGTCCGGCCAGCGAACGCGGCGCGGTCCGCGTCGACGAACGCCTCGACCTGCTCGGCGGGAAACCAGCCGCTGCCGTCGGTGCCGCGCAGGTCGGCGAAGGCCGCGCCGAGGACGTCCTCGCAGGCGCGGTTCATCAGCACGATGCGGCTGTGCGCGTCCTTGACCAGGAGGGCGGCCGGCAGCTCGTCGAAGAACTGTTCGAACTGCTCCTTCAGAAAATCGGGCTTGAGAGGCCAGTCGCCCTGATCCAGGCGACTCGTCGCACGATCCGCTGCCATTGGCCGCCCCGCCCCCTTGCGCGGGTGTACCGCCGGTGCATGCCCCACGCCAGGCGGGTCACCCAACGGACTGATTGTTCAACGATTCACCGCCCCGCCGGCTAGCTTGATGCAAATGCCCGGCGCGCCGCAAGGCCGGCGGCCGTGGTCAGGCGCTCGCCGAAGCCGTCAGCGGGTCGTAGCCGCCACCCAGCAGGATCTCGTGCAGCTGGCGGCGCCGCACGCCCATGTTGCCGCCGTCGAACAGAGGCAGCGCCAGGGCATCCTGCAGCAATCCGGCAAGCGGCAGCCGGTGGTCGTAGCTGTCCACCCCCACCACCTTCATCAGCTCGGTGATCACGCGTACGGCGGTCTCCGAGCCGAATATCTTCGAGTGCAGCGACAGCTCCAGCGCACCGGCCGCATTGGTGTCCACGGCGTGGCAGGCTTTCCAGGCCAGGTAGCGCGCCGCCTCGATGGCGGTCTTGGCCTCGCCCAGGGCGTAGCCCACCGCCTGGTGGCGGATGATCGGCTCGGTGCCGCCGCGCCGCTCGCTGCGGGCGAAGTCCAGGGCGAAGTCGAACGCCGCGCGCATCACGCCCACCGACATGATGCCGACCAGTGCCGCGGTGCCCGAAAAGCTGGCTTCCACCAGCGCCTTGCCCGCGCCGACGCCGCCCACCACGCTGTCCCTGGGCACGCGCACGCGGTCCAGGCGGAAGCGCGGCGTCAGGTGCGCGCGGTGACCCATGGAATCGGCGCTGCCGTCGTGGATCAGCCCGCGCTCCGGCTTGGGCACCAGCAGCACCGAGATGGCCCGCTCCGGCGGCGCTTCGGGGTCGGTGCGGCACACCACGCACAGCAGGTCGGCGCCGGAGCCGTCCCAGCCGGTGGCCGCGGACACCCACTGCTTGGCGCCGCTGATCACCCACTCCTCGCCCTCCAGCACCGCGCGCGTGCGCACCCCCTCGCCCGGCGCCGGCGCGGCGAAGTTGGCGCTGCCGCCGGGCTCGCTGTTGGCCAGCGCGGCCAGCGGCGCCCCGGAGGTCTGCAGGAACGGCGCCAAGTAGCGCGCATGCTGGTCCGGCGTGCCGGCCAGGAACAGCGGCATCAGCCCCAGCAGGTTGGCGAACAGGGTCAGCGAGACGTTGACGTCCACCGCGTGGAACTCCTCGGCCACCACCGCCATGTCCAGCACCCCGCTGCCGCCGCCGCCGAACGGCGCCGGAATCAGGCGCCGCAGGAAGCCCGCGCGGATCGCCTGCTCGAACATGGGCCGGGTGGCGAGGAAGCGCTGCTCGGGCGTGGCCAGGTAGCGCGTGGCCGGCGCCACCTGCACCAGCACGCTGCGCGCGAACTCGCGCGCCGAGCGCTGCAGCGCTTTCTGTTCGGCGGTGAGGTTGAAATCGATCGGCATGGCAGGCTCCTGGCGACGCTGGGCGGCGGAATTTCAGGTGGCGGCGGCAAGCGCCGGCAGCACTTCGCCGGCGGCCTCGCCGAAGCCGATGCGGACGGCGCCGGGCTTCTCGCACCAGCCGCGCAGGATCACGCGGTCGCCGTCCTGCAGGAAGCTGCGGGTTTCGCCGCCGCCCAGCGCCACCGGCTTGCGGCCGGCCTGGGTCAGCTCGAGCAGGCAGCCGGCTTCCTCCGGCGCCGGCCCCGACTGCGTGCCGCTGCCCAGCAGGTCGCCGGGCCGCAGGTTGCAGCCGTTGACCGTGTGGTGCGCCAGCAGCTGCGCCGCGGTCCAGTAGCTGTGGCGGTAGCTGCTGGTGGACAGGCGCCATGGCGCCTCGCCGCGGCTGCGCATGGCGGCCGACTCCAGCAGCACCTCCAGGCGGATGTCGATAGCGCCGGCCGCGCGGTTCTCGGCCGAATCCAGGTACGGCAGCGGCTGCGGGTCCGCCGCCGGCCGCAGGAACGGCAGGCGGAACGGCGCCAGCGCCTCGAAGCTGACGATCCACGGCGATACCGTGGTGGCGAAGTTCTTGGCCAGGAACGGCCCCAGCGGCTGGTATTCCCAGCCCTGGATGTCGCGCGCCGACCAGTCGTTGAGCAGGCACACGCCGAACAGGTGCGACTCGGCCTGCGCCATCGGCACCGGCGTGCCCAGCGCGTTGCCCTGGCCGACGAACAGTCCCAGCTCCAGCTCGTAGTCCAGCCGCCGGCTCGGGCCGAACACCGGCTCGGCCATGCCCTGCGGCAGGGTCTGCCCGCAGGGCCGGCGGATGCCCTGGCCGGACACCACGATCGAGGAGCTGCGGCCGTGGTAGCCGACCGGGATCCACTTGTAGTTGGGCAGCAGCGGCTGGTCCGGCCGCATCAGCCGGCCTACCGCGGTGGCGTGGTGGATCGAAGCGTAGAAATCCGTGTAGTCACCGACCTGCGCCGGCACCGCGTACTCGGCCTGCGCCTGCGCCGCCAGGCAGCGTTCGAGCGCGGCCTGCTGCGGCGCGCCCTGCCGCAGCGCCTCCGACAAGGCCGCGCGCAGGGCCGACGCCGCCGGCGCGCCCAGCGCCATCAGCGCGTTCAGCGCCGGCCGCGCGGCCGCCGCCGCCGCCTCGGCGGCGAGGCCCGCGAACAGCGGCGCCGCGGCGCCGAGGTCGACGATCGCGTCGCCGATGGCCACGCCGCCGCGGAAAGGCTCGCTGCTGCCGCGCCGGCGGAACACGCCGAACGGCAGGTTCTGGATCGGGAAATCGGCGTCCGCCGCGTTGGCCGAGGCCAGCCAGCTGCGCAGCTGCGGATCGTGGGTGGAATTCAGGGCGGTGAGGCTCATGGCCGGCTCGGGTCGAAGTTCTTTTTCAGGTCCTGCCAGCAGCGCCAGTAGTCGCGCTGCAGCAGCGGCGACTCCAGCGCCTGCCGGGTCGGGCGGATGATGGTGCGGGTCTCGAACATGAACGCCATGGTGTCGGCGACGCGCTCGGGCTTCGTCGTATCCGCGTGGCTCGCACGCTCGAAGCTGCGGCCGTCCGGGCCGTGGCCGCTCATGCAGTTGTGCAGCGAGGCGCCGCCGGGCAGGAAGCCGGCGGCCTTGGCGTCGTAGGCGCCGTGGATCAGGCCCATGAACTCGCTGGCGATGTTGCGGTGGAACCACGGCGGGCGGAAGGTGTTCTCGCCGGCCAGCCAGCGCGGCGGGAAGATGACGAAATCGACGTTGCTGACGCCCGCCGTGTCGGAGGCCGAGTGCAGCACCAGGAAGATCGACGGGTCCGGATGGTCGTAGGAGATCGAGCCGATGGTGTTGAAGCGCCGCAGGTCGTAACGGTAAGGCACGTCGTTGCCGTGCCAGGCGACCACGTCCAGCGGCGAATGCGCCAGCGGCGCCGCCCACAATCTGCCGAGGAACTTGGCGACCAGCTCGCCGGGCGCCTCGCGGTCCTCGTAGGCGGCCACCGGCGCCTGGAAGTCGCGCGGATTGGCCAGGCCGTTGGAGCCGATCGGCCCTAAGTCCGGCAGCTTGAACGGTACGCCGAAGTTTTCGCAGACGTAGCCGCGCGCGCTGCCGTCGGGCAGCTCGACGCGCAAGCGCAGCCCACGCGGGATCACCGCGACCTGCTGCGGCTCCACCAGCAGGCGCCCCAGCTCCGTGGCCAGCAGCAGGCGGCCCTGCTGCGGCACGATCAGCAGCTCGCCGTCGGCATCGTAGAAATAACGGTCGCGCATCGAGCGGTTGGCGGCGTACAGGTGGATGCCGCAGCCGGTCTGCAATTGCGGCGATCCGTTACCGCCGTAGCTGACCAGCCCGTCGACGAAGTCGGCCGGCGCCTCCGGCAACGGCAGCGGGTCCCAGCGCAGCTGGCTGGGCGGCACCGGCACATCGTCGGATGCCGGGGCGAAAGCCGCATGCGCCAGCGGCGCGAACGGCCCATGCACGGCGGCCGGGCGTATGCGGTACAGCCAGGTGCGGCGGTTGGCGTGACGCGGCGCGGTGAAGGCCGAACCGCTGAGCTGCTCGTTGTACAGGCCATAGGGGCAGCGCTGGGGGGAATTGCGGCCCGCCGGCAGTGCGCCGGGCAGCGCTTCGCTGGCGAACTCGGAGCCGAAGCCGGTCTGGTAGGCCGGCTCCGGCGCGGCGGCCACGTTTTCGGTCCTGGAGGTTTGCATGGGCGTACCGTTCCCTGGAAATTCAGCTCTCGAGCGCCGTCCACAGCTCCTTGTCGCGCTGCGCGGTCCAGATGCGCGGGTCGCGGAACTGCGTGGCCTCGTCGTAGGCGCGGCTCACGTCGAACGGCAGGCAGTGGTCGAAGATGACCCAGCCGCCGTACTTCGGCTTGAGCTTCTCGTAGGTGCGGCGATAGATGCCGCGCAGGTCCTCGCCCAGCGCCGCGCCGCTCTTCACCGACTGGTACAGCTCGGTGACGAAGGCGCGGGTGCCGGCCAGTCCCTCGGCCACGTCCTGCGGCGTCTGCAGCGAGGCGCCGCGCCCCGGCACCAGCTTCTCCGGCTTGAGCGCGGCGATGGCGTCCAGCGTTGCCGGCCAGTCGTTGAAGTAGGCGTCGCCGGCGTACGGCGTGGCGCCGAACTCGACCAGGTCGCCGGAAAACAGCACCTTGTCCTGCGGCAGCCAGACCACGGTGTCGCCCTTGGTATGGCCGCGGCCGAGCTGCAGGATGCGCACTTCCAGCTTGCCCAGCCACAAGGTCAGGGATTTTTCGAACACCAGGGTCGGCCAGGTCAGGCCCGGCACCGACTCCACCGCGCGGAACAAGCGCGGAAAGCGCTCGATCTCGCTCTTCATGTCGGCCTCGCCGCGCTCGGCGATCAGCTCGAAAGTCTCGCGGCTGGCGATGACGTGCTCCGGCGCATAGGCGGTGGCGCCGAGCACCCGCACCGCGTGGTAGTGCGACAGCACGACGTAGCGGATCGGCTTGTCGGTGACCGTGCGGACGCGGCGGATCACGTCCTGCGCCATCACCGGCGTGGCCTGGGTGTCAATCACCAGCACCGCATCGTCGCCGACCACGATGCCGGTGTTCGGATCGCCCTGCGCGGTGTAGGCGTAGGCATGGTCCGACAGCTTGTCGAAGCTGACGACCTTCTCTTCGAGGTCGGCCTGCGATGCGAATTTCTTGGTCATGGGAGTCCTGGTCTGCGAAAGATACAAAACGATTTTGGGCGTGGCGCAACTATTGCGCGGGCGGCGCCAGGCTGGCGCGCGCGGCGTCCAGCGCCTGGCGGATCACTTCGATATCGCCGACCTGGTTGGCCAGCAGCAACAGGCAGCGCGCATTGAGCGCGGCGCTGCGCGCCTCGTCCAGGCCCTCGTGGGCGCGCATCAGCAGTTCGTAGAAATCGTCGCCGCGGCCGCCAAAGCCGTCGTCGCGGCGCAGGCCGCTTGGCGCGGAAGCGTTCATGGCTGTTCTCCCAGGCTGCGGCGCCAGGCGCGCCCGACGGCCGCCGCTTCGGGCCGCGCCCAGCGCGCCGTTACGTGCTGATCGGGCCGGATCAGGTACGTCACGCCGTCGGCACCGCCGTAGCGGCTGCGCACCAGGCCTTCGGCATCGACCAGCTGCTGCAGCGTGCCGCCGGGCAGCAGCTGCGGCGTCACCGCCAGCATCTGCACGCCGTCCGGCGCAGCGCCGGCCAGGCCGCTCTCCAGCCGCTGCAGCGAACCGATGTCGCCGGCAAAGCTCAGGACGGTGAAATGCCCGCCCAGGTGCCGGAGCAGCCAATCCGGCGCGCCATCGCCGCCGGTCACCGGCGCATCCAGGCACGGCATACCCGGCCGCATCGGGCCGTCCAAATCGGCGCCGTCACCTTCGAATCCGGGAAGACCTTCCAGGCTGCACGGCCGCGACAGGCGGCCGGAATTCACCAGCAGGCGCGCGAACGGATAGTCGTGCGCCAGCGCCAGCACGCCGTCACGGAACAGCTTCTCGGTGCCGGTCTTGGGCGTCATGAACGCCGTGGTGCGGCGCGAGTTGCGGATGTTCTCGTCGGCGCCATGCACGCGCTCGGCGTCGTAGCTCTCCAGCAGGCGCTCAGGGGCGCGCCCTGCCAGCACCTGCGCCAGCTTCCAGCACACGTTGTCGACATCCTGGATGCCGCCGTTGCCGCCGCGCGCACCGAACGGGCTCACCACGTGCGCGCTGTCGCCGACGAAGACCACGCGGCCGTGCACGAAGCGGTCGAGCCGCGCGCAGCGGAAGCTGTACACCGAACACCAGTCCAGCTCGCAGGGCACGTCCGGCCCCACCACCCCGCGCACCCGGCGCATGACGCGCTCGGGCTGCATCTCGAGGTCGGCGTCGGCGTCCGGACCGAGCTGGAAGTCGATGCGGAAGATATTGTCTGGCTGCCGGTGGATCAGCACGCTCTGCCCCTGGCCGAACACCGGCTCGAACCAGAAACGGCGGTCGCTGGGAAAGTCCGCGCCGATCTGCACGTCGGCGATGAGGAACTTCTCCTCGAACGTGTGCCCCTCGAACGGCAGCCCCAGCAGGCCGCGCAGCGTGCTGCGCGCGCCGTCCGCCGCCAGCACCCAGTCGGCCTGCACGGCGTAGCGGCCGTCGGGCGTGTCGACCTCCAGCGCGGCGCCGCCGGCCGCGGGCCGCAGCGCCGCCACCCGGTGTTTCCAGCGCAGGTCGATGAGCTGCGGGAACTCCAGCGCCCGCTCCACCAGGTACTGCTCGACGTAATACTGCTGCAGGTTGATGAAGGCCGGCATCTTGTGGCCGCCCTCGGGCAGCAGGTCGAAACAGTACAGCTCGCGGTCGCGGTGGAACACGCGGCCGATGCGCCAAGTCACGCCCTTGGCCAGCATGCGGTCGGCCACGCCCAGGCGGTCGAAAATCTCCAGCGTGCGCTTGGACCAGCAGATCGCGCGGCTGCCCACCGACACGCTGTCGTTGTCGTCCAGCACCACGCTGGGCACGCCGTGCAGGGCCAGATCGATGGCCGCCGCCAGGCCGACCGGGCCCGCGCCGACCACCGCCACCGGGCGGCGCAGCGGCGCGCCGCCGACTTCCGGCGCCGTGCGATAGGCAAAGCGGACGTGCTGGTAAGTGCCCATCGAGGCGGGCCCCTCCTGGCCCCTGCGCCGGCACCGCGGCGTCGACAGCGCGCTACCGCGGGCATATAGTTGCGATCGCAACCAATCTAAAGGCGCCGGCCGCGGCCGTCAAGCCGTGCGGCGTGCCAACCAGGGATCCGATGCGCAAGCCCGTGGAACTGCAGCTGCTGGATTTCGTCCCGTTCCGGCTCAACCGCCTGGCCTCCGAGGTGAGCCAGCGCCTGTCGGACATCTACCGCGACCGCTTCGGCCTGGAGATCCCCGAGTGGCGCATCGTCGCCACCCTCGGGCCGGATCGCCGCTGCACCGCACAGTACGTCGCCGAGTCCACGCGCATGCACAAGACCCGCGTCAGCCGCGCCGCCGCGCGTCTGGCCGAGCTCGGCTTGCTGCAGCGCGGCAGCAGCGCCGCCGACGGCCGCGAAGTGCTGCTGCGGCTCAGCGCCAAGGGCCGCCGCGTCTACGCCGCGCTGGTGCCGCTGGCGCTGGAGCGCCAGCGGCTGCTGATGGCCTGCCTGGAGCCGGCCGAGGCCGCCGCCTTCCTGCACGGCCTGGCGCGGCTGGAACGCTCGCTCGGCCTGCCGCAGAGCGGCGACCCGGCACCGGGCTGAATTCGACAAACCGGGGCGCCGCGGCGTTAACATTGCCGGCAGTGCGGCGAGGAGCCCGGATCATGCAAAGATTCCCGCGTGCTTTGGCGGCGGCGGCCCTGGCGACGAGTTGCGCGGCGCTGGCCAGCGGCTATGCCGACTTCCGCGCCGGCGTGGCGGCGGAGGACAAGGGCGATTACGACGGCGCCATCCGGCTGATCGGCCGTGCGCTGCGCGGCGGCCTCAACGACGAGACGCAGGAAGCCGCCTATTACAACCGCGGCGTGGCCTACCACCGCAAGGGCCGGTACGACGAGGCGATCGCCGACTACAGCGCCGCGCTCAAGCTCAAGCCGACCGACGCGCAGGCCCACAACAACCGCGGCGTGGCCTACAAGAACAAGCGGCAGTACGAGCTTGCGCTGGCCGACTACGACGAGGCGATCAAGCTCGAGCCCGACAACGCCTCGGCCCACTTCAACCGCGCCAACGCCTACGTGCACCAGGGCCAGGACGAGCGCGCCATCGCCGATTTCAACGCCGCCATCCGGCTCAAGCCGGACGGCGCCGCACGGCCGCCGTCCTATTTCGACGAGGCGCAGTTCAAGCCGGCGGGCGCCGGCGCCGCCACATCCGCCGGCCGACAGAACGCCAGGAGCGAATCCGCGCAGTACGTGCTGATCTGGCGCTACCTGGCCGAGCGGCGCGATGGCGGCGACGGCCGCGGCGAGCTGGCCAATGCCGCAAGCCGCCTGCGCAGCCGCGGCTGGCCTTACCCCGTGATCGCGTTCTTCCTGGGCAAGCTCGGCCGCAACGACCTGCTGGCGGCGGCGCAGGGCGCCAATGCCGATGCGCCGCCGACGCAGCGCTGCGAAGCTTCGGCCTACCTGGGGGAGGACGACCTGCTGCGCGGCAACACCGACTCCGCCCTGCACCTGTTCAAGCAGGCGCTCGACAGTTGCGAGGCCGGCTCGGCCGAGCACGCCCTGGTGGTGGCGGAACAGGACCGCATCACCCAGCGCCGGTGAGCGGCGCCGGCCGACGTACCGCCTTTATTTGCGCCGCCGTTCAGCGGCCGGCGGCTGGGCGAATGGCAGCTCCTGCAGGCGCTGCCGCCCGCCCCGCCGCGCCGCCTTGGGCGCCCTGCGGCTCCCGCTACTTGCCGTGGCGGGCCTCGTCGATCTTGTCCTTCAGCGCCTCGACCCCGGCCTTGGCCTTGGTCTTGGCGTCGTCGATCTTTTCCTTGATCTCGCCCTTCATGCGGTCCTTCTTGCCTTCCGCCTGCTGGATCGCACCCTTAGCCTGCAATTCATGATCGCCGAGCGCGCGCCCGACATGCTCCTTGACCTTGCCGACGGTCTCGTTGACCGTGCCCTTGGCCTTGTCGGCCGCAGCGCTGTGCGCCATGTCGTCCACCGCGTCGCGCGAGCGTCCGCGCAGATCGTCCTTGTCTTCCATACCCATTTGCTGCTCCTGTCCTTGGACTGCAAAGCCCCCGACCGCCGATAGCCGGCGCGGGGTCAGTGTATGACCGCACCGCCATGCCGCCGTTCACATGGCCGCGCCCAGGACCGCTACGATGCGGATAAAGCGGCGCACACCGCAGGTTCGCCAGGAGAGGGCCGTGGCCAGAGACGAAAAATACCTGCGGGAAGCCGCCGACCGGATCATGATCCAGGACCTGCTCGGCCGCTACGCCTTCGCCATCGACTACGCCACCCACAACCCGATGGAGTGGGCCGAGCTGTTCGTGGAAATCGGCCGTTTCGAGATCCCGGAAGTCTCCATCGTGGTGGAAGGCCGCGCCGCGCTGCGCGACTTCGCCGCCGGGCTGCAGCGCACCATCCCCGGCATCCACCACGTGATGACGAACTTCGTCATCGACATCGACGGCGACCGCGCCCGCGGCAAGTGCGAGCTCAACGAGTTCATGCTGCGGCCGGAAGCGATCCACAACAACTTCCACGGCTGGTACGAGGACGACTACGTGTTCGTCGACGGCCGCTGGCGCATCGAGGTACGCCGGGTGCACGTCCTGCCGGACTGCCGCTCCGTGGGCGCCAGCGGCAAGATCGGCGAATACTTCAGGCCGTTCTTCGACTTCTGCCGGCAATATGTTCGCAAGCCGGTCAAGTAGCCGGCGCGTCAACGCTGCAATTCGCCGAATCGCGACAGTCCGGCGCGCGCCTGCGCCTTCAGCAGTTGCCATCGTCGGCAACTAGCTTGCCGAATCGGGACGGCGGTCAATTCCAACCTGCCGCATGCCGATGTTCACAAGCGAACTGAATCGTACGAAGCAGCGCGAATTGCTCCGGCACTGCCGCGCGCGCGATCGAACGCCCCTCAAGGCTTTGCACGATCAGGGCGAAAAACTCGGCCGTGGTCATGATCCTGCCGCCCGCAAGTGTCTTTCGATTTGCATTGCTGGCAAACCCAAGCAAAGCGATTTGCTCTGGTTCAGTTGGTATGTCCATGCCTTTGAACAATCCAGGGATGAAGCGGCGTCCGGCACTAAACTTCTTGCCAAATCGTTCCTCTCGGACGCTCCACGTGTGGGCGTCCATCGACGGTTCGACGTGCACCAAGTGACGCGACTCTGGATTGAACGCCACCACGTCCAGCTCGCATTCGTAGCCTCCTCGAGGCCGCCTCCCAACCTGAACATTTCGCCTGACGAAGTAGCCCTGAAACTCGTAAAATTCAGCCGCCAGCTGCTCCAGATGATTCATTAGGCCTCCTTAGTCTGCCCTACAATTTCAAGGCGTCCCAGGCCACATTGTTGTGAGCCTTTACGTCAAAGCGACCCGGCAGGCTAAGATTCTTGCACGTGCTACTCGGCCCAATGTTGCGATCAAGCGCAAGCATATGGACGCTTGATTAAAGCCGAACCCGAACGATCTGAATGCCTTGCAGGCGATTTTAGAAGACCAGAATTGGCCGTACTATGAGTGCAAGCTCACCGCATGATGCAGCATGAAACCGATTCGTACACCCGACGAATTTTCAAGCGTTGTGAAAATCGGGGCGACGCCTGAGACATTGTTTTTGGAATTTAAAGAAAAAGCCGATGGTTTCTCGACGCGAACTCCGGCGAAGGAGAAGCGCAAAGGGCAAATAGAACTGGTTGCCGACATAGCACAATTTGCCAACAGTGAAGGTGGTTGCATTCTGTATGGAGTATCAGAAGTGAGGTGCCCCCTGTTTTTCGCCTTCCAACGGGCCGCTCTCATGCCGCCAGGTTTTGTTGGTGATGCTTGCTGATCCAGTCTTGCAGAAACTGAGTCGGCGAGCAGTAGCCCAGCGTGGAGTGGCGGCGTCTCCGGTT
>JADHNH010000176.1 GCA_016779605.1 Nevskia sp. | reverse complement strand
CCCAACGGCTGGGTGCGGCTGGTGGTGGTCGCCGCGGTCGCCGGCTTCCCGTTCGCGCTGGCGCTGGCCTGGTTCTTCGAGCTGACGCCGGAAGGCTTGAAGCTGGAAAGCGAGGTCGACCGCAGCCAGCCGCCGGCGCGCGGAGCGGGCCGCGGCTTCGACCGCCTGATCATCGCGGTGCTGGCCCTTGCCCTGTGCCTGGCGCTGGCCGATATCTTCGTGCTGCGCAAGCCCGCGGCGAGCACGGCGGGCGCGGACCGCTCGATCGCGGTGCTGCCGTTCGAAAGCCTGTCCGACGACAAGGCCAACGCCTACTTCGCCGACGGCATCCAGGACGAGATCCTCACCCGGCTGGCCAAGATCGGCGCGCTGCGGGTGATCTCGCGCACTTCCACCCAGCAATACGGCGCCCGCCCGGCGAACCTGGCGGACATCGCGCGCCAGCTCGGCGTGGCCAACATCCTCGAGGGCAGCGTGCAGAAGGCCGGCGACGCCGTGCACGTCAACGTGCAGCTGATCCACGCCGCCACCGACGACCACCTGTGGGCGGAAAGCTACGACCGCAAGCTCGACAACGTCTTCGGCGTGGAAAGCGAGGTGGCGCAGACCGTGGCCGAAGCCCTGCAGGCGCGGCTGACCGGCGGCGAACGCCAGGCGCTCGCCGTCACCCCCACCGCCAATGCGCAGGCCTACGAAGCCTACCTGCGCGGGCTCGGCCTGGAAGCGCGCGCCGAGAGCACGACCGTGGCGTTGATCAAGCAGGCCGAGGACAGCTTTGCCGCGGCGGTGCGGCTGGATCCCTCGTTCGCGCTGGCCTGGGCGCACCTGTCGATGGCGCACAGCTTCCGCTACTTCAACCTGCTCGACATCGGCCCGGAGCTGGCGGGCCAGGCGCGCGAGGCGGCGCAGACCGCGGTGCGGCTGCAGCCGGAACTGGGCGAGGCGCACCTGGCGCTGGGTTTCTACCATTACCGCGTGGAGCGCGACTTCGACGGCGGCCTGCGCGAGTTCGACGCCGCCCTGCAGCGCCTGCCGAACAACGCCGGCGTGCTGGCCGCGATCAGCTACATCCAGCGGCGCCAGGGCCGCTGGGAGGAGGCGGCCGCACGGCTGGAGCAGGCCAGCCTGCTGGACCCGCGCAACACCGCCTTGTTGACGCAGCTCGGCGGCTACTACCTGGCCCTGCGCCGCTTCGCGCAGGCGGAAGGTGCTTACGACCGCGCGCTGGCGGTGGCGCCGGGCGACGCCGAGGTCATCGCCGGAAAGGCCGGCGTGCTGCAATCCGCTGGCGACCTCGACGGCGCCGACCTTCTGCTCGAGCCGCTGCCGTTCGACCCCGCCGAGCCGCTGGCCTTCCTCACCAAGGTGCAGCAGGCCATGATGCGCGGGCGCTACGACCAGGCCATCGGCCCGCTGCAGGCGGCGCTGGCCAGGCCGGCGCCGGAGCTGGACCATTTCCTGGCGCTGTACAACGGCAACCTCGGCTTCGCCCTGCACCTGGCCGGCCGCGAGGATGCCGCGCGGGCCGCCTGCGCGGAATCGCTGAAGAACCTGCAGCGCATGCGCGTGTCGGACGACCAGGACCGCGAGCTGGCCGCGCCGCTGGCGCTGGCCAACGCCTGCCTGGGCCGGCGCGACGAGGCACTGCGCTTCGCGCAGCGCGCAGTGGACATCAACGCCGCCGACGCGTTCTCGCGTCCGCTGGCGCAGACCACGCGGGCGCAGGTGCAGGCCTGGCTGGGCGACACCGACGAGGCGATCGCCGCGCTGCCGCAATTGCTGCAGGTGCCCAACGGCACCACCGTCGGCGACCTGCGGTTCAACCCGCTGTGGAACCCGCTGCGCGCCGATCCGCGATTCCGCAAGCTGATCGAACCGGCGTCCGCGGGCGCGTGATGGAGGCGAGGCCGCCGCCGCTGGCAAACGCTGTCGGAAACTGACGCGCACCGGCGCCATGTGACGCGCGCATGCGGCGCAGCGGCGGCGGCAACCGCGTCGCTGCGTCCGGCGCGGCATTTGCATAGCGGTTGTCCCGCAGACCCGAAGCGCAGCGACGGCAATGTTCAGGAACTCCGACAACGAAACCGAGGCCACGGTCCCGGCCTTTGCCGCCGGTGCCCGCGGTATCGCCGAGGCGCGCATCAGCTTGAGCAAGCGCGGCATGCAGAACTGGGTGCGCGCCTTCCTGGCGGCGTGCAACGCCGGCGATGCGGCGCGCATCGCCGGCTATTTCGAAGCCGACGCGACGCGCTATTTCCCCATCGGCCGCCACGGCCGCCCCTGCCAGGGCGCCCAGGAGATCGGCCGACGCATCGCCGCCGCGGTGAAGCAGCACGCCTGCGTCTGGACCTTCGACCAGATGCTGTGCGAGCCGGACTCGCGCCGCGCCGTGCTCGAGTGGAGCATGGTCGGAAATACCCGCCCGGGCGTGCTGCGCGGCACCGACTGGTACCAGTTCAGCCAGTGCGGTCTGATCCAGGAATTGCGCACTTATTTCGCCGCCGCGCCGGACCCCGCGCAAGCCGCTGCCGAGCTGCAGGAGTTCGACTACGCCGGCCACGGCTACGCCGCCGGAGCGGATGTCCAAGGAAACTCTGAATAAGTCCATCCTGGACTCATTCAGGCGGCGGCCGTCGAAAAGTGTGATTTTCAACGGCCTTCATTTTCAACGGCTTGCGCCATTGAAAATGTTGGGCCGTCCGTGGCCCAAGCGGGAAGCTCCGATTAATCGGAGCTTCCCTAAGTAGTTCCCCTATGCCCGGAGCAATGGCGTCCGGGCTCCCCGCTTGCTAGATTGCTGCCTGCAAGCCGGCGGCGGTGCCGCCGGCGCGAAGGATTTCGGGCCGCTCCCCACGGAGAATGCGGCGCAGCGGTGGAGAGGACACCGTGGTAAACAAGAATCCATACGTCGGCTTCCGCAAGGACCGGCGGCGGATCAATTCCCTTTGGGAAAAATTCAACACCGGGACCATGGATCTCGGGCTGCTGGAGGATCCGTACGTCCGGCTCCTGGTCAGCGAATGGAAACGCTGCGCCAAGCTGGGCGTGGACCCGACGCGCAAGATGGGCGTGAAGTGCGGCGAGGATGAGTTCGAGCGGCACCTGCGCGACAACGAGCCGCTGCTGTCGATCGCCCGCCCGATCATCGAGAAGGTCACCGGCCAGCTCGCCGGCGTGCCCGGCATCGTGCTGCTGGCGGACCGCGGCGGCGTGCTGCTGCACGTCGCCGGCGACCGCTGGATCCGCGACATGGCCGCCAACCGCTCCGGCGTGATCGAGGGCTCCTGCTGGCTCGAGTCGGTGGCCGGCTCCAACGGCATGGGCTCGGCGCTGGGCAAGCGCCAGTCGGTGCACGTGTATTCCTCCGAGCATTTCTGCGAGGGCTGGCACACCTGGACCTGCGCCGCCACGCCCCTGCTCGACCCGGACACCGGCGAGACGCTGGGCGTGGTCGACTTCACCACCATCGACAAGGACTACCGCGACGAGGCGCTGGCGCTGACCAGCTCGATGAGCGAGGCCATCGGCAAGGGCCTGCAGCTCGACGCCAGCGCGGTGCGCGGCCAGCTGCTGCGCCGCTACGAGGACTTGAGCGCGCGCTACCGCGCCGAGCGCATCATCCTGCTGGACCAGAGCGGACGCCTGGTCAAGGACGGCCGCTCCGGCGCCGACGCGGTGCCCACCGCCGAGGCGCTGCGCCTGGGCGCCGACGCGATCCCGATCACGCTGCCCGGCAACGGCCGCCAGGTCGGCACCGCCTACGTGGTGAGCCAGCCGCTGCGCGCGCGGCCCGCCGCGCGCCGGCCGCTGCCGCGCAGCGAGGTTCCGCCGCGCTCCGAACCCCGCACCGAGCCGCCCGCCGCCGAAGCGCATGGCCCGGCGCCGGCCCGCGCGGCCGGCGTGGACCCGCAGTACCACAAGCTGCTCGAGGACGCGGCCGACTACCAGGTCATCTTCGACAACGCCATCGTCGGCATCTGCTACAGCGTCAACCGCCGCATCGTGCGCTGCAACCGCCGCTTCGAGGAGATGCTGGGCTACGAGCCCGGCGCACTCGACGACCGGCCGTTCGCGGAAATCTATCCGGGTGCGCGCGACTACCGCCAGGCCAGCCGGGCGATCTTCCGCCAGTTCCTGACACACCGCCTGTACGCCGACGAGCGCGTGATGCGGCGCAAGGACGGCAGCCTGTTCTGGTGCGCGGTGTCGGGCAAGCGGCTCGACGCCGGCAAGCACTCGCGGCGCGCGATCTGGATCCTGCAGGACATCTCGGTGCGCAAGAACGCCGAGGAGGCGCTGCAGCGCGCCCACGACCGGCTGGAGGCGCTGGTGGAGGAGCGCACGCTCAAGGTGCGCCAGAAGAACAACGCGCTGCGCCAGGAGATCGCGCGGCGCAAGCAGACCGAGCAGAAGCTGCGCGAGAGCCAGAAGAAGTACCGCATCCTGTTCGAGACCTCGCCGGTCGGCATGATGGTGACCAGCAAGAAGGGCGAGGTGGTGGAGGTCAACAAGGCGATGGCGCGGATGCTCGGCAAGTCCGAGCTGTCCAGCTACATCCAGGGCCGCAAGGGCCGCAAGGTGGCGCTGGTGCACCCGGACGGCAGCGCGATGGCGCGCAGCGAGCTGCCCGACGCGCGCGCCACCCGCGAAGGCCGCACCGTGCCGGAGTTCGAGCTGGGCATGCGCAGCGCCAAGGGCGCCATGCGCTGGTTCAGCGTCACCGGCGCGCCGCTGCCGGTGGGCGACCTGGGCGCGGTGGTGGCGCACCGCGACATCACCGAGACCAAGCGGCTGGAGGAGCAGGACCGCCTGCGCCGCATGGAGCTGGCGCACATCTCGCGGGTCAACACCATGGGCGAGATGGCCGCGGCGATGGCGCACGAGCTGGGCCAGCCGCTGAGCTCGGCGGTGAACTTCCTGTCCGGCTGCAGGCTGCGCATGGCCGACGGCGACTACGACCGCGAATCGGTCGCCGAGATCATCTCGCAGGCGCTGTACTACACCGAGCGCGCCGGCGACATCATCAAGCACATCCGCCAGTTCATCCGCCGCCACGAGCCCAACACCACGTCGTGCGACTTGAACGAGGTGGTGCGCGACATCGTGCGCTTCATGGACATCGAGCGGCGCCAGCATTGCGCGCAGATCGTCACCCAGCTGGACCCGGACCTGCCGCCGATGATGCTCGACCCGCTCGAAATCAACCAGATGATCGTCAATTTCGTCAAGAACGGGCTCGAGGCGATGGCCGCCATCCCGCAGCGGCGCCGCGTGCTGACCATCACCACCCGCCGAAAGGGCCGCAAATGGGTGCTGGTGACGGTCAAGGACCGCGGGCCGGGCATCCCGCCGGACCACGCCCGGGAGATCTTCAACCCGTTCTTCTCGACCAAGGCCAACGGCCTGGGCCTGGGGCTGGTGATCTGCCGCTCCATCTCCGAATCGCACGGCGGCAAGCTGAGCGTGAGCAGCGGGCCGCGGCGCGGCGCGGCGTTCACCGTGGCGCTGCCGCTCGCGGCCGGCTGAGATCCAGGTACCCAGGCATGGCCGACGACCCCGAAACCGTATTCATCATCGACGACGAGGAGCCGGTGCGCCGCTCGCTGCGCTACCTGCTGGAATCGGTGAAGCTGCGGGTGGAAGCCTTCGATTCCGCCGAAGCCTTCCTGAGCGCGCGCAACGCCTCGGCCTGCGGCTGCATCGTGCTGGACGTGCGCATGCCGGGCATCAGCGGCCCGGAGCTGATGGACCGGCTCAACCGCGGCGGCCCCTCGATCCCGATCATCTTCCTGTCGGCCCACGGCGACGTGCCGCTGGCGGTGCGGGCGATGCGCGGCGGCGCCATCGACTTCCTGCAGAAGCCGCCCAACAGCCAGGTGTTCCTGGAATGCGTGCGGCGCGCGCTGGAGCACAGCCGCCGCACGCGCGACGAGCGCGCCGAGGCCGCCGCGGTGGACCAGCGCCTGGCCACGCTCACCGCGCGCGAGCGCGAGGTGCTGGAAGGCTTGATCGCCGGGCGCTCGAACAAGGTGATCGCGCGCCAGCTCGAGATCAGCTACAAGACGGTGGAAGCGCACCGCGGCCGGCTGATGCGCAAGATGGCGGCGTCGAACTACGCCGAGCTGGTCAACATGATCGTGGTCAAGCGCCGCGGCACCGGTGCCAGCCTTTGAGCAGTGCCCCGGCGAGCTTCAGGAATTGGTCCGCAAATGAACGCCAATAAACGCAAATGAGAAATAAAAGCAGTGACAAGTTTTTTATTTGCGTTTATTGGCGTTCATTTGCGGACCGTTTTGCTTTTTGTCCTCCATAACGAAATCGATTAGAGACCGCTCATGCATCCCTCGATCCATGCCAGGACCGCACCGGACCGCCCCGCCTTCATCATGGCGGAGTCCGGGGAGACCGTGACCTACGCACAGCTCGAGCGGCGCTCGAACCAGGGCGCGCAGCTGTTCCGCTCGCTGGGGCTGCGGCGCGGCGACGGCATCGCCATCCTGATGGAGAACA
>JADHNH010000038.1 GCA_016779605.1 Nevskia sp. | reverse complement strand
TCTACGAGCTCTATTTCTGTCACCACCGCTTATTGCGCGTGGATTTAGCTGCACCGCCTTAAACTGTTACCCATGTCTTGGCACAGGTGTTACCTATGTGTCCGGTCTATACAGCCGACGCAAAAGAAGTAACCCGCCCAGCAAAGGGCGGAACAAAAGGTCGGAAGTACGGGAAGGCATGTCTAGTCGCACACCTGACCAAGTTTCAGAACGAGAGCGCTACCGAACTCACCCCACCCCAACCCTCTCCTACGCGGGTAGAGCATATCGCCCGGCACCCAGCACAGGGCGGAATAAAAGGCCGGAAGTACGGGAAGGCGTCTCTCGTCTCACACCTGAAAAGATGTCAAAACGAAAACCGGCGAATCAGGCTCCGCCAACAAATTCCAGGATCCGCCGATTCACCTCCGCTGGTTTCTGCACCAGCATGAAATGCCCCACGCCCTGCACCCGCTCGGCCCGCGAGCCCGGCCCCAGGAAGTTCGGCACCTTGGCCAGCAGCGCGTCGTCCAGCGCGATGCAGCCGTCCTCGTCGCCGTGCAGGTACAGGGTCGGCTGCTTCAGCGGCGCGCCCCACACCGCCACCTGCTCGGCGGCCCAGTCCGGCGCGCCGTAGCGCAGCGGGTTCATGTGGGTGCGGTAGTAGCCCAGCGCGGCCATCAGGTTGGCGCGCTCGCGCAGGCAGTTTTTGACGTGCACCAGGTCCTCGGCGGCGGCGTAGCCCGGCGACCAGTCGCCCCACAGCCGGTCGATGAATTCCATGTTGTTGGCGGCGACCATCTCGTCGGCGACCTTCATCTGGAAGAACCAGAAATAGAACGAGCGTTTTACCTGCGCATAGGTCGAGCCGACTTCGGCGAAGATGGCCAGCGGCGGCACGTCCATGATCGCGCAGCGGCGCCAGCGCTCCGGCTCCTTGGCGGCGCCACCGTAGGCGGCCACCGCGCCCCAGTCGTGCGCGATCAGCACCGCGTCGGCGCCGCCGCCGAGCGCGGCGTGCAGGGCGGCGACGTCGGCCGCCAGGTCGCGCGTGGCGTAGCGGCCGTCGGCCGGGATCCCGGTGGGAGCGTAGCCGCGCATGAACGGCGCCACCGCGCGAAAGCCGGCCCGCGCCAGCTCCGGCAGCAGGTGGCGGTAGCTGTAAGGCGAATCGGGAAATCCGTGCAGGCACAGCGCCAGCGGGCCGCTGCCGGCTTCCAGGTAATGGAATCGCAGGCCGTTGGCCTGCACCGTGCCCTGCTTGAACTGGTGTTGCGTCATGGTCCGCCCCGTCGATAGCCCCGGAGAAATGCGTCTGCCGCGGGCATCAATGGTACGCGAGCGCCGCACTCCGCGGGGCGAGCAGGAAGGCTTCGATCTCGTCGATGCGGCGGGCGGCGTCGCGGTAGCCGATGTCGATCAGCTCGCGCGTGAAGGCGGCGTCGAACAGCAGGTAGCTGGTCAGGTCCGCGCTCTGCGCGTCGGGCGTGCCCAGGCCGTCGAGCAGGTAGCGGATGCTGCGCGGCATGTGGCGCTCGAGCGAGCGCGCCACGATCGCCAGGTCCTCCGACGGCGAGATCACCAGCGGTTCGACGACGCGCATCGGCTCGTGCGTGCTGCGGTCCGGGTCGATCAGGTCAGTCCCGGCATGGCCCTGCGCGGCAACCAGCTGGTTCATCCGCACCAGGTGGTCCACGTCGGCGTCGAGGTGATCCAGGAAGATTGCATTGAGGAACACGCCGCAGACCTGCGCCAGCGGCGGGCTGCGCAGGCGCGCCCCGGCACTGGCGGCATCGCCGTCGCGCGCCAGCTCGGTGCGCAGCAGGTCGTCCGCTGCGCTGGTGTTGCGCACGCCGATGGCGAATACGCGCCCGGCGCCCAGCCGGATCGCCGGGCTCAGCGGCGTCACCAGGCGCAGTGCGCCGTCGCCGAAATAGGCGGTGGCGCCGGCCACCAGCAGCGGCGCGGGCGGGAACACCAGCGGGATGGCGGCCGAGGCGTAGACGTGGTCCGCGGTCAGCGTCGCCCGCAGCGCCACGCGGCGGCTCTTGTTCCACAGCGGGTGCCCCGGCTGGCCCTGGATGAAGGTGAAAGCCTTGCCGGAGTGGTAGCCGGTGGCGGTGATCGCCAGCGCGTACAGGTGACGCTTGCGGATCGACTCGGCGATGCCGTGCATCGGCAAGGCCGCGGCCAGGAAGCTGCGCAGCGGCGCGGTGTCGACGAACGACTTGACCCGGCCGGCGCCGAAGGCGTGGCCAAGCAGCAGGTCCAGCAGCAGGCCGGCGCCGTTCTTGCCGAGCGACCACAGGTCGGAGCGGTACACCCGCGCTGCGTTCAGTTGCGCCCACAGCCCGGCGAGGAGTTCGGTGCCCTGGCGGAATTCGGCGCTGTAGCTGGCCACGCAGGCGCCGTTGATGGCGCCGGCCGAAGCTCCGGCGATGATCGGGAACGGCGACGGGCGGCTGTGCAGTGCGCGGATTTCGCCGATGCGCTTGAGCACGCCGGCCTGGTAGGCGCCGCGCGCGCCGCCGGCGGTGAGCACCAGGCCGGTCTTGTTCGGCGTGCGCCGCCGTGCGCGCTGTGCGGCGTTCATGGCGCCAAATCGGCGCAAGTTCGATGCCAGCGCTAGAAGCCATCTCAAAAACTACTGCGCTCGGCATTTTGCGCGCCGGCGGTGCTCGTTCGGGCTTGGCGAAGCTCTGCTTCGCCCGAACCAGCCCTCACCCTCACATACCCTGTGTATGCTGCGGTTCCTGCGCGTCCTTCGGCGCGCAAACTGCCTTCGCTCGCTACGTTTTTGAGATGGCTTCTAGGCTACGGCGGGCCGCGGACGCCGCGCCTTGAGCACTGCCATCAGCGCGCCCAGGAAGCAGATTCCGGCGACGTTCATCAATGCGTCCATCAGCAGCAGCCCGCTGGGGCCGGACAGGTGGCGATCCTTGAAGTAGCCGTAGCCGAGTCCGTCCGCCCAGGCCAGGAACGAGGTCACCTGCCAGCCGGCCGCGTCGAACAGCGTGTACTGCGAGGCGGCGGAGTGGTTGGCGCCGGCGATGATCTCGAACACCATGGCGGTGAACGCGGCGAAGCAGACGCCGGCGGCCAGCGAATAGGTCATGGTGCCGGCTACATAGGCAAAGGGCGTCAGCGGCGCGCGCTCCATCGCCACGTCGACGATCGCCAGCAGCGCGCCCGACAGCAGGTAGGCCGAGCGCCGGTTGACGCGATCCAGGAAGCGGCCGGCCAGCAGCGCGCCGGCCACCGTGGCCAGGCCGCTGCCGTAGCCCATGGTGAATTCGACCGTGCGGCCGCTGGCGTGGTAGTCCTCCGCCACCGCCGAGAACAGGTCCAGCAGCGCCGGCGTGCTGACCGGCGCCAGGCAGAACAGGATGCCGGTCCAGCCGGCGCGCGATCTTGCGGTGTTCCACAGGTCGCGCAGCATGTTGGGAACGAACACTGCCAGGCGGTGCGTCTCGCGCCGCTGCTCGGTCACGGCGACCGCGGCCAATGCGGGCAGGAAGGTGACCAGGCCCATGCCGACCGCCGCGGCCTGGTTGCCGTAGAGATGCGCCATGCCCAGCACCAGGCCGCCGCCGACGGCATTGCCGCCGAGGTTGGCGGCGTTGAGCCAGCCGGCGGCGCGCCCGTGCAGGGCGCCGGGCACCTGGGTGGCGATCAGGGCGCCGTTGCACGAGCTCACCAGCCCGGTGAGCCCCTGGCCGACCACGCAGCAGATCTCGAACGGCAGCAACTGCGACGGCAGCCGCAGGAACAGCGAGAGCGACAGCAGCAGCGAGCCGAGCGCCGCCGCCAGGATCAGCCAGGCGCGGCGCGGCAAGCCGAAGTCCAGCAGCGGTGCCCACAGGAATTGGTATGAAAGCGGCAGCAGCACCGCCGCCGAGATCGCGCCGATGGTGGCGACGGATACGTCGGCCTGCCGCAGGATGAAGGGCATCGCCACGCTGGTGTAGCCGCCGCTCACGCCGAATGGAATGTTGGTGATCCCGAACAGCCAGGGCGGGGGATGCGCGGCGCGCGGCGCTTGTGGTGTCATGCCTGATGGAAGTGATGTGCCCGCAGGCCCCGGATGCACCCTGCGGGAAATACGGGTAACCGGCGGCGAGTATGGTGAGCGGGGGAATTGTGAGCGGGGATGGGGCGAAGCTGTCAACCTGCGCGGCGGCTGCGGAAAATATGCGTGCGGCCCCGCAACATCGCCCGCCGCGGCTGGACGATTCTTGCTACCCTACGCGCGCTGCCGCAGTTCCGGGCACATTACACCAAACCGAAGAGGGGATAGATGAGCGACGCGTACACACGTAAAGACCTGGTTCAGGCCATCGCCAAGACCCACGGCCTGTCCAAGGCCAAGGCCGAATCGATCGTGCTGGACCTGTTCACCAATCTTTCGAAGGCGCTGAAGAAGGGACAGAAGCTGACCCTGTCGCCGTTCGGCACGTTCGAGGTGCGCAAGCGGCCGGCACGCAAGGGCCGCAATCCGGCCACCGGCGCATCGATCAAGATCGCCGCCAAGAAAGTGGTGCGCTTCAAGGCCTACGCCGGGCTGAAGAACACCATCGGCTGAGCGCCGCGGTTCGCGCACGAAAAAGGGGGAGCCTCGGCTCCCCCTTCTTGCGTGCGCCGGAGCCCGCGGCAGCCGCGCCGCGCATGCGCACTCGGCGCCTTTCGCCGCCACAGTCCATTGGGTGGCGTTGACGCGAAATATCTGGGACAGTAGGGCAAAACACGCACCGCACGGTCGCCGCATCCGGCTGGCCCCAGCGGTACGGGGGAAATTGGTTCCGTGACTATTGCAGCATCGCCCGAATTCCGACGCGGGCCCAGGCGGCACGCCGTCATCGTGATTGCAGAGCCGCACCAGCTGGGCGACGTGTTGCTGACGTTTCCGATGGCGGGCGCCGTCAAGCGGCGCTGGCCGCACAGCCGCGTGTACCTTGCCGCGCTGCCTTTCACGCGGCCGCTGATCGAGGCCAGCAGTTTCGTCGATGGCTTCCTGGATTGCCGCGAGGTCGTGCGTGAGCCGGCGATCCTGCGGCGCATCGGCGCCGACATCTTTCTCAACCCGTTTCCGGACATCGACCTGGCCAAGGCCGCGCGCCGCGCCGGCGTGCCGGTGCGCGTGGGCAACCTCAAGCGCCTGCGCGGCGCGGTGCACTGCAACCGGTTCATGATGCAGACCGACGCCGGCGGCACCTGCCACACCATCGACCGCAACCTCGGCTACCTGCGTCCGCTCGGTTTTCCGCGCGGCCTGCGGCTGTCCTCGTCCGAAGCGCTGTACGGCCTGCGGCTGCGCGTCGCGCTCGAGCCACGCTTTGGGGAGCTGATCGATCCGTCGCGCTTCAACCTGCTGCTGCACCTGAAGTCCGGCGGCCATGGCCACGAATGGCCGCTCGGGCATTTCCTGCAGCTGACGCAGATGCTGGCGGCCCATCCGGCCAAGCTGTTCCTCACCGGCACCGCGGCGGAGCGCGAGCAGGTGCAGCGCGAATGTCCGGCATTGCTGGCGCGGGACAACGTGACGGACCTGATGGGAAGGCTGGACCTCGACCAGTTCCTGGCCTTCGTGCAGGCGGCCGACGGCATGATCGCCAGCAGCACCGGTCCGATCCACATCGCCGCCGCGCTCGGCCGGCGCGCCTTCGGCATTTATCCCTGCGGCACCGCCATCGACCCGGCGCGCTGGGCGCCCAGGGGCACCTATGCCGAAAGCATCACGGCGGGATGGCGCTGCGAGCCGGGTCGCGGCAACTGTCCGGGCGGCAAAGGCCCGCCGTGCCCGTGCACGATTGCGGTGACACCGCGCGAGGTCATGGGACGGCTGCTCGCCTGGCTGGATGCCCGGCGCAGCTCGGCGCCGGACGGCAGCCGCGTTCGTCCGCAGGCGGCGAGTGCCGCCTAGGCAAATTGGAATGCGGTCGGCCGCCGTGTCGCGGCGGCCGTTTCGCGTGAGGCCGCCGGAGGCGGCTTATTCGCCCGACTTCAGCGTGGTCAGCTTGGCGACGTCGTCGATCACCGACCGCAGCACTTCGGCCACCGGCGCCGGCATGCTGCGCGCCAGTTGATCCAGCACCACCAGCTTTTCCTGCACGCGTGCGACCGGCGACAGCCGGAACGCAACGGCGTTCAGCGCCTCGTGCAGGTCCTGTGGGATCATCGCCGGCACCAGCGCCGACCCGCCGCTCTTCGCGCGCGGCTGCTCGGCCACCACCTCGCCTTCGATCGGCGCCGATTCGGCCGCGGCGGCTGCGCCCTGGGCCAGCCCGATGGTCACCGAGCGGCCGTGGCGCTGGCTCTCGACCAGGCCTTCGGCGCGCATCGCCTTGAGGTTCAGGTACAGCGCGGCGGGAGAAAACTTGCCCCGCTTCAACAATTCAGGCCCGGTGATCGGGCCCGCCGCCAGAATCTTAAGGATGCGCCCACGCACCCCCGACTGCCGTTTGCGGCGCGGCTTCTTTACCGGTGCCGCCGCCGACGATTTGGTCTTTTTTGCTGCCGAACGCGAAGCTTTCACTTAATCAATCTCCAAGAATCCCGATGCTTGCGGCAAGCCCCGAATTGCCGAGCGATTGCCAACAATTGTTTAGCAGGCGCGGAGATTAGCACGTATGGAGTGGTTTTTGCTCGATTTAGTGAATTGTTCCCAAGCTGCAGAGTCCCCCGCCCGGGTGGCATTCATGCTGTTCATGGCACCTGGCCGGCGCCCCAGTATCCGCTTGGCTTGAATATGGACGATTGTCCACTGGCTTGGTCTGCACTGGCTTCAAACTATAAAGCCTTATGCCTTTTTTGGTGTCCGCTACCGCACCAATCCATTGATAGTTGCAGATGCCGCGTGCGCACATTTGGTGCTAACACGCGGCCGATCGTCCCCGGGCCAGGGCAGTCCCCCAGGGCAGTCCCCAGGGCAGTCTAGGAGCCTGCGGCATCAGCCGGGGCGCGCTCCGTGCGCGCCTTGCCCAGCGCAGTCGCGCACCGTCTGCAGGATCCGTGCGAACTGGGTGCGTTCGTCGAATTCGGCGCCCGCGCGTACCGCCGCGGCGCTGCACAGGCGCTGCCGCAGGGCATCGTCGCCGGCCAGCCGTTCGATCTGCCGGGCCAGCGCCTGCGCATCGCCCGGCGCAAACAACAGGCCGTCGATACCGTCGCGGATGATCTCGGCGGTGCCGCCGGAGTCGCTGCCGACCACCGCAATGCCGCGTCGCATCGCCTCCACTGTGACCATGCCGAACGGTTCGTCCAGGGAGCACATGGCCAGCACGTCGATCCCCGAGAACGCGCGCGCCGGGGCGACGAAGCCGCGCACCTCCAGGTCCAGGCCATGTTCGCGCGCATACGCCTGCAGCGAATCGAAATAGTCCTGCTGGTCGATGCGGCCGGAGAACACCACGCGTACCGGCAGGCCGCGCTGGCGCAGCGCCGCCGCGGCTTGCAGCGCCAGGTGATGACCCTTGCCGCGCCAGATCGTGGCGACCACGCCCACGGTCAGCGGACCGGCGGCTGCGGCGGCATCCATGACCGGCGGCGGCACGCCGGGGTAGACCTGCCTCACCACGCCGGGCTTGAGCGGCAGCCGGCGTTCGGCGTCGGCCGCCAGCGCGCGGCTGACACCGATGAAACCGGCCAGCGATCCATAGATGAAGCGGTGATACGGATCGGCCTTGGCGTTCTTCGGGCGCACGATGTGCTGGGTATGCACCAGCGCCGGCTTGCCTTTCGAGCGCAGCCGCGCGAACGCCGACAGCGGCAGATCCTGGTGCATGTGGCTGTGCACGATTTCGATCCCGCCGCGATCGATTGCGGCGGCCAGCTTGCCCGCGCAGGCCCAGGGCAGCCTGGCCAGGCGGGGCGCCAGCAGCAAGGTTCTTGCCTTGGCCTGTGCCAGCTCTTCGCGCAGCCGGCCGCCAGGGTGCAGGGCCAGGCTCAACTCGACGTCGCTGCGCGCGGCCAGCCAGCGCACATAGTCGCGCACGTGGATTTCCAGCCCGCCCCAGCCGCGGGACAGGCACAGGACGAGCAGGTGCAATTTATTCACGGATCAGCTCTTCGGAAATGGTAGCAAAGCCCCGCTCGTACTCAGCCGTGCGGCTGCGCCGCGAACCGCGCGCGCACCTGCTCCAGCGCGGCGTCGGTGTCGATGTCCACCAGCACTGCGTCGTCGGGCATCGGCACCTCGACCAGGTGCGCGGCATATTCCTCGAACAGCACCCGAGCGCCGCGGTCGCCGGCCAATTCCGCCAGGCGCGGAAAATATGCGGCGCTCCACAGCACCGGGTTGCCGCGCCGGCCGCCATAGGTGGGCACGCAGATCGCCGGGGCGGGCGCATCGGCGAAAGCCTGCATCAGCCGCAGCAGGTGCGCAGCGCGCAGCAGCGGCATGTCGCCCAGCAGGAACACGGCGCCGTCGGCCGCAGCGCCGGCCGCCCCACCGAGCGCTTGCACGCCAGTACGCACCGACGACGCCAGGCCCGCGGCGAAATCCGGATTGTGCACGGCCCGCAGCGGCAGGCCGGCGAGCGCGGCTTCGACCTGCGCAGCGGCGTTGCCGGTGACCGCCACCACCGGCGCCAGGCCGGCGGCCACGGCGGCCTGCGCCGCATGGCGCACCAGCGCGATGCCGCCCAGCCCGGCGAGCAGCTTGTTGCAGCCGGCCATGCGGGTGGAACGTCCGGCGGCCAGGACCACGGCGGCGATGCGCGGGGCGGGGTGCAAGCGGGTTATCCTTCGCGGCATGGAGATGGCCAAGAATAACCGCGTCCGCCGCCGGCGCGGGCACCAGGCGCCGTGAGCACGCCCGCATCCCTGCGCGCCCTGCTGGGCGCGCGCTGCATCGACGATCCCGAGCGGCTGCGCCGCTACGAAATCCCCGAGCGCGGCGAGCTTGGCCATACCCGCTGCGCGCTGCTGCCGCAAACCGAGGACGAGCTCGGCGAAGTCCTGCGCGCGTGCAACGCATCCGGCCAGAGGCTGGTGATCAGCGCCGGCCGCACGGGCCTGGTGGAAGCCCAGCGTCCGGACGGCGAAGCGGTGCTGTCGCTGGAGAAGCTGAACCGGCCGCTGCGCCTGGAGCTGGCCGACGGCGCGCACTTCGAGTTCGCCGCCGCCGGCGACCCGCCGGGCTGGCGCGAGCAGCTCGGCGCCTGGTGGTTCGACCTTGGCCGCGGCGCGCCGGCGCCGGGCGAGGCCACCATCACGGTCCAGGCCGGCCTGGCGGTGGACGCGCTGAACGAAGTCGTCGAGCCGCTGGGGCTGATGTGGCCGATGGAGATGGGCTCCTCGGCTTCCGCCAGCGTCGGCGCCTGCGTGGCCAATGCCTCGGCCGGCGCCAACGCGGTGTGCTACGGCACCGCCGCGCACATGGCGGCCGCCGCCTGGGGCTGGTGGGGCGACGGCTCGCCCGCCGGGCCCTGTGCGGCCGCGCCGTGGACGCCGCCCGATCCGGCGGCGCTGGCCATCGACTCGGCGCGGGTGCGCCCGGAGTGGGGCCTGGTCGGCAGCCAGGGCGTGCTGGGCGTGATCGGCCGCGCGCAGCTGCGGCTGTATCCGCTGCCGGCGCAGCGCGAGGCGGTGCTGCTGCCGGTATCCGGCATGCCGGCGGCGATGCGCCTGCTGGAGCAGGCGCGCGAAGCCTTTCCCGGCGAAGTGGAGGAATTCGAGTTCATCGGCCGCGGCGCCGTGGAGCTGGTGCGCGCGCACCTGGGCGCGGCGTTCCGCTGGCCGCTGGAAGGCGAGCCGGATGCACCGTTCTACATCCTGCTGCAGGTGAAGTCGCAGGACGCCAGCGAAGATCTGGCCGGGCGGCTCTACGATTTCCTGGCCGTGCTGCTGGAGTGGCCGGCCGAGCGGATCGGCTATGCGCCGCTGCCGCTGCTCAAGAAGCTGCGCCATTCCATCACCGAGTCGAGCAACGCGCGCATGCGCGCGCTCGGCGGCGGCCGCCTGAGCTTCGACACCGCGGCGCCGGTGGCGGTGTTCGGCAACTACCTGGCGGCGCTGGAAAGCGAGATCCGCGCGGCGGAACCGGCGATCGGCTTCATCGCCTTCGGCCACGCCGGCGTGGGCGGCGCGCACCTGCACCTGCTCGGCACGCACGAGCGCCCGGTGTCCGGCCGCGCCGCGGCGCTGATCAAGCTGGTGTTCGACGTCACGCGCCACTACGGCGGCACCTTCTCCGCCGAACACGGCGTGGGCGCGAAGTGGGCGGCCGAATACCAGCAGCGCGCGCCGGCCGCGCAGCGCCAAGCCCTGCTCGCCGAAAAGCGCCGCCACGATCCGCGCGCCATCCTCAATCCGCGCAGTTTCGGCCTGGGTGCCGCGCTCGGCAGCTAGCTGCCGCGGTGTTGCAGCGGGCACCGGCGGAATGCGTGCCGCGCCGCCACCGGCATATGGATAGATTCGCCCGCGGTCCGCAACGCCGCTTTTTTTCGCCCGGTTTATTTATTTAGTTACACCCCCTGCTGCGCTGCAACATGCGCTCCGCGTTTCCTTGCGCCGCGGATTGCGGCGCGCGCAACGGGGGTTGGTCTTGAGCACGATCACGGTCTTTGCAGTCTTTGGCAGTGCCCGTTTACGCCGGGCACGTGGACACGGCGCGCGGCCGCGGCGCGCATGGGCATGGCTGGCGCTGGCACCCTGGCTGGGCTGCGCGGGCATCGCCGCGGCGGACGAGGCCGCCGGGCCGGACGCCGCGGTGCCGCAGGCCGTCGCCTCCGCGGCGACGGCCAACGCGGAGCCTTCGAAACTGCAGGAGGTGGTGGTCAGCGCGCGCCGCCGCACGGAAAAGGCGCAGGACGTGCCGATCCCCATCACCACCCTCAACGGCGACAGCCTCGACCGCGACGGCACGTTCCGCTTCGAAAGCCTGGACAAGAAGCTGCCGAGCGCGAACTTCCAGTTCGCCAATCCGCGGCAGACCAGCTTTGCCGTGCGCGGCCTGGGCAACAACCCGGCCAACGACGCGCTGGAGTCCAGCGTCGGCGTCTACCTGGACAACGTCTACCTGGGCCGGCCGGGCATGGCCAACGTCGACCTGATCGACATCGACCAGGTGGAGATGCTGCGCGGCCCGCAGGGCACGCTGTTCGGCAAGAACACCACCGCCGGCGTGCTCAACGTCAGCACCAAGGCGCCGGCCTTCACGCCGGAGGCGGTGGCGGAGCTGAGCGGCGGCACGGCCGGCTTTTTCCAGGCGCGCGGCGCGGTCTCCGGTCCGCTGCTCGACAACAAGCTGGCGGCGCGCATTTCGGCGATCGACTCCGACCAGGGCGGCTTCATCACCGATACGACCACCGGCGGCAAGTACAACGGCTTCCACCGCAAGGGCGTGCGTGGCCAGCTGCTGTTCGAGCCCGGCGCGGACTTCAGCCTGCGCGTGATCGGCGATTTCAACCACGAGGCCTCGAGCTGCTGCGTCGGCTCGCTGTACAGCTTCGGGCCTACCGTCACCCTGCCCGACGGCACCAAGGGCCAGATCTTCCCGTACAAGGCGGTGCACGCCGGCGCCGCCGCGCCGGTCATCGACCCGGATTTCCGCACCACCCAGATCAACGACAAGCAGTACATGCAGGTCAACCAGGGCGGCGCCTCGGCCGAGGCCAACTGGACGCTGCCCGGCGGCTACCGCATCACCTCGATCAGCGCCTACCGCAGCTGGGGCTTCCTGCCGATCAACGACGGCGACAGCCTGTCCATTCCGGCCATCACCAAGGCCGGCCAGGGCGTGGACGACAAGCAGTTCTCGCAGGAGCTGCGGCTGGCTTCACCGTCGGGCCGCAAGGTCGAGTATGTGTTGGGCGCTTACTTCTTCTTCCAGAACCAGGACAACAACCAGTTCACCCAGTACGGACCGGCCGCCGGCGCCTTCCTGGGGGCCGCCGCACTCAACAGCCTGTACTCGCAGATCCGCTCGAACCCGACCACCGACAGCACGGCGGCGTTCGCCCAGGCCACCTGGCATGTCACCGATGCGCTGTCGCTGACCGGCGGCATCCGCGAGACCTACGAGGCCAAGTCGGTGCGCATCATCCGCGACGCGCCGACGCGCGCCGGCGCGGTAGTGGTCGGTCCACTGCCGGCATACGACTCCGGCCCGCTGAGCCTGTACAACTACGACCTGTCCGGGCTGCTGAGCCTGGACTACAAGTTCAGCCGCGACGTCCTGGGCTACGTATCGTTCTCGCACGGCGCCAAGGCCGGCGGCATCAACGCCTCAGTGCCGGCCGCGGGCCTGTCCGCGCAGTCGCTGTTCATCGCCCCCGAGAAGGCCACCGACGCCGAGCTGGGCTTCAAGTCCTCGCTGTGGAACCACCGGTTGCTGTTGAACGCGGACGCCTACTGGACCCTGGTCAAGGACTACCAGGCCACCCAGCTCACGCAGACCAGCCCAGGCGTCTACGTGCAGAACCTGTCGAACATCGGCTACGTGCGCAGCCAGGGGCTCGAAGGCGAGGTGCAGGCGCTGCCGGTCAAGTGGCTGACGATCGGCCTCACCGCCTCCTACAACGACGCCATCTACCGCTCCTATGCCAACGCGCCGTGCTCCGCCGAGCAGGCGGCGGCCGGCAAGGGCAGTTGCTCGCTGAACGCGGCCTACGGCGTGGTGGGCTTCCAGAACCTGTCGGGCTCGCAGGTGGTGGGCGCGCCGCGCTGGATCGTCAACCCGAGCCTGACGCTCAAGCACCGCCTGTACGACGACGTGCGCGGCTATGCCATCGGCGAGTACGCCTGGCGCTCCAGCTTCTTCGGCGCGCCGGACAACTCGACCTACAGCCGCATCCCCGCCTACGGCATCGCGCAGTTCCGCGCCGGCCTCACCAAGGAAATCGGGCCGACCCTGCTCGACGTTTCGCTGTTCGCCAACAACGCGTTCAACAAGCACTACGTGCTCGGCGGCCTGGGCGCGGGCACCTACCTGTCATACGCGGAATACGCCGGGGCGCCGCGCATCTTCGGCCTCACCGCGCGCGTGACCTACTGATCCGGACGAGGCCAGCACATGCCGCTTGTTGCACCGCCCCCGACCTTTTCGCACCGGAGCCTGACGTGGCCACACTGACCGCCGCCGTTCCCGCGCCGCCGCGCCGCCTGCTGCTGCGCCGCCTGCTGCGCGAACCCTTCCTGCACTTCGTGCTGCTGGGCGCGGCGCTGTTCCTGGCCGGCCAGCATCTGCAAAGGCATCCCGAGCGCTACCGCATCGTGCTGGGCCGCGCCCAGCTCGACGAGATCGCGCGCAACTACGCGCGCCAGTACGGTGCGGAGCCTTCGCCGGCGCAGCTGCGTTCGCTGGCCGACCATACGCTGCAGGAGGAGATCTATTTCCGCGAGGCGCTGGCGCTGAACCTGGACCGCGACGACCAGATCGTGCGCCGCCGCCTGGTGCAGAAATACGAATTCCTGCAGCAGGACCTGATCGTGCCGCGCGAGCCGGACGCGCTGCAGCTGCAGCGCCACTACGAGCAGAACGCGTCGCGCTACACCCAGCCGGCGCGGCGCTCGTTCACGCACGTTTATTTTTCGCCGGACGAAGGCGGCGACGCGCGCGCGCAGGCCCGCGCCCTGCAGGCGCTGGCGCAGCTGCAGGCGCAGGGCCGCACGCGCGCGCCGGAGCTCGGCGACCGCTTCGCCGATCTTTACGACTACGCGCAGATCGGCCAGGCCGACGCCGCGCGCGTGTTCGGCCAGTCGGGTCAGTCGGGGCTGCCGCAGGCGCTGTTCGAAGCGCCGCTACACCAGTGGAGCGGACCTTACCGCTCCGGCTACGGCTGGCACCTGCTGTACGTCACCGACGAGCAGGCGCCGCGGCTGCCGCCGCTGGCCGAGGTGCGCGAGCGCGTGCACGCCGACTACCTCGACGACGAGCGCCAGCAGGCCGACGCTGCCGCGTATGCCCGCCTGCTGGCCAAGTACGAAGTAAAGCGCGAGGCGCAGCCGTGAGCAGCGCGCGCCGCTGCGTGCGGACATGGTGGCTGGCCGGGCCGGCTTGGCTGGCGCTGCTGTGCGCGCCGGCCCACGCGCACGAGATCCGCCCGGCCTACCTCGGCATCACCGAGGACGCGCAGCACCATTACGAGGTGCGGTGGAAGCAGCCGGCCGCCGGCGAGTTCGCGGTGCGGCTGGTGCCGCACCTGGGCAACGGCTGGCTGGAGCAGCCGCCGGCGGAGGAGGACGCCACGCCGCGGTTCGTCGTGCGGGTATGGCGCCCGGCGGCCACCGGCTCCGGCATCGACGGCCAGGTGCTTTCGATCGAGGGGCTGGACCGCACCATCACCGACGTGCTGGTGGAGATCCGGCTCGCCGACGGCCGCGAGCTGCGCGACATCCTCAACGCGCGGCACAGCACACTGACCATCCATGCCGGCGAGGGCGGCGCGCCGGTGCTGTCCTATTTCGGCCTCGGCGTGGAGCACATCCTCACCGGCATCGACCACCTGATGTTCGTGCTGGGCCTGATGCTGCTGGTGCGCGAGCGCTGGCGCCTGTTCAAGGCGATCAGCGCCTTCACCGCCGCCCACTCGATCACGCTGGCGTCGGCGGCGATGGGCCTGGTGCACACGCAGCCGGCGGTGATCGAGTCGATGGTCGCGCTGAGCATCGTGTTCCTGGCGGTGGAGCTGGTGCACGCGCAGCGCGGCCGGCTGGGCCTGACGGTGCATTACCCCTGGCTGATCGCCTTCAGCTTCGGCCTGCTGCACGGCTTCGCCTTCGCCGGCGCGCTGGCCGAGGTCGGCCTGCCGCCCAAGGCGATCCCGCTGTCGCTGCTGCTGTTCAACCTCGGCGTGGAAGCCGGCCAGCTGCTGTTCGTGGCCGCCGCCCTCGTCGTGATCGCGCTGCTGCGCCGCCTGCCGCGGCTGCCGGCCTGGGGCCGCTGGGTGCCGCCGTACGCGATCGGTTCGTTTGCCTCGTTCTGGCTGATTCAACGCCTGCTGATCATCGTTTCCTGACCTTGGGAGAATTCGGGATGAAAAAAGTCGGTTTCCTTGCCGGCGCCGCGCTGGCGCTCACCGGTGCGGCGCAGGCCGCCGGCGCCGCCGGCGTGCCGGCGAACCCGCTACGCGACGCCTACTACGGCGACCTGCACCTGCACACCACCTATTCGTTCGACGCCTACCTGCTGCTGGGCACGCGCGTCACGCCGGACCAGGCCTACAAGTTCGCGCGCGGCGAGCCGGTGCCGTTCCTCGACCACCAGGCCCGGCGCAAGGAGCCGCTGGATTTCCTGGCGGTGACGGATCACTCCGAGAACATCGGCGTGTTCAACGAGCTGGACAATCCCGACAGCGCGTTCTCCAAGAGCGAGCTGGGCAGGAAGATCGGCACCAACCGCGGCTTCTCGGTGTTCAAGGACATCGCCGCCTACATCATCGGCGGCAAGCCGCTGGCCGGATTCGACCCCAAGCCGATCACCAGCTCCACCTGGCAAAAGGAGATCGACGCGGCCAACGGCAACTATGAGCCGGGCAAGTTCACCACGCTGATCGCCTACGAATGGACCGCCATGCCGCAGGGCCTGTACAACCTGCACCGCAACGTCTTCTATCGCGGCGACACCGCGCCGGCGCCGTACACCTCGCTGGACTCGAACAAGCCCGAGGACCTGTGGACCTACCTGGAGAGCAACCGCAAGAACGGCGACGAGTCGCTGGCCATCCCGCACAACGCCAACGCCAGCGGCGGCCTGATGTACGACTGGAAGGACAGCTACGGCAAGCCGATCGACCAGGCCTATGCGGAGCGCCGCGCGCTGAACGAGCCGCTGTCGGAGATCGGGCAGAACAAGGGCGTGTCGGAAACGCACCCGTCGCTGTCGCCCAACGACGAGTTCGCCAACTTCGAGATCTTCGACCGCGTGCTGATCGGCACGCAGAAGAGCAGCGTCTACGGCAGCTACGTGCGCGACGCCTACGGCCGCGGCCTGATCCTGCAGAACACGGTCGGCGTCAACCCGTACAAGTTCGGCGTGGTCGGCGCCACCGACTTCCACAGCGGCCTGTCCACCTCGAGCGAGGACGCCTATGCCGGCGGCATCGGCGGCATCGACCCGACCACCGACTATCCCAACGCCGAGGCGGCCAAAAAGGCGCTGACGCGGCGGCCGCTCGGCACCCCGCCGGACGACAAACTCGGCCTGGAGACGCTGGACTTCGGCTCCGGCAACATCACCGGCGTGTGGGCCGAGTCCAACACGCGCAGCTCGATCTACGACGCCCTCAAGCGCAAGGAGACCTTCGCCACCTCCGGCCCGCGGCTCAAGTTCCGCTTCTTCGGCGGCTGGGACTACAGCGCCGCGCTGCTCAACAGCCCGGACTGGGTCAAGGCGGCCTACGCCGCAGGCGTGCCGATGGGCGGCGACCTGCCGGCCAGGCCCGCCGCCGCCAAGGTGCCGCGCTTCGCAATCTGGGCGCTCAAGGATCCGAACTCCGCCAACCTGGACCGCGTGCAGGTGGTCAAGGTCTGGCTGGCCGGCGGGCAGTACCAGGAGAAGGTGTTCGACGTGGCCTTGTCCGGCAACCGCAAGGCCGATCCGAAGACCGGCAAGGTGCCGGCGGTCGGCAACACCGTGGACCTGGGCAACGCCAGCTACGCCAACACCATCGGCGCCACCGAGCTCCGCACGGTATGGCGTGATCCGGAGTTCGACCCGGCGCGGCCGGCGGTGTACTACCTGCGCGTGCTGGAGATCCCGACGCCGCGCTGGTCCACGATCCTGGCGGTGCGCAACCACCTGCCGCTGCCGGCCGACACGCCGGCGACGATCCAGGAGCGCGGCTGGTCCTCGCCGATCTGGTACACGCCGGCCAAGAAATCGTAAGCAGTGCCGGGAGACGAACGCGACAGGTTCCGCCCGGTCGGAGTCGCGCTCGCCGCCGGCCTGTGGCTGTGGGCCGGCGGCGTGCGCGCGGACGGCAGCGCGATGCCGGTGGCCGAGCTGAACGCGGTGGCGGTCACCGGCCGGCTGTTCGGCGAAACAGCTTCCGCCAGCGCCGGCACCGTCTACTCCGAGCAGTTCCAGTTTCGCCCGCTGGCGCGGCCGGCCGAGCTGCTGGAGGTGGTGCCGGGGCTGGTGGCCACCCAGCACAGCGGCGAGGGCAAGGCCAACCAGTATTTCCTGCGCGGCTTCAACCTCGACCATGGCACCGACTTCGCATTTTCCGTGGACGACGTGCCGGTCAACCTGCCTTCGCACGCGCACGGCCAGGGCTATGCCGACCTGAATTTCATGATCCCCGAGCTGGTCGACCGGATCGACTACCGCAAGGGGCCCTACTACGCGCAATACGGCGACTTCGCCACCGCCGGCGCCGCCGACATCCGCTACAAGGACACGCTGGAGCAGCCGTTCGTGCAGGCCGCCGGCGGCAGCAGCGGCTACGCGCGGCTGGTCGCGGCCGGCGCGTCGCCGGCGGCGGGCGGCCGCCTGCTGTACGGTGTGGAGGGGCTGCACTACGACGGGCCGTTCGACCGCGCCGGCAACTTCAACAAGGGCAGCGGCGTGTTGCGCTTTTCTGCCGCTGATGCGGGCAAGTCCTATTACGTCGAAGCGATGGCCTACCAGGCGCACTGGGATGCCTCCGACCAGGTGCCGCGGCGCGCGGTGCAGCAGGGGCTGATCTCCGCGTACGGCTGCATCGATTGCAGCGACGCCGGCAGCACCTATCGCTACAGCCTGGCCGGCGGCTTCAGCCGCAGCCTGGGCAGCGGCACGCTGAGCGCTGCAGCCTACGCCGTGCGCTACCACCTGAACCTTTATTCCGACTTCACCTATTACCTGCACCAGGACAATGCCGCCGCACTGGGCATCAGGCTCGACCCGGCACGCCCGAGCGACCAGATCGAGCAGCTCGACACGCGCGGCGTCTACGGCGGGCGGCTGGCCTGGCGCCAGCCGCTGAGGCTCGGCGGGCTGGCGGCCAGTTACGAGGCCGGGCTGCAGCTACGCGATGACGCGGTGAGCCCGTCCAGCCTCTACGACACGCAGGATCGCGCGCGGCGCTATACCGTGGTGGACGACCGCGTCGATGAGTTCGCCGCCGCGCCCTACCTGCAAACCGCCGTCCGCTGGAACCGCTGGCTGCGCAGCGAGGCAGGCCTGCGCTATGACTTCGTCCACGCCGGCGTCTCGGCCAATATCGCCGGCAACGGCGGCGGCGCCACGCGCGCACTGGCGAGCCCGAAGCTGAGCCTTGTGGCCGGGCCGTTCGCGCGCACCGAGCTGTTCCTCAACCTGGGCCGCGGCTTCCATAGCAACGACGCGCGCGGCGCCACCGAGACGCTGACGCCGCGTTCGCTGGAGCAGCCGCAGGCCGGCGCGCGGGCGCAGCCGGCGGCGCTGCTGGCGGCAGCGCGCGGCGCCGACCTGGGGCTGCGCAGCGCCTGGCTGCCGCACGCCGAGCTGGCGCTGAGCTGGTTCGTGCTCGACCTGGATTCGGAGCTGACCCTGGACGGCGACAACGGCACCACCGGCGTGGGCGGTGCCACCCGGCGGCAGGGCCTGGAGGCCTCGCTGCTCTGGCGGCCGCTGCGGCACGTCGTCGTCGACGCCGACTACGCCTATTCGCATGCGCGCTACCGCCAGCCGCTGTCGGTGGCTGGGCCAGCCTACCAGGCGAATGCCGGCGGCGACCACGTCGCCGAATCGCCGACCAGCGTCGCCGGCCTGGGCCTGACCTACCAGAGCCCCGCCGGCTGGGACGCCGCGGTGCGCCTGCGCTACTTCGCCCCGCGGCCGCTGGTGGAGGACAACAGCGTGGCGTCGTCGGCGACCCGGCTGGTGAATGCGAGCCTGGGCTGGAATCCGGCGCCGCGCCTGCGCCTGTCGCTGCAGGGCACCAACCTGCTCGACAGCCGCGACCACGACATCGACTACTTCTATGCCTCGCGGCTGCGCAACGAGCCGGCCGGCGGCGTCAACGACATCCATTTCCACCCGGTGGATCCGATCGCGGGCCGCGTGCTGCTCTGCTATAGCTATTAGAGTCAGGCTTTCGCTGGATACCGGATTCATCTGCCGCACTTGTGGAGTGCGTAGAGGAATCCGGCCGGATTCCTCGCTTCGCTTGGAATGACAGCTCCGGGCTGAGCCATCGGCAACAGGCGTTGCCGTGCGTCCAGCCGCCGCCAACCGTGTAGAATCCGCGCCGCGCCCATCCTTTCGCTCCCGCGCATTCCGCCATGAGCGCCCTGCTCCTGTTGATCGTCTGCCTGTCGCTGGGCATGGCCGTCAAGCGATTTGCCGCGCCGCCGCCGGGCATGGCGCAGGCGGTGAACTGGTGGGTGATCAACATCGCCCTGCCGGCGCTGGTGCTCACGCTGATCCCGCAGATGCACCTGGATCCGCACCTGTGGTTCCTGGTGGGAGCCATGTGGGTGGTGTTCGCCGGCTCCTGGCTGTTGTTCGGCTTGCTCGGCCGGCGCCTCAACTGGAGCCGCGGCCACACCGGCGCCATGGTGCTGGCCTGCGGCCTGGGCAACACCTCGTTCATCGGCTTTCCGATGATGGAGGCGCTGCGCGGCTCGCAGGGATTGCAGTACGCCATCATTGCCGACCAGATCGGCGGCTTCACCACGCTGGCCGGCGGCGGCATCGCGGTGACCGCCGTCTATGCCGGCCACCGCATGCTGCCGGGCCACGTCCTGCGGCGCATGCTGATATTTCCGCCGACCTGGGCGCTGGCCGCCGGCGTCGCCATCGGCATGATCGGCAGCCTGCCGCCCGCGCCGGCCTACGTGCTCGACCGGCTGGGCCAGACCATGAGCCCGCTGGCGCTGTTTTCGGTAGGGCTGCAGCTGCGCCTGCACGTCGGCCGCGACCAGGTGGGGTCGATCTTCATGGGCCTGGGCTGGAAGATGCTGCTGGCGCCGCTGCTGTGCTACGCGCTGGGCGTGGCCACCGGCGTCGGCGGCAACGTGCTGGCGGTGGGCATCCTGCAGGCCGCCTCGGCGCCGATGGTCTCCTCCGCCATCCTGGCCGAGCAGTACAACCTGGAGCCGCAGCTCGCCACCACGCTGCTGGGCGTGGGCATCCTGATCTCGCTGCTGAGCCTGCCGCTGATCAATCTTGCGCTGTAAGGCTCAGGCCACCAGCTTGCCGTAGAGGTCGTGCGTATCCGCGCGGCTGATCTTCACCTTCACGCGCTGGCCCGGCAGCGGCTTGAGCGCGCCCTGGATGTGCACGCGGCCGTCGATCTCCGGCGCGTCGGCCCAGCTGCGGCCGACCGCGCCTTGGGGCCCGGCCTCGTCCACCAGCACGTCCAGCGTGCGGCCCACCTTGGCCTTGAGCCGTTGCGCGCTGATGGCGGCCTGCTTTTCCATGAACCGCGCCAGCCGCTCTTCCTTGATCTCCTCGGGCACGGCACCGGGCAGGGCGTTGGCGGTGGCGCCATCCACCGCGGAAAACTTGAAGCAGCCGACACGGTCGAGCTGGGCCTGGTCCAGCCAGTCCAGCAGCACCTGGAAGTCGCGTTCGCTCTCGCCGGGAAAGCCGACGATGAAGGTGCTGCGCACGGCGATGTCCGGGCAGATGGCGCGCCAGGCGCGCAGCCGCTCCAGCGTGTCCTGCGCCGCGGCCGGCCGCTTCATCGCCTTGAGCACCCTGGGGCTGGCGTGCTGGAACGGCACATCCAGGTAGGGCAGCAGCTTGCCTTCGGCCATCAGCGGGATGATGTCGTCGACGTGCGGATACGGATACACGTAGTGCAGCCGCACCCACGGACGCTGCCGGGGCGTGCCGAGCTGCGCCAGGCCGCGGCACAGGTCCAGCATGCGCGTTGCGTATTCGCTGCCGTGCCAGGTGCGGCGCAGGTATTTCAGGTCCGCGCCGTAGGCGCTGGTGTCCTGCGAGATCACCAGCAGCTCCTGCACGCCGGCGTTCACCAGTTTTTCGGCTTCGGCCAGCACCTCGTCCACCGGGCGCGAGGCCAGCCGGCCGCGCATCGAGGGAATGATGCAGAAGCTACACTTGTGGTTGCAGCCCTCGGCGATCTTCAGGTAGGCGTAATGGCGCGGCGTCAGCTTGATGCCCTGCGCCGGCAGGAGGTCCAGGAACGGGTCGTGCCGCGGCGGCACCGCGGCGTGCACCGCCTGCATCACGCCGGCGTAATCCTGCGGGCCGGTGATCGACAGCACCTCGGGGAAGCGGTCGCGGATCACGCTGCCCTTGGCGCCCAGGCAGCCGGTGACGATGACCTTGCCGTTTTCGTTCAGCGCCTCGCCGATGGCGTCGAGCGATTCGGCCACCGCCGAGTCGATGAAGCCGCAGGTGTTGACCACCACCACGTCGGCGGCGCTGTAGCTGGGCACCGTCTCGTAACCTTCGGCGCGCAACTGGGTGAGGATGCGCTCGGAGTCCACCAGCGCCTTGGGGCAGCCCAGCGAGACAAACCCGACTTTCGGCGCGGCCGGCGCCGGGCGGGCGGACTTGCGACGGGGGCTTGCAGCGGCAGGCATGGCGGAGTTGCGAAAGGCGGCGGGCGCAGTCGTGCATCTTACCGCAGGGGCGCAGGGTTTATTTCGCCCTAGACTGGTACCGGCCCGCATCCGCTCGCGGCGCGGGCCGCATCAAACGCGCAACCAGCCGGCGCCGCCGGCGCGCAGCATTGGCCGGCCGAGGAGCCGTTGCATGAACCATGCGTTGAAGGTGCTGCTGGTGGTCGTGGGCACGATTGCCGCCCTGCTGGTGGTCGCCGGCGTGGCCTTCACCCTGCTGTTCGACGCCAACAAGTACCGCGGCCACATCAGCGCACAGGTGCAGGATGCCACCGGCCGCAAGCTCGAGATCGAACGCCTGCAGGTGAGCCTGTTCCCGGTGGTGGGCGTGCGCATCCGCAATGCACGCATGGACAACGCCCCCGGATTCGGCGACCAGCCGTTCGCCCAGGTCGGCGAGGCGCAGCTCAGCGTGCGGCTGCTGCCGCTGCTGCTGCATCGCCGCCTGCAGGTGGGCAGGGTCACGCTCAAGGACGCGCAGCTCAACCTGATCAGGCGCGCCGACGGCCGCGGCGACTGGGAAGACCTGGTCGAGAAGACTTCCGGGCCCGGCCGCCCCGCCGCGGCGAAGCCGCCGCCGCCGGCCGCCGGCGGCCAGGGCCTGGCCGGCTTCGAGATCGCCGGCATCGACATCGACAATGCCGCGGTCGGTTTCGAGGATCAGCGCGCGCATACCCGGTTCGGCGTGAGCCGGTTCACGCTCAAGACCGGCTCGCTGAGCATGAGCGGAACGACCGACGTGAAGCTCGGTTTCTCCATCGCGCAGAGCCAGCCGCAGGTCGACGCCGACCTGAGCCTGTCCGTGCAGGTGGCACTGGACGTGCCCGCGCGCAAGCTGGACCTGAGCAAGATTCGGCTGGAGCTGAAAGCCACGGGCGCGGGCGCCGCCCCCGGCTGGCAGGATCTGCTGCTCACCGCCGACGCGCATTTCGACGACTCCCGAAAGAGCCTGGCGGTGACCAACCTGCGCCTGGAGGCCGGCCCCGACAGCATCACCGGCGAGATCACCGTGCCCGCCCAGGGTGCGCCCGTGCAATTCGCGCTGAAGTCCGATCACCTGGACCTGGACCGCCTGCTGCCGCCGGCGCCTGCCGGCGCCGCGCCTGCGGGCCCGCAGGCGCAGGCGCGCGTTGCCGAACAGCCGTTGCCGTTCGACGCGCTGGATGCCGTCAACGCCAGCGGCACGGTCGACATCGGCCAGCTCACCGTGAAGGGCATGCACCTGTCGCGGGTGCATGCAGTGTTCGACGCCGCCCGCGGCACGGAAAAGCACGCCGGCCTCAAGCTGGCGCTGTACGGCGGCGGCGCCGAGGGCGACACCCGCATTGGCCGCAGCCAGCGGCCCTGGGTGCGGCAGTCCGCCAGGATATCCGGCGTGGATATCGGCGCGCTGCTGCGCGACTGGCAGGGCCGCGCGCGGGTGAGCGGCGTGCTCGACGCCAGCTTCGACGTGACCGGCGCCGGCGCCAGCCTGAGCGAGATCCGCCATTCGCTGGACGGCGCGGTGTCGCTGAACCTGCGCAACGGCGCGCTGCAAGGCTTCAATCTGGCGCAGCTCATGCGCCAGGGCCAGGCCATGCGGCAGGGCCAGCCGCTCACCGACGGCGCCGGCGCGCAAACCGACTTCAGCGCAATCGCCGGCACCGGCAAGATCAAGGACGGCGTGCTCCACTCCGACGACCTGCGCGGCGAAAGCCCGCTCCTGCGAATCCAGGGCAGCGGCGACGTGGACCTGGGCAATGCAACGATCGACTACCTGGCCAAGCCGGCGCTGGTCAACACCGCCACCGGCCAGGGCGGCAAGCCGCTGGCGCAGCTGCAGAGCGTGGTCGTGCCGATCCGCATCAGCGGACCGCTGGCGGCGCCGCAGTACCGCCTGGACGTGGGCGAGGCGGTGAAGCAGAAACTGATCGACAAGCTCGGCGACCGGAACGGCGGCCTGGTGGAGCAGATCCAGAACCTGTTCGGCAAGAAAAAGCAGCCGTAGCCCTTACGCACCACGCGGTGCGGCCTTTGCTACAGTCGCCGCATGCCGCGTTTCCTGCTCCCCGCGCTTTTGCTCGCCGCCGGCCCGGCGGCCGCGGCAACCGTCGAAACGCTCGGCGTCAGCCGGCAGGAGCAGCGCTACGAGGTGGATCTGCGCGCGCGGCTCGACGTGCCGGCGCCGGCGGCTTATGCCGCGTTCGCCGATCCCGCCCGGCTGCCGCAGATCAACCCCGCGGTGCAGCGCGTGCAGGTGATCGGCCGCAACGCCGACGGCGGGCTGCGGCTGTTCACCGAAGTGCGCGTCTGCGTGGCCTGGTATTGCCGCAGCCTGCGCCAGGTGCAGGACATGCGCTACGCGCCGCTGCCCGACGGCGGCAGCATGAATGCGGTCGTACTGCCTCTGCAGGGCGACTTCCGCGCGGGACACGCGGAGTGGGAGTTCCGCGCCGCGGACGCCGGCACGCGGCTGCATTTCCACGCCGAGCTGGAGCCGGCGTTCTGGATTCCGCCGGTGCTGGGCCCCTGGCTGGTGGAGCGTTCGCTCAGGCGCGAGGCGGAAAGCACCTCCGCCGGCATCGAGCGGGCGGCGCGGACCCTCGCGCCATGAGCGCGCACGCGTCCTTCAGCGCCCGCCTGCTGGCCTGGTACGACCGCCACGGCCGCCGCGACCTGCCCTGGCAGCACGCGCGCACGCCCTACCGCGTGTGGGTGGCCGAGATCATGCTGCAGCAGACCCAGGTGGCCGCCGTGGTGCCGTATTTCCAGCGCTTCCTGCGGCGCTTTCCTGACCTCGCCGCGCTGGCCGCCGCGCCGGCCGACGACGTGCTGCAGGCCTGGGCGGGGCTGGGCTACTACGCGCGCGCGCGCAACCTGCAGCGCGCCGCGCAGATCGCCGTGGCAGAGCATGGCGGCGCGCTGCCGGCCGAGCTGCCGGCGCTGCTGGAACTGCCCGGCATCGGCCGCTCCACCGCCGCCGCCGTCCTCGCCCAGGCCCACGGCCAGCGCCACGCCATCCTGGACGGCAACGTCAAGCGCGTGCTGGCGCGGTACGGTGCCGTGGATGGCTGGCCCGGCGCGCCGGCGGTGGCGCGCGCGCTGTGGTCGTTGTCCGAAAGCCTGCTGCCGCAGGAGCGGCTGGCCGACTACACGCAGGCCATCATGGACCTGGGCGCCACACTGTGCACCGCGCGCAAGCCGCAATGCGCGCGCTGCCCGGTGCAGGACGGCTGCGCCGCCCACCGCGCCGGGCGCACCGCCGATTTCCCCGCCGCGCGCCCGCGCCGCCAGCGCCCGCTGCGCCAGGCGCAGCTGCTGCTGGTGCAGGACGCCGCCGGCCGCCTGCTGCTGGAGCGCCGGCCGCCGGCCGGCATCTGGGGCGGCCTGTGGTGCCTGCCGCTGGCGCAGGCCGACGAGGACGCCGCGGCCTTCCTGCGCGGCGCCTACGGCCTGCACGCCCAGGCCGGCGAGGCGCTGCCGACGATCGCCCACGCCTTCACCCATTTCGACCTGCACCTGCGGCCCTTGCGGCTGCACGTGCGCGAGCCCGCGGGCCTGGCCGAGCAGGCTCCCGCCCGCTGGATCGACCTTGCCGCCGACGCGCTGCCCGGTCTGCCCGCGCCGGTGGCGCGGCTGCTGCAGCAATTGGCCGGGAAAGCCGGCGCCGCACCACCCCAGGGCATGGCGCCGGCCACCACGCGTCCGCGCCGCAAGGCCGTCAGCAGCCCATCGACCTGACCAACACGGCCTGAAGCCCCCGAGGCAATTCGCGGTAAAATAGCGGATGTCCCGCACCGTCCACTGCATAAAGCTCGGTACCGAAGCCGAAGGCCTCGACCGCCCGCCCATGCCCGGCGCCCTGGGCCAGCGCATCTACGAAAGCGTCTCCAAGCAGGGCTGGCAAGCCTGGGTGGCGCACCAGACCCGGCTGATCAACGAATACCGGCTGGTGCTGGCCGAGGCCAAGGCACGAAAGTTCCTGGCCGAGGAGATGGAAAAGTTCTTTTTCGGCGGCGAGCTCACCGGCACCCACTACGTGCCGCCCGCGGACGCCCCCAAGCCTTGACGCCGCCGCCGCCGGTCGCGTCTAATTGCGCACTTCGCGCCGCAACCCTTCTCGGGGCCAGGTAGCTCAGTCGGTAGAGCAGGGGACTGAAAATCCCCGTGTCGGCGGTTCGATTCCGTCCCTGGCCACCATCAAATAATCCAGAGTCTCAAAGGATTCTTGCGGGCCCGTGCCGCTTGCAAGGGATGGACGTCGGCAGGCCGGGACGTGAACCTGCCGTCAAGCCGGCCCTACCGCCGCCAAATTGACGTACCGCATAACCAGCTGGTTATTCGCCGGCGAAAGCAAAACCATGATCCACGCGCCCGCGGTGGCGGCGCTGCAGCACCGATTGTGTAGCGCGACATTTGATTTGAGACAGAATGACGTTTAGTTTGATGCGCGCATTTCGGGCATCACGTCGCCGGATTAATGCTTAGCTTCAGGTGCCAGTCGCAGGGTGGTCGGATGGAAGTGCCAGCTGAGCCGCGGGTCAAGCAAGATTGCGCTCCTGGAAGACGTTTTCCCAAGCTGGCGGTGGATCATTGGCATCCCATGGCTCCCAGATGCAAGAGGTACACTCGGCCGCCGCTTTCGTTTCACGCTACCTGAAAGCCTTCCCAAATCGAATCCCGAATGCGACCTGTTGCCTGCCACGGCCACAGACTTAACGCACCTGTCATCTTCTTGCCTGTGTAGTGCACAAGGCGCAACGGTCTAAATAGCCGACGCTTTCGCCATGCACGAAATGCAGAAACCGACTCCTCTGCTTTGGCAGCGACGCGTGGATTCACGAGACTCCTGCTGCCCAACGCAGAGTTACACCGGCGGCCGAATGCCGTCCGGAAAAAGGGCTAGTTAGCGGGTTCATATGTGGACCCATACTTTACGCAGTTCGCAGCCGAGCGCTTGCGAGAGTTGAGCCTCCTGTTCCGGCTGAAGATCGCGGATATTTGGATTCATGGCTTCTAGGGCAAAACGCCCGAACGCCGCTGGCGAGCCGTAGCGCAGATTGTTGAGGGACACTTGCGCGCCGCAACATGGCGCCGCTAGCCCTAAATTCTCGTACGCCCCCTCAAATGAAGCACTCATTGCCTTCTGCCACCAAGCCTTCGCATCCTTACCACAGGCTTGGCATGCCACACCGGACCAGTTTCCGCCTGGGTCGAAGAATACAATTGAATCTTCAAAGACGGCATTCACCTTGTCTGCCATTGGCGCAAATGTCACAAGCAATGATCGCGCCTGCTCTGCATCTTCTGGCGATGGCAAAAATGTAGGATCGGCAGGTACATATCGGAGCCAGTTGTCTGACATGATTGCGTGCTAGCTAGCAGTTAATAGAGGGACGCCGGCGTCCGTATATGCATTGCGGGGTTTCAGGGGCCCCGCGCATATAGCTTTCTGATTTTGATAGCGATCAACCCTGCTTGGTCGGCATATGCGGGATTGGCAACGCCGGATAATAATGCTCGTATGTCTGAGCCATTGTGGGCCGTCCGCAAGGGTGGTGTCACGTTCAGAAGTTTGTGGCCAGACCGAGCTGAGTGGTCAGTGGCCGGGGCTCCGGCCAGCCGCCCTTCCAATTGCCGATCACCGGCTCGGCAATCTCGGCGGAGGTGCCGATGCCGCCGACGGTGTAGGTGATATGCACGTCCCGCTTCGGTAGCCCGGCGAAGACTTGCCACATTTTTGGGACAGTCGTTGACGCTGATGATCAGAGTGCCGGCGATTGAGCGGGTGGCGTCGGTCAGGCGCTGCTGCTGCTCCAGGGGAAAATCCATGCCGTAGCATTCGGTTTGCCAGTACGGCGGGTCGCAGTAAGACAGAGTGTGCGGGCGGTCGTAGCGGGCGATGCAATCGGCCCGGGGAAGGTGCTTGACCGGCGGCACGTTCCGTTAGTCGCCTGACGGGGAGCGAGTCCTTCATTCCCTATGGATGCCCCATGGTAGTATCGGATCGACGGGGGGTCGGAAATATCCGAGGATCCATATGCGCAGAGCCTGTATTTCCCTGCTTGCCGTCTGCATTCTTCTCCCGGCTTGCAAGGCTGCCTCCAATTCCGCAAATCCGCTGCTCGGCACCTGGGTCAGCACTGATCGAGGGTGCCCAACGAAAGAGGTCTTCGAAGAACAGTACTTCACCGAATCCTGGCCGGCGGTCGGCCCCAACCCCGCCTATTCCAACACCTCGCCGGCCCACTATTCCGTGGCTAACCCCAAACTCGTCTTTGTGCAGGGAACCACCACCGTGACGGATTCCTGGCAGCTCACGGACGCAACGCACGCCATTTCCGGCGCAACCAGCGGCTGTCACTTTACGAAGCAATAGGCAGTCGCCTGGTATGGCAGGCAGCATGGCCTGGGGCGGGGGCAAAAGTGACCGGGCCCGATTTGACGGTTATCGGCGAATTGGGATGCGGAAACCGTCCGTGCAATCTACGACGCTATCGCCTTTTGCGGTCAGTCGCCTTTGACGGTCAATGCACTGCAGGATGCCGCAGCAAGAACCGGAGTGAGTTGTCGCGTTCATGATCGCAGACTGGTGAGACATTCACCAAGGCGAATTCCTTTCACATGAACGCACCACGCATCGAAACCATCAGTGTCGAACCGGCGATCCTTTACTGGGGCACGCCCGTCGTGCTGATCAGCACGACGAACGAGGACGGCACATCGAATCTCGCGCCAATGTCATCGGCGTTCTGGCTCGGGTGGCGCTGTATCCTCGGACTGGACGCCAGCTCGAAGAATACCGAGAACCTGATTCGAACCGGCGAGTGCGTGCTCAATTTGCCTTCTCCGGCTCAGGTTGGAAACGTAGATCGACTGGCTCGCCTGACGGGATGCAATCCTGTTCCGGCTGCCAAGCAAGTGCGCAACTACACGTACGAGAAGAGCAAGTGGGATATCTCGGGGCTCACCGCGGTGCCCAGTGAAACGGTTCAGCCGCCTCGCGCGCTGGAGTGCCCGGTGCAGATGGAAGCGGTGCTGTCGGCCACGAATCCATTCATGGCGGACGATGCCATGTGGAAGGTCGGGATCAAGGTCTTCGAGGTCCGCATCCAGCGTGTGCACGTACATCCGGAATTGCTGATGGAGGGTACGACGGACCGCATCGATCCTGACAAGTGGGGCCCCCTGATCATGAAGTTCCAGAAGTTCTACGGCTGTACAACGGACCAGCTTCATTCGTCCCGCCTGGGCGAGATTCCCGAGGCGAGCTACCTGAGCCCAGATGTCGAGCGGGCACGCGTGGCTTCCATGGTCTAGGGACGTTGCTGCGCGGTCAGGCAGATGCCGGCCGCGCGGGAGGACCCAAGGCGGGGACGGTTCTATCATCCATTCGGAAGTGGACCAATACGTCTCTGCGCAATCAGGGCCTGGGTTGGCAGAGCTGCCGCTTATGGAACGCCATCGACGGCCGGCCGCCTGAACCCCATCGCTATCCAGGCACGGAGTAACTTCAGCATGAGAATTCCGGAGTGGCGTGGATAGTTGCGCAGATCGTCAGGCAAAATCACGCCGCTGGGCCGCTCGTCAGTCATCATCCGCATAGTTGCCGGCGGCATGCCGTCGGGAAGGCGGCCGCGATACACCGATAGCCAGTGCCCCTTGGTGAAGTCGAGAAACATGGCCGTGTTACAACAGCGCGCGTACATTCGCCTCGTTGGCGAATCCGGCTTCAGCCGTCGCTCCTCGAGAAGATCCCCGCCCTGGACGCAGCGTACTCGATCCTTGCGATAGAGAACGTAGTCTGTGCCGCCATCCTCGGCCAGGTCAGGATTGAAACCGGATGCCGCTCGATATCGGCGACCTGCCTCCTGGCAACTTGCGCAGTAACAAATGCCCCGCAGGATTGGGGCACCGACGATCTGGAGCTCGACTTTGCCGCAACGACAGGATGCCGAGGTGCGCTCATTCGTCATTTCGCATCGCCTTCAATTACCTATGAACCAGGGTTCCAGCTGCTCTTGCACCATGGCACGACAATCCTAAGGCAGGGATATTTTGCACAATAGCCCGGGTGGCTCTGATCAGCGCCGTCGATGCATAACCCGACGCTTGCCACGGTAAGCCGCGAACCTGTTCCGGGCCGCAATGTCCGGCTCAAATGCCTGCCATGCCGGCTGCCGCAGCCGTTGCGCCAATGTTATATTCCCTGGTGAAACAATTCTGGAGGAGCGAACAATGCAGCCTTTACCGCCGGGCGCGCCCGCGACACTCAATGATGCCTTCGGCTACATCACCAACCTCAAGACCCCCACGGTCGAGGACATGATGGTGATGGTGCTGGTCGAGGCGGCGAGCAAGAATCTGTATGAGGCGCTCGCCGACGGCGTACCGGACGAGCAGGCCAAGGCGCTGTTGCGGGCCAACGGCCGCGAGGAGCTGGGGCACGCGCACCGCGTCGCCCGCGCCATCGGCAAGATCACCGGCACCGATTATCCCGTTCCGAGCGCGGCTGAGAACCCGTACCTCGCAGCGCCGCTGCCGAAATATGAGGTCAACAAGGCGATGCTCGCCGGGCTTGCCGAGGTCGAGTTCAACGGCGACAACCTCTACGGGGCCTGGGCGGACCACTGCGGCAACGCCGATGCGGCGGCGCTGTTCCGCGAAAACGGCCGCGAGGAAATCGGCCATGGCAAGCGCCTGGAGCAGGCCTCGGCGCTGCTCGCGGCCTGAGCGGTAGTGCGGGGGGCGTACCCTGCGACTACAGCCTCAGCGGGAATAATCAATAAATCAAGGGGAGCAGGTACGCGATGGCGGCGTGCCTGGTCCCTGTTGACTCGACCCGCCCCTGCAGGTCAGGACTGCGTAGCCGGCCATCGCCGTCTCCGCGCCGGGAAGCTCGCGGAAAGTTCGGGTGTGCCGGTTTCGCTATTGATGCGACTACTGGCCCGCCGGCGCCTTGAACTTGTCGATCGAGCGCTGCGGCTTGAGCAGGACGATGGGTATCTTTCGTTCGGTAATGGCCTGGTACTGCTGGTAGGGCGGATAGTGCTCGACCATTTCCTTCCACACCTTGTCGCGCTCCGCTCCCGTCGGGATGCGCCAGCTGCCGGCGTAGCATTGATTGGCGACCTGGAATTCCACGTCGGGCCGTGCTTCCAGGTTGAGGAACCAGGCCGGGTCCGAATCCGATCCGCCCTTGGAGGCGACGATCG
>JADHNH010000175.1 GCA_016779605.1 Nevskia sp. | reverse complement strand
CTGCGGCAACGTGGCGGCGTTCAAGTTCGCCGGCATGTCCTACGACGACGCCAAGGCCAGCATGGACCTGTATGCGCGGGAGGTGATGCCGGAGCTGTTCAAGCTGGGCGAGCCGGCGCCGTTCGACAGCGACGCGGTGGTGCCGCCGGCATTCATGACGCAGCGCGCGCGCAAGGCGGCCTGATGCCGGTTGGCCGCTGCTGCCGTCGCCGCGGCGCGCCGCGCTGAAGGCGGCGTGCCGGGCATGGCAACGCCCGCGGAGGTCGATGCGGGAGGAAATGGTGGCCGCGGCGGAGGGCCTGAAAGACTGCAAGCGGTGATGCGCGTGCGCCCCTGTGATTCTCCGCGGCGGCCACAGGATTGACCCGGCGAGCGCCGCAAGGTTCCGTTCAGGTTGCGATTCGCGGAGAAGCTTTACACAGTCGCTTGCGGCCAGCGACGTGCGGCGGCGGACGCCGCGGGCGCGGGCACGGTCGCCGGCTGTGCCGGGCGCACCGGCGCTAGACCGGCCAGCGCTTCAGCAGGGCTTCCAGCTCGCCGCGGATTTCGCGCAGTTCCGCCAGTCTCTGCGCCGGCTTGGCCGGTTCGCGCGGCGCCGGCGGCGGCAGCGGCCGCGGCAGTGCGGTGACTTCGGTGCGGGGCTCGTCGCGCAGGCGCTGCCGCGCGCCGCCGATGGTGAAGCCCTGTTCGTACAGCAGGTTGCGGATGCGGCGCACCATCAGCACGTCGTCGATCTGGTAATAACGCCGGTTGCCGCGGCGCTTGACCGGCTTGAGCTGGGGGAATTCCTGTTCCCAGTAGCGCAGCACGTGCGGTTTCACCGCGCACAGGTCGCTGACCTCGCCGATGGCGAAGTAGCGCTTGCGCGGGATCTCCGGCAGCGGGGCAAGGGCTTCAATCGCCGGCTTCATCGAGTCCTACTCGAAGACGCAGCTTCTGGCCCGGACGGAATGTCACGACCCGACGTGCAGAAATAGGTATCTCCTCGCCGGTCTTCGGATTGCGGCCGGGTCGCTGGTTCTTGTCGCGTAGCTCGAAGTTGCCGAAGCCGGAGAGCTTGACCGATTCGCCGTTCTCGAGGCGGCCGCGGATTTCCTCGAAGAACAGATCGACGAATTCCTTGGCTTCGCGCTTGTTCAGGCCCAGTTCCTCGAACAGGGCTTCGGTCAGCTCGGCCTTGGTCAGAGCCACGTGGTCACCCTCAACTACCCTCGTAAAGAGGCCCCCAGTTGGGTTGAAACTCGGGCGGTGATTTCCCCCACCACTGCGTCTACCTCATCGTCCTGTAGCGTGCGGTAATAGTCTTGAAAAATCAAGCCTAAAGAGACGCTTTTGCATCCTTCTGGTAAGCCCGCGCCGCGGTATACGGCGAACACGAAGGCGTGTTTGAGCAGGCTGCCGCCGGCCGCGCGCGCAACCTCGACAAGCGATTCGGCTGTCACCTGTTCCCTGACCACGAAGCTGCAATCGCGTCGCGACGAGGGGAACCCGGAGATCGGCGCCGGGGCCGGCAGGACGCAGCGGCCGGCGGCATCCGCATCCAGCTCGAACAGGTAGACCGTCTCCGGGCAGTCCAGCTCGCGCGCCAGCTGCGGGTGCAGTGCGCCGAGCCAGCCGAGCTCGGCGTCTCCGCGCAGGATGCGGGCGCTGCGTCCGGGATGCAGGGCGGCATGCCGGGCCGGCACGTAGCGGATGCCGTCGGCGTCGCCGCCGATCAGCGCGGCCAGGTCGGCCTTGACGTCGTAGAAATCCGCTTCCCGCGGCGCTTCGCCCCACTGCTCCGGCCGCACCGTCCCCGCCACCAGGCCGCCGAGCCGGCGCGTTTCGGCCACGGCGCCGCCGGCGCGCGTATAGCAGGCGCCCAGCTCGAACAGGCGGGCGCGCTGGCGCTGCCGCTGGCGGTTGTACAGCCAGGTGCCGAGCAGGCCGCTCCACAGGCTGGTGCGCATCACCGACATCGTGTCGGCGATCGGATTGTCCAGGGCGATCGCCGCGCTGCCCGGGTCCAGCCGCTGCTGCAGGCGCGGATCGACGAAGCTGTAGGTCACCACTTCCTGGTAGCCGCGCGCGACCAGCAGGTCCTTGATCGCGTCCGCCGGCCGCCGCGTCTCGGCGGCCGCGAACGGCGCCAGCGCGGCGCGGTAGGCGCGCGCCGGGATGCGGTCGTAGCCGTAGATGCGCGCCACTTCCTCGACCAGGTCCGCCTCGATGCGCAGGTCGTAGCGGTGGGTCGGCACCTGCGCCAGCCATTCGCCTTCGCCCACCGCATGGGTGGCGATGCCCAGCAGGGCGAGCAGGGGCGGGATGTCGGCGGCCGGGATGGCGTAGCCGAGCAGGCGCTCCACCTGGGAATGGCGCAGGCGCACGGCGGCGGCATGGGCCGGCGCGGTGCCCGCTTCCACCACCGGCCCGGCCTGGCCGCCGCAGATCTGCTGGATCAGCCCGGTGGCGCGCTCCAGCGCGCGCCGCTGCAGGGCCGGGTCCACGCCGCGCTCGAAGCGGTGGCGCGAATCCGACAGCAGCTTGTGGCGGCGGCCGCTGGCCGCCACCGTCACCGGGTCGAAGCAGGCGCTTTCCAGGAACACTTCGGTGGTGCCGGCGGTGACGCCGGAGGCGGTGCCGCCCATCACGCCGGCCAGCACCAGCGGGCCGCTGTCGTCGGCGATCAGCAGGTCCTGCGGCGCCAGCTCGATGGTCTGTTCGTTGAGCAGCGCCAGGCGCTCGCCGCCGGCCGCACGCCGCACGCGGATCGGGCCCTTGAGGCGGGTGCAGTCGAAGCCGTGCATCGGCTGGCCCAGCTCGAGCAGCACGTAGTTGGTGACGTCGACCACCGGGTGGATGGCGCGGATGCCGCCGCGCCGCAGGCGCTCGCGCATCCAGTCCGGGGTGCGCGCCGCCGGGTCCAGGCCGCTGACCACGCGGCCGACGTAGTGCGGGCAGCCCTGCGCATCCTCGACCACCACCGGCACCGCGCGCGAGATGGAGACCGCCGGCGCCGGCTGCGGCGGCGGCGTCGGCGCCAGTGCGTACAGCGCGCCGACTTCGCGCGCCAGGCCGGCGATGCTCAGGCAGTCGCCGCGGTTGGGGGTGAGGTCCAGGTCCAGCAGGCGGTCGCGCAGGCCCAGATGCTGCTCGATCGGCGTGCCGGGCACGGCGCCGGCGTCGAGCTCGAGCAGGCCGTCGGACTTCTCCGCCAGGCCCAGCTCGCTGGCCGAGCAGAGCATGCCGGACGAGGCCACGCCGCGCAGTTCGGCGGTGCGGATCTCCACGCCGCCGGGCAGGCGCGCACCCGGCAGCGCGGCCGGCGCCAGCATGCCCTGGCGCGCATTGGGCGCGCCGCAGACGATGCGGAGCGGCGCGCCGGTGCCGGCGTCCACTTCGCACACGCGCAGGCGGTCGGCGGTCGGATGCGGGACCAGGGACAGGATGCGCGCCACCACCACGCCCTGCGGCAGCTCGGCGGCGAGCGGCTCGACCGCGCATTCCAGGCCGGCCATGGTCAGCTTGGCCGCCAGCGCGGCGGCGTCCGCCGCCGGGTCGACCCATTCGCGCAGCCAGTTTTCGGAGAGTTTCATGGGCGGGCGCTCACTTGAACTGCTCGAGGAAGCGCAGGTCGTTTTCGAAGAACAGGCGCAGGTCGTCGACGCCGTAGCGCAGCATCGCCAGCCGCTCCACGCCCATGCCGAAGGCGTAGCCGGAATAGCGCTCCGGGTCGATGCCGACCGCCTGCAGCACGTTGGGATGCACCACGCCGCAGCCGAGCAGCTCCAGCCAGCGCGGCTCCTGCCCCGGCGCGTGCCAGCGCATGTGCACGTCCGCGCCCGGCTCGACGAACGGGAAGTACGAGGGCCGGAACAGCGCCTCGACCTCGCGCTCGAAGAACAGCGACAGGAACTGCTGCAGGTCGTGCTTCAGGTCCGCCAGGCCAACGTCCTCGGCGATGTACAGCCCCTCCACCTGGTGAAACATGGGGCTGTGGGTGCGGTCGAAGTCTACCCGGTAGACGCGGCCGGGACAGACGATGCGGATCGGTGGCTTGCGCGCCTGCATGGTGCGCACCTGCACCGGGCTGGTGTGGGTGCGCAGCAGGCGCGCGCCGTTGAACACGTAGAAGGTGTCCTGCATCGCCCGCGCCGGATGCGACTCGGGGATGTTGAGCGCCTGGAAGTTGTGCCAGTCGTCCTCGATCTCCGGGCCTTCCACCGTCTCGAAGCCCATCGACGCGAAGATCCGCTCGACGCGGCGGATGGTGCGCGTCACCGGGTGCAGCGCGCCCACCGCCTCGCCGCGGCCGGGCAGGCTGACGTCGATCGCCTCGGCGGCGAGCTTGTGCGCCAGCTCGGCGGCGGCCACCGCGGCGGCCTTGCGCTCGAGCGCGCCGGCCAGCGATTCCTTCACCCGGTTGACGCGTTCGCCGAAGGCCTTGCGCTGCTCGGGCGCCATGCCGCCGAGCTGCTTGAGCAGCTCGGTGACGCGGCCTTTCTTGCCCAGCAGCTCCACGCGCAGCTGTTCCAGCGCGCGCGCGTCGGCGGCCGCTTCGATCTCGGCTTCCGCGCGCCGGGTCAGCTCATCCAGATTAGGGTCTGTTGACATACGCTTGCCGTGTTCGAGCCGGCCGGCGGGACGCCCGTCAGGCGGCGCCGCGGACGGCGGCACCCCGGGTGTCGATCCCAACCAGTCGGCGTGGAGGCGCCGCTTCGCCAGACAAGGGCGAAGCGGGGGTGCGCCGGCCGCTACCCCAGATCTTTTGTTTTCTTGGGAGACCAGCGCGCCGGACGCTACTGCGGCCGGCGGCGCGGGTCAGGCGGCGGCGAGCTTGGCCTTGGCCTGGGCGACGAGCTGCTCGAACGCGGGCTTGTCGTGCACCGCGATGTCGGCCAGCACCTTGCGGTCCAGCTCGACGCCGGCAGCCGCCAGCCCGTGGATAAATCGGCTGTACGACAGGCCGTGCTCGTTGGCCGCGGCGTTGATGCGCACGATCCACAGCGCGCGGAATTCGCGCTTCTTGGCGCGCCGGTCGCGGAACGCGTACTGGCCGGACTTGATGACCTGTTGCTTGGCGGCGCGGTAAACGCGTGAGCGCCCGCCGTAATAGCCCTTGGCCTTCTTCAGCAGCTTCTTGTGGCGGGCGCGTGCCGTAACGCCTCTTTTGACTCGTGCCATTGTCGTGACCTCTTGGAGTGGATGAGGTGGGTGTTCGCTGGAGCGAAACTTGTTATTGGTAAGGGACCGAAATCCTGCAGTCCCCAAAAAAGCTTTTGTACGGGGCCGAGAGCTTTTATCGGCCCCGCTGAAAAGTAGTGTTAAGAACCCGCTGAAAAGCAGTGCTGCGAACCGCGCTGGGCAGCAGTGCTCAGGCGTAAGGCAGCATCTGCTTGACTTCCGCCACGTCCGACGGATGCACCATCGTCGGGCCGCGCAGGTCGCGCACGCGCTTGGCCGACTTCTTGGTCAGGATGTGGCGCTTGTGCGAATGGCTGCGCTTGAAACCGCCCTTGCCGGTGCGCGTGAAGCGCTTGGCGGCGCCGCGGTTGGTCTTCATCTTAGGCATCGTATTGCTCCAAAAACCGCAAAAACTTCGATAATCGCGAAACTAGGGACAGCGCCCGCTGCGCGCCTAGCGCTTGCGCGGCGACATCACCATGATGGTCTGCCGGCCTTCCAGCTTGGGCGCCTGCTCGATCGAAGCGAACTGCTCCAGATCGGTCTTGATGCGGTCGATCAGCTGGAAGCCGAGCTCCTGGTGGGCCATTTCGCGGCCCTTGTAGCGCAGCGTGATCTTGATCTTGTCGCCTTCCTCGAGGAAGCGCACCAGCGCGCGCAGCTTGGTCTGGTAATCGGCTTCCTCCGTCGTCGGCCGGAACTTCACTTCCTTGACCTGGATCTGCTTCTGCTTCTTGCGCGCCGCCTGCTGGGCCTTGTCCTTCTGGTAGATGAACTTGCCGTAGTCCATGATCTTGCAGACCGGCGGGTCCGCATTCGGCGACACCTCGACCAGATCAAGCCCATCGGCTTCAGCCTTGGCGATGGCGTCGCGCGTCAGCATGATGCCGACCTGCGACCCATCCGCTCCAATCACGCGCACCCTCGGCACGGAGATTTCTTCGTTCCGCCGATCCTGACGTTCCGCGCTGATAAGCAACCCTCCCGACGGACAAAATAAAAGCCGGCGGCTCGAAAGCGGCCGACATAAAAGGGGACATAGTATATGAACCGGCACCGCGGCGCACAAGTCGCGGTGCCCGCGCCGCCAGGGCTAGGGTCTGCTGACATATGGTTGGTCGCTGCGTTGCCGCCCAAAATCGTGCCCGGCAAGGCGCGAGGAGCGTAGTTTGGTCATTCCAAATGAGCGACGAGCAACGCAGCCGGGCACGATTTTGAGCGCAACCCGAAGGGACGGGGCCATTTTTGCCCATCGCCGCGTCGATCGGCACTCGCATGGAATCACCATGCCACGTGCCTCTCTCCTTGCGCTGCGCAAAAATGACCTCCGCCGCAGCGACCAACCATATGTCAACAGACCCTAGTGTCATGAGTTAGAAGTTCGTTGACAAAACCGTTTAATCGAAGCCAGGATGTCGCCGGCGGATTTTGTCCAAGCGAATGGCCGCGGATTTTTATTGTAGGTATCCAGGTACTGGCGAATTGCGG
>JADHNH010000174.1 GCA_016779605.1 Nevskia sp. | reverse complement strand
CCGCAGCGGCAGCAGGCGCCGCTGCCGGGGCGGCGGCGGCAACCTCGGCCGGGGCCGGGGCCGGCGCGGGGGTCTCGGCGGCAGCGGGGGCCGCGGCAGCCGCGGCCGGGGCGGTGGCGCCGCCCTTGCGCTGCGCCAGCCATTGCTCGAACTCCGCCGGCGACACCGCCTTGACGACGATCGGCATGAAGCCGTGGTCGCGCCCGCACAGCACGGTGCACTGGCCGCGGTAGGTGCCGGGCTCGTTGATGTTGGTCCACATCTCGTTGATGTAGCCGGGGATGGCGTCCTTCTTGACCGCGAAATCCGGCATCCACCAGCCGTGGATGACGTCGTTGGAGGTCAGCAGGAAGCGCACTTTCTTGCCCACCGGCAGCACCAGCGGGTTGTCGACGTCGTGCAGGTAGTTCGGCACGGTCGCCGGGTCGATGCCGGAGCCGAGCTGGCGCGCGATATTGGCCTTGGCCTCGAGCGTGCTGAAGAAGCTCACGCCCTTGTCCACGTACTCGTACTGCCATTTCCACTGGTAGCCGGTGATGCGCACCGTCAGGTCGGAATTGCGCGTGTCGTACATCTTGATCAGGGTGCCGGCGGCGGGCACCGCCATCACGATCAGGATCAGGAACGGGATCAGCGTCCACACGATCTCGATCGTGGTGCTCTCGTGGAACTTGGCCGGCACCGGGTGCTTGCTGCGCCGGTGCGCGAAGATCGAGTAGAACATCGCCGAAAACACCACCACGGCGATCACCACGCAGATCCACAGCACGAACATGTGCAGCCCGTACACGCGCTGGCTGATGTCGGTCACGCCCTTGGGCAGGTTCCAGTAGGCGTTGTCCATGGTGTCGGCCGCACTAGCGGACACGCTGGTCCCCAGCAACAGGAGTCCCACCGCACCGCGGCGCATGGCCGAGCATGCCGCAAGCAGGACGCGGTAGGCCAGATTCGCTCTGGGGCTCAGATTTGGCATTCCCCTCTCCAAAAAAAGTTGCCGCCGAAATTCAAAAAATCAGCCCGGTCCGGCCGCCAGTGCGGTCGATGTCCGGTGCCAGCCCGGGTGAATCAATTGGCGCATCCGTGCCCCAAGTTGCTCTCTTTCCTGGTCGGTCAGGCAGCGCCCCAGTTCCAGGCGCTGGCCGCCGCAACTCAACACCAGCCTTGTCGGGCTGTTCGCGTGCGGGCCGCGCTCGATCAGCACGCGCGTCAGAGACCGCTTGAACTGAATCCGCAGGCCCGCCCCACGTCCGACCTCGCCGACCTCGACGCCGATCGCGTCGCCGGCGAAGCGCACCACCTCGCGGTAACGGCTACGCCGCATGCTCACCGCAAGCGCCGCCCCCAAAGCCGCCAGCTCGAGTCCCGCAAACGGCAGCACCGGCCAGTATCCCATCAGCGCGAACAGGCCGCCGATGCCCAGTGATACCGCGCAAATCCCCGCCATGAACGAAACCGCCGCACGCACGCTCAGCGATGCATTCGGCCTGATCACCAGACAGGTGTCCAGGCTGCGATCCGAGGGGCGATCTTCGGTCAAGTTCAGGCGCCCCCGCCGGCTTGCGTTCTAACCGGCGGTATTTTACGGCCCGTTTTCCGCAGGCGCAAAGCCGCCGGCGGAGGAACTCACAGCACGCCGGCGATCGCGCGTGCCACCGCGCCGGTTTGTTGCGGTGCGGCGCCCGCGGAAATCGTGCCGAGCAACGGTGCCGGCATGCGGTCGCGCAGGGTTTCGATGTTCTGCTCCAGGCGCTCCGGCGCAGGCGGCACGACGTTGGCCACCCAGCCGCACAGGCTGGTGCGGCGCGTGATGGCTTCCGCCGACAGCAGCGCGTGGTTGATGCAGCCCAGGCGCATGGCGACGACCAGCAGCACCGGCCAGGGGTGGGAAGCCGCCCAGTCGCCGAAGCTCAGGCATTCGTCCAGCGGCACCAGCCAGCCGCCCGCGCCCTCCACGACGATGCGCTCGTGGCGCCGGGCGAGGTTGCGGTAGGCCGCGTCCAGGCGTCCGGGCTCGATGCGCACGTCCGCCTCGCGCGCGGCCAGGTGCGGCGCGATGGGCGGCTCGAAGCAATAGGGGTTGAGCTCGTCGTAGGCCACGTCCGGCGCCGACGCCGCCAGCAGCGCCAGGGCATCGTCGTTGCGCAATCCCTGCGGGCTGCGCACGGCACCCGAGGCGACCGGCTTGAAGCCGGTGGCGCTGACGCCGGCGGCGGCGTAATGGCGCAGCAGCGCCACGCTCACCAGGGTCTTGCCCACGCCGGTGTCGGTGCCGGTGACGAACAGCGTGGCCGGCGCCACCATGCTCAGCTTTCCGCGCCGCCGCGCAGCGCGCGCAGGCCGTCGCCCAGCGCCTGCAGCAGGCCGTCGATCTGCGCGGCCGTGTGCGCCGCCGACAGCGTGATGCGCAGGCGCGCGGTGCCGGCCGGCACGGTCGGCGGGCGGATTGCCGCAACCCAGTAGCCGCGCTCGCGCAGGAACGCCGACAGCGCCAGCGCACGCGACTCCGCGCCGAGCACCAGCGGCTGGATCGGCGTCTGCGCCTGCACCGCCGCGGGCAAGCCCTGCGCAGCGGCCGGCGGTCCCGGTTCGATGCCGAGCTGCGCGGCGCCGCGCCGGAAGCGCGCGATGTTCTCGAACAGCCGCGCGCGCAGTTCCGGCTGCGTGCGGACGATGCGCAGGCCTTCGCGCGCCGCGGCGGCGATCGCTGGCGGCGGCGCGGTGGAGAAGATCCAGGAGCGCGCGCGCTGCACCAGGTATTCGATCAGCTGGTCCGAGCCGGCCACGAACGCCCCGGCCGCGCCGATGCTCTTGCCCAGGGTGGCGACGTAGATGTCGGGGATCGGAAATGGCGCGCCGCCAAGGTCCGAAAAGTGCTCCAGCGTGCCGCGCCCGGTGCGGCCCAGCACGCCGAAGCCGTGGGCATCGTCGACCATCAGGCTGGCGCCGTGGGCCTGGCACAGACGGGCGAGCGACGGCAGGTCGGCGAGGTCGCCGTCCATGCTGAACACGCCGTCGGTCGCCACCAGCACTTCGCGCTGGTCGCCGCTTGCCGCTCCGCCGGCATCGGCAGCCGCCAGCGCGCGGCCGAAGGCGGCGACGTCGCCGTGCGGCATGCGCAGATAGTCGGCGCCCGACAGGCGGCCGCCGTCGATCAGCGAGGCGTGGTTGAGCTCGTCGGCCACCAGCGTGTCGCCCTTGCCCAGCAGCCCGCGCAGCACGCCGAGGTTGGCGGCCCAGCCGGTGGAAAACAGCAGGGCGCGCGGCCGCCCGGCGAAGTCCGCCAGCTCTTCCTCCAGGCGCGCATGCTCGGCGTTGTAGCCGCAGATCAGCGCCGAGGCGCCGCTGCCGGTGCCGCAGCGCTCCAGCGCGCGCTGCGCCGCGCGCGCCAGGCGCGGGTCGGTGGCCAGGCCCAGGTAGTCGTTGCTGCAGAAGTTGACGCAGTCGCGCCCGTCGACGCGCAGCACGGCACCGTGGCCGCCCTCGACCACGCGGCGCACGCGGTACAGGTCGGCGGCGCGCAGCCGCTCCAGCCGGGCCGCCAGCCGCTGCTCCAGGCTGCCGCCCCGCTCCGGCTGCGCGGCCGGACGCGCCGTCGGCGCCGCCGTGGCGGACATCGGCGCGGCGCTAGCCGCAGCGGCCGCTGCAGCCGTGGGCGTCGTCGGCGTGTTGCTGGGCATGCCCGTGACCATGCTCATGGTCGTGGTCGTGCGCGCTTGCACAGACCGGCCCCGGCCCGGCTTGCACTTCCGCGTGCAGGCCCAGGCGCTGGAACAGGCGCTGGTCCTTGTCGTTCTGCGGATTGCCGGTGGTGAGCAGGCGCTCGCCGTAGAAGATCGAGTTGGCGCCGGCCAGGAAGCACAGCGCCTGCAGCTCGTCGCTCATCTGCGTGCGCCCCGCCGACAGGCGGACGTGCGAAGCGGGCATCAGGATGCGCGCCACCGCGATGGTGCGCACGAAGTCGAACGGGTCCAGCGGCGCGGCGCCGTCCAGCGGCGTGCCCGGCACCTGCACCAGCTCGTTGATCGGCACGCTCTGCGGGTGCTCCGGCAGGTTGGCCAGCGCGCGCAGCATCTCGGCGCGGTCCTCCGGCGTCTCGCCCATGCCGACGATACCGCCGCAGCAGACCTTCAGGCCGGCCTGGCGCACGTGCGACAAGGTTTCCAGGCGGTCTTCGAACTTGCGCGTGGTGATGATCTCGCCGTAGAACTCGGCCGAGGTGTCGATGTTGTGGTTGTAGTAGTCCAGGCCGGCGTCGGCCAGCCGCTGCGCCTGCTCCTGCTTGAGCATGCCCAGGGTGACGCAGGTCTCCAGCCCCAGCGCCTTGACCTCGCGCACCATCTCGGCGACCTTTTCCAGGTCGCGGTCCTTGGGCGCGCGCCAGGCCGCGCCCATGCAGAAGCGCGTGGCGCCGTTGGCCTTGGCTTCCTCGGCCGCACGGCGCACCTGCGCCAGCGGCATCAGCGGCTCGGCCTTCAGGCCGGTGTCGTAGCGCGCGCTCTGCGGACAGTAGGCGCAGTCCTCGGGGCAGGCGCCGGTCTTGATCGACAGCAGCGTGGACAGCTGCACCGCGTTGGCGTCGAAGTGGGCCCGGTGCACGCCCTGGGCGCGGAACAGCAGGTCGTTGAACGGCAGCGCGAACAGGGCCTGTACTTCCGCGGCGCTCCAGTCGTGGCGCAGCGGCGGGACGAAAGACGACTGCGGCAGGGCCTGGTTCATGCTTGGTTTTCCGGTTCGCTCGTGGATGGGGGCAGGCGCATGGGCATGCGGTTCGACGGAACGCGAAGTGTTCTATCCGGGCACCCCGACTGTCAACTTTTCGATGGGCGCAATGGTTGACAGTCTGCTCGGGGCGCTCGTCGGCGCGCTGCTGCCCGGCCGCTGCACCATCTGCCGCGGCGCCGCCGCGGACCTGCTGTGCGGGCCGTGCCGTGCCGAGCTGCCGTGGAACCGGGTGGCATGCCCGGGCTGCGCGCGGCCGCAGATCGGGCCGGCGGCATTCATCTGTGCGCGCTGCACCGTGCGGCCGCCGCCGTTCGAGCAGGCCTGGAGCGCGTTCCGCTATGCCTGGCCGGTGGACGCCGCGATACACCGCCTCAAGTACCACGCCGACTTCCGCGGTGCGCGCTGGCTCGGCACGGAGATGGCCCGGGCACTGTCGGCGCGACCCGAGGCCTTGCCGCAAGTCCTGCTGCCGGTGCCGCTTCACGGCGGCCGGCTGCGCCGGCGCGGCTACAACCAGGCGATGGAGCTGGCACGCGCCCTGTCGCGTGCCCTGTCGGTGCCGGTAGATGCCGCCGCCGCCCGGCGCCTGCGCGCCACCGAGGACCAGATCGGCAAGAGCGCCGCGCAGCGGCGCCGCAACGTCAAGGGGGCCTTCGCGGCGAAGGCGCAGCGCGTGCAGGGCCTGCACGTCGCGCTGGTCGACGACGTCATGACCACCGGCAGCACCCTGGCCGAGCTGGCCGCCGAGTGCCGCAAGGCCGGCGCCGCGCGCGTCGAAGTGTGGACCGCCGCCCGCGCCGTGTAGGCGCACAAACGCGCTGCCGGCTCCCTGCTTAGCTTTGCTTCAAGGCCGCCACGCGTAATCCAGCGCCAATCCCGCGAACACCGCCAGCCCGAACCAGTTGTTGTGCCGGAACGCCGCGAAGCAGCCGGCCCGCCCGCGCCGCCAAGCCAGGCGCTGCTCGTACGCCGCGCAAGCGGCGGCCGCCGACAGGCCGGCAAAATACACCGCGCCGCGATCCGCGCCGATGCCCGCCACGGCGAGCAGCAGCAGGGCCGCGGCATGCAGCAGCCCCACGATCAGGCGGTCGTGGCGGCCGAACAGGATGGCGCTGGACTTCACGCCGATTTTCAGGTCGTCCTCGCGGTCGCTCATCGCGTACAGCGTGTCGTAGGCCACCACCCAGCACAGGTTGGCCGCCATCAGCAGCCCTGCCTGCCGCCAGTCGACGCCGCCGCGCACGGCCGCGTAAGCCATCGGGATGCCCCAGGAGAACGCCACTCCCAGATGCACCTGCGGCAGGCTATGGAAGCGCTTGGCGAACGGGTAGCTCGCCGCCAGCGCCACCGCCGGCAGCGTGAGCCACAAAGCCGCCGCGTTCAGGCGCCAGGCCACCGCCAGCGCCAGCCCGCACAGCACCGCGAACAGCAGCAGCGCCGCGCGCGGCGACACCCGCCCCGCCGCGATCGGCCGGTTGCGGGTGCGCTCCACGTGCGGGTCGAAGCGCCGGTCCGCGAAATCGTTGATCACGCAGCCGGCCGAGCGCATCAGCGCGGTGCCGACGACGAACACCGCCAGCAGGTCCGGCGGCGGCACACCGCGCGCCGCCAGCCACAGCGCCCACAGCGTCGGCCACAGCAGCAGCCAGATGCCGATGGGGCGATCCAGGCGCATCAGGAGGGCGAGGTCGCGGGGGGAGGGCGTCATGGGCGATGCGCGAGCTCGCGCATTGGCGCGTTGCGCTCCCTCTCCCCTTTGACAAAAGGCTCGGTAGCGCTCTCGTTCTGAAACTTGGCCAGGTGTGAGACGAGATACGCTTTCCCGTACTTCCGACCTTTTGTTCCGCCCTTTGCTGGGCGGGTCACTTCTTTTGCGTCGGCTGTATAGACCGGACACATAGGTAACACCTGTGCCAAGACATGGGTAACAGTTTAAGGCGGTGCAGCTAAATCCACGCGCAATAAGCGGTGGTGACAGAAATAGAGCTCGTAGAGTCCGTCGT
>JADHNH010000173.1 GCA_016779605.1 Nevskia sp. | reverse complement strand
AGCTTGGTCGGGTTCGGCGCGTCGCCGTAGACCTGCTTGGGGTCGAACGCCTTTTCGCTCTCTTCGAACTTGAGCGTGCGCTGGAAGTCGCCGCCCAGCGGCACCGAGCGGTAGAAGCAGGAGCGGTAGCCGACGTGACAGCTGGCGTCGCCGGGGATCTCCACCCGCAGCCACACCGCGTCCTGGTCGTCGTCGATGCGCAGCTCCACCACTTTCTGCACCAGGCCGCTGGTGGCGCCCTTGTGCCACAAGACCTGGCGCGAGCGCGACCAGTAGTGCGCCTCGCCGGTGGCGATGGTCTGCCGCAGGGCCTCGGCGTTCATGTAGCCGAGCATCAGCACTTCGCCGCTGCCGGCGGCGGTGGTGACGCAGGGGATCAGGCCGTGCTCGTCGAATTTCGGCGCCAGCTCGGTGCCTTCCTCGACCTGTTCGACTGATACTCGTGCTGAAAATGCGATGTCTGCGCTGGAAGTCATGGCGTGCGCACCGGCTGCGGGGGCGCTTTTATAGCACAACGAAACCCCGGCGGTGTGCAAGCTGGCCGGGCTTTGCGGCAGGAGAGAGAGGGGCGGGGCGGCGCTTTGGCTAGCCCAGCGCGAGCCGGCCGTCGCGGGCGCGCGCCACGGCGCCTTTCATCACGCCTTCGTAGGCGCGCACCTCGACGGCGCGGCCCGGCTGCGCGGCGGCGATGCGCAGGGCCAGGTGCTCGGCGATGCGCTCCACCGTGCTGTCGGCGTCCAGCAGGTCGCAGCGCGCCTGCGGCAGCTCCAGGGCAAAGTCGCCGTCCGCTGCGCGGTATTCGAAGCGCAGGCGGCCGCCGGCCGCGTGCACCAGGTCCGCGCGGGTGCCCAGGTAGATGTCGCGCCAGCGGCCGGCCCAGGCCGACTCCAGCGCCGCGTCGCGCGCGCCGTCGACGCGCAGCTGCAGGCGCGAGCGGTGGCCGTGCGCGATGCGCTGGCAATGGCCGGCGTGCTGCTTCAGGCCGTGCGCGTAGTGGTAATAGGCGCCGTCGATGGCCTCGTTGCGCAGGTGCAGGCGGACCTGGGCCACGTTGGGCGGCACCTGCGCCGCCAGCAGCGGCCGCAGGTGCGCGGCCAGCGCGCCGGCGTTTACCTCGGCGGCGTCGAGCAGGGTTGCCGCGCTGGCCGGCCCGGCATGCTCGATGGCGCCCGCCTCGCTGCGGAATTCGAGCTGCAGGTCGCCGCCCTGCCGGTGCAGCGACAGGCCGGGATGGCGCGCGGGCACGAGCAGGGTGTGGTCCGGGCCGTCGTCGACCACGCGTTTGAGGCGCTTCTTCACCTCGCCGAAGTCCAGCACCATCGACTGCGCGTCGAGGTCGCCGCACAGCTCGATGTCGACGATCCAGCTTTCGCCCACCAGGCCGCGCGCGCCGTCCAGGAAGGCGCAGTCGACCACGGTCAGTTGCTCGACGAACAGGCAGGTCATTGCTAAGGACGGGCTCGGGCGATGCCGGGGACGGATGGCGGATGGTGCGGCGGCACATTTTAGCAGCCCCGCCGCGCCGTCCCCGGCCAGCGACGCACACGATCCTGGTTGGCGGATTTGGTCCGCAAATGAACGCCAATGAACGCCAATAAAAGCGGATTCAAGAATGATGTTATTTGCGTTTATTGGCGTTCATTCGCGCACCCGAAGTCCGCCTTGATCCTCAAACTGCTCTAAAATCGCGCCTCTGCTGCAAGCCCTCAAAGTTCGAACTGCCGCCATGCCCGCCGTCGTCACCCGCTTCGCTCCCAGCCCCACCGGCTACCTGCACATCGGCGGGGCGCGCACCGCCCTGTTCAGCTACCTGTACGCGCGGCGCCACGAAGGGCGCTACCTGCTGCGTATCGAGGACACCGACCGCGAGCGCTCCACCGAAGACGCGGTGCGCGCGATCTTCGAGGGCCTGGACTGGCTCGGGCTGGTGTCGGACGCCGAACCGGTGTTCCAGACCCAGCGCTACGACCGCTATCGCGAGGTGATCGACGGCATGCTGGAAGCCGGCACCGCCTACCACTGCTACTGCTCGAAGGAGGAGCTGGAGCAGATGCGCGCGGGCCAGATGGCGCGCAAGGAAAAGCCGCGCTACGACGGCCGCTGGCGCCCGGAGCCGGGCAAGCTGCTGCCGGAGCGGCCGGCCGGTGTGCAGCCGGTGGTGCGCTTCAAGAACCCGGTGGCCGGCGAGGTGGTGGTGGACGACCTGATCAAGGGCGCCATCGTGTTCCAGAACGAGGAGCTGGACGACCTCATCATCGCCCGCGGCGACGGCAACCCCACCTACAACTTCTGCGTGGTGGTGGACGACATGGACATGGGCATCACCCACGTCGTGCGCGGCGACGACCACGTCAACAACACGCCGCGCCAGATCAACATCCTGAAGGCCCTGGGCGCCGAGCCGCCGGCCTATGCGCACGTGCCGATGATCCTGGGCGCGGACGGCGTCAAGCTGTCCAAGCGCCACGGCGCGGTGAGCGTGATCGAATACCGCGCGCTCGGCTTCCTGCCCGAGGCCCTGCTCAACTACCTGGTGCGCCTGGGCTGGAGCCACGGCGACCAGGAGCTGTTCTCGCGCGACGAGATGATCCGGATGTTCGACATCTCGCGCGTGCAGAAGGCGCCGGCGCGCTTCGACATGGAAAAGGCCGTCTGGGTCAACCACCAGTACCTGAAGAGCGCCGACCCGCTGCACGTGGCGCCGGAGCTGGACTGGCACCTGCGCCGCATCGGCGTGGACCCTGCCGGCGGCCCCGCGCTGGCCGCGGTGGTCGAAGCCCAGCGCGAGCGCTGCAAGACGCTGGTGGAGATGGCGGAGAAGTCGAAGTTCTTTTACGCCGAGCTCGACGGCTACAACGAAAAGGACGCTGCCAAGCACCTGAACGCCGAAGGCCGCGCCCTGCTGGCCGAGCTGGCGGCGCGCCTGGAAGCGCTGCCGCAGTGGAACGCGCCGGCGCTGCAGGAGGCGGTGCACGCCTTCGCCGAGGGCAAGGGCCTGGGCCTGGGCAAGGTGGCGCAGCCGATCCGCGTGGCCGTGGCCGGCATGGCCATCTCCCCACCGATCGACCAGACCCTGTTCCTGCTGGGCCGCGAGCGCACCCTGGCGCGGCTGGCGGCCGCTGTTGCCCGCAACAACCCGTAACGCCACGCGATCTGTAATCGGGTAAAGCGCTACTTCCCAAGGTAAAGCATCATGGCTGCGACCACCGCAAAGATTTCCAGCAAGGGCCAGATCACTTTGCCCGCCGCGATGCGGCGCAAGCTGGGTACTTCGCGCGTGCGCGTGTCGATGAGCGGCGACCGCGTGGTGATCGAGCCCGACACCGACCTGGGCGGCTCGCTGAGCCGCTATGCCAAGACCAGCGGCCTGAGCGTTGCGGCGGAAACGGAGCGAGCGTGGGACGGGGTTGCGCGTGACCACGCCAAGAATAGCCCACGTCGCTGATACCAACTTGCTGGTGAGGTGGCTGGTCGGGGACGTGAGCGGGCCGCGCCCGCCATCGGCACGCGATAGCAACGACAACGGCGGGCATGGCCCGCCCTACAATTTACAGAAGCGGCGGGCATGGCCCGCCCCACGTTGATGGAAACACCGAATGTCTATCCAGATCACCTTCCCCGACGGGAACCAGAAATCGTATGAGCAGCCGCCCACCGGCCTGGAGATCGCCCAGGGCATCAGCCCGGGGCTGGCCAAGAAGGCGGCGGTGGTGCGCGTCAACGGCGAGCTCTGGGACCTGAGCCGGCCGATCGACCGCGACGCGCGCTTCGAGATCGTCACGCGCGACAAGCCCGAGGCGCTGGAGGTGATCCGCCATGACGCCGCGCACGTGCTGGCGCAGGCGGTGCAGGAGCTGTATCCCGGCACCCAGATCACCTTCGGCCCGGCCACCGACACCGGCTTTTACTACGACTTTGCCCGCGCCGAGCCTTTCACCGAGGCGGACCTGGAAAAGATCGAGGCGCGCATGCGCGACATCGTCAAGCGCGACCTGCCGATCGTGCGGCAGGTGTGGCCGCACGATCAGGCGGTGCAATTCTTCGAAAACGCCGGCGAGAAATTCAAGGCCGAGTGGATCCGCGAGGGCATCAAGGCCGACGAGGACCTGACGATCTACCGCCAGGGCGACCGCTGGCTGGACATGTGCCTGGGGCCGCACCTGCCGTCCACCGGCAAGCTCGGCACCGCCTTCAAGCTGACCAAGGTGGGCGGCGCCTACTGGCGCGGCGACGCCGCCAACGCGCAGCTGCAGCGCATCTACGGCATCGCCTTCGCCACCGAGCAGGAGCTGAAAGACCACCTGCGCATGCTGGAGGAGGCCGAGAAGCGCGACCACCGCAAGATCGGCCCGCAGCTGGACCTGTTCCACCAGCAGGAGGAGGCGGTGGGCAGCGTGTTCTGGCACGCCAAGGGCTACACCCTGTGGCGCACCGTGGAGAACTACATCCGCCGCCGGCTGGAGCCCGCCGGCTACCTGGAGGTGAAGACGCCGCAGCTGATCGACCGCGTGCTGTGGGAGAAGACCGGCCACTGGCAGAACTACCGCCAGAACATGTTCATCGCCGAGTCGGAAGACCGCGTGCTGGCGGTGAAGCCGATGAACTGCCCGGGCCACGTGCAGATCTACAAGCAGGGCATCAAGTCTTACCGCGACCTGCCGCTGCGCATGGCCGAGTTCGGCGCCTGCCACCGCAACGAGCCCAGCGGCGCGCTGCACGGGCTGATGCGCGTGCGCGCCTTCACCCAGGACGACGCCCACATCTTCTGCACCGAGGAGCAGATCAACGGCGAGACGGTGGATTTCTGCAAGCTGCTGGTGTCGGTGTACAGGGATTTCGGCTTCGAGGAAGTGCGCGTGAAGTTTTCCGACCGGCCGCCGCAGCGCGCCGGCAGCGACGCGGTGTGGGACAAGGCGGAAGGCGCGCTCAAGGCGGCGATCGAAGCCGCCGGCCTGCCGTACACCATGAACCCGGGCGAGGGCGCGTTCTACGGCCCCAAGCTGGAGTTCGTGCTGCGCGACGCCATCGGCCGCGACTGGCAGTGCGGCACCCTGCAGGTGGACTTCGTGCTGCCGGAGAGCCTGGAAGCCGAATACGTGGCCGAGGACAACTCGCGCAAGCGGCCGGTGATGCTGCACCGCGCGGTGCTGGGCTCGCTGGAGCGCTTCATCGGCATCCTCATCGAGCAGCACGCCGGCGCGTTCCCGCTGTGGCTGGCGCCGGTGCAGGCGGTGGTGGCGCCGATCGTCTCGGATGCGGACTCTTATGCGCAGGACGTGGCGGCCGTATTCGCCGCCGCCGGCCTGCGCACGGAAACCGACCTGCGCAACGAAAAGATCAACTACAAGATCCGCGAGCACTCGGTGCACAAGATCCCGGCGATCGCCGTGGTGGGCCGCAGGGAAGCCGAGGAGCGCACCGTCACCCTGCGGCGCCTCGGCTCGGAGCGGCAGGAAACCCTGCCGCTGGCCGAAGCCGCGCAGCGCCTGGCGCAAGAAGCGCGGCCGCCGGCGTGAGCCGCTGGCGGCGCTGCGCGGCCGCCCTCTGGCTCGCCTGCGCCACGGCCGCTGCGGCGCCGCCGGCCCTGCCCGGCGTGAGCCTGCGCGGCGCCTTCGAGCAGGGCGCGGTGCTGTTCGGCCACACCGACCCGCGCGCCGCCGTGCAGTTCGAAGGCCGCCCCCTGCGCCTCACCCCGGCCGGAGATTTCGTCTTCGGCCTGGACCGCGACGCGCCGCCGCAGTGCACCCTGAGCGTGCGCCTGCCCGGCCGGCCGGAGGCGGCCCGGCGCTTCGCCGTGCGCAAGCAGCGCTGGCGCATCCAGCGCATCGAAGGCCTGCCGCCGGAGCTGGTCACGCCGCCGCCGGAAGTGACACAGCGCATCCTGGACGAGGCGAAGCTGATGGAGGCCGCGCATGCGCGCGACAGCGACTGGGGCGATTTCCTGCAGCCCTTCGCCTGGCCGGCGCAGGGCCGGGTATCCGGCGTGTTCGGCAGCCAGCGCGTGCTCAACGGCACACCCAAGAAGCCGCATTACGGCGTGGACATCGCCGTTCCCGTCGGCACCCCGGTGCGCGCCCCGGCCGGCGGCGTGGTGAGCCTGGCGCAGCCGGACCTGTACTTCACCGGCGGCACCCTGGTCATCGACCACGGCCACGGCCTGTCGTCGGTGCTGGTACACCTGTCCAGGCTCCAGGTGCGCCCCGGCGAGCGCGTGGCGCGCGGCCAGCTGGTGGCCCTGTCCGGCATGACCGGCCGCGCCACCGGCCCCCACCTGCACTGGGGCGTGTACTGGTTCGACGCGCACGTGGACGCCCAGCGGCTGGTATCCGCGCCGCGCTGAACGCCTGGTGCGGGCAGTGGCGGCGGAATCGGCCGAGCCCCCGCAAGCCGGCAGCTCCGTCGCCTCGCCCAACCACCTCCGCCCGAACCTTGTCATTCCGAGCGCAGCGAGGAATCAGGCCTACCTGCAGCCAGTAGCTTGGGCCAAGCGCCACCCGATACCCATCACCAATCCATCCCCGCGAGTGAACCCCTCTCCCCCCGGGAGCTTTGCGAAAGCCATAATTCCCCGATGCCACGGGCCATTGGAGGTGTTCGTAGTCCGAAGAGCGGGGTTGGAGACCTGATTAGGGGCTTCGAGAGGGCTCAAAGACATGTTTTTGAGCCCCTTTGCCGACAACTTGCCTGTCTAGGCGGTAAGCACGGCCATACGCTTGAGGTTGGTGGCGA
>JADHNH010000172.1 GCA_016779605.1 Nevskia sp. | reverse complement strand
CGATGTAGACGATGCCCGACTCGTCGAGCTTGCGCAGCGCCGACTCGTTGACGTTGGGGATGTCGGCGGTGATTTCCTCCGGCCCCAGCTTGGTCTCGCGGGCGACGCAGGTCAGCTCCTCGATGTGGATGGTGGTGAAGCGGTCCTCTTCCACCACGCGCTCGGACAGCAGGATCGAGTCCTCGAAGTTGTAGCCGTTCCAGGGCATGAAGGCGATCAGGATGTTCTGCCCCAGCGCCAGCTCGCCCAGGTCCGTCGACGGGCCGTCGGCCAGCACGTCGCCGCGCGCCACCATGTCGCCCGGCTTGACGATCGGCTTCTGGTTGATGCACGTGTTCTGGTTGGAACGCGTGTACTTGATCATGTTGTAGATGTCGACGCCCGCCTCACCCGGCTGGGTTTCGTCGTCGTTGACGCGGATGACGATGCGGCCGGCGTCGACCTTGTCCACCAGGCCGCCGCGCTTGGCGGTGATCGCCACGCCCGAGTCGATGGCCACGCGGCGCTCCATGCCCGTGCCCACCAGCGGCTTTTCGCTGCGCAGCGTCGGCACCGCCTGGCGCTGCATGTTCGATCCCATCAGCGCGCGGTTGGCGTCGTCGTGCTCCAGGAACGGGATCAGCGCCGCCGCCACTGAAACGATCTGGCGCGGGCTCACGTCCATGTACTGCACCTTGTCCGGCGCGATCATGGTGAACTCGTTCTGGAAGCGCACCGAGATCAGGTCCGCCTTGAAGCGCCCCTTGGCGTCCAGCTCCGAGTTGGCCTGGGCGATGACGAAGCGGCCTTCCTCGATCGCCGACAGGTACTCGATCTGGTCGGTGACGCTGCCGTCCACCACCTTGCGGTACGGCGTCTCCAGGAAGCCGTACTCGTTGGTGCGCGCGTAGCAGGCCAGCGAGTTGATCAGGCCGATGTTCGGGCCTTCCGGCGTCTCGATCGGGCAGACGCGGCCGTAGTGCGTCGGGTGCACGTCGCGCACCTCGAACCCGGCACGCTCGCGGGTCAGGCCGCCAGGGCCGAGCGCCGACACGCGGCGCTTGTGCGTGACTTCCGACAGCGGGTTGTTCTGGTCCATGAACTGCGACAGCTGGCTGGAGCCGAAGAACTCCTTGATCGCCGCGCCCACCGGCTTGGCGTTGATCAGGTCCTGCGGCGTCAGGTTCTCGGCCTCGGCCAGCGCCAGGCGCTCGCGCACCGCGCGCTCCACGCGCACCAGGCCAGTGCGGAAGACGTTCTCGGTCATCTCGCCCACCGCGCGGATGCGGCGATTGCCCAGGTGGTCGATGTCGTCGGTCACCTGCTCGCCGTTGCGGATGGCGATGATCTCGCGGATCACGTCGACGATGTCCGAGGTCCCGCCCAGCTCCGCCACCAGCCGGGTGGAGGCCTCGTCCTTCAGGCCCTTGAAATACTGGTGGTCGTACAGCACCGGCGCCCCGGTCACGGCCGGGCGGCGCAGGCGGCGGTTGAACTTCATGCGGCCGACCGCGGACAGGTCGTAGCGGTCGGTGCCGAAGAACAGGCCGGCGAACAGCGACTCGGCGGCGTCCTTGGTCGGCGGCTCCCCCGGGCGCATCATGCGGTAGATTTCGACCAGCGCCTCCAGCCGTGTGCGGCTCGGGTCGATCTGCAGCGTGGTGGAGACGTACGGCCCCTTGTCGAGGTCGTTCACATACAGCGTCGGCAGGTGCGTGATGCCGGCCTCGCGGAACTTCGGCAGCAACTCGGCGGTGATCTCGCTGTTGGCGGCGGCCAGCACCTCGCCGGTATCGCCCGACACGATGTCGCGCGACAGGATCTTGCCCAGCAGGTACTCGTCGGGCACCTCCAGGTGCTTCAGGCCGGCTTCCTGGATCAGCTTGATGTGGCGGGCGGTGATCAGCTTGCCCTGCTCGACCAGCACCTGCTTGCCGGTCTTGATGTCGAACTGCGCCTTCTCGCCCTTGAGCCGCTCCGGCACCAGCGCCAGCTTGGCGCCTTCCGGCGTCAGCTCGAAGGTGTTGATGTCGTGAAACAGCTCCAGCATCTGCTGGTTGTCGTAGCCCAGCGCGCGCATCAGGATCGTCGCCGGCAGCTTGCGGCGGCGGTCGATGCGGACGAACAGGTTGTCCTTCGGGTCGAACTCGAAATCCAGCCACGAGCCGCGGTAGGGAATGATGCGGGCGCTGTACAGCAGCTTGCCCGAGGAGTGGGTCTTGCCCTTGTCGTGGTCGAAGAACACGCCCGGCGAACGGTGCAGCTGCGACACCACCACGCGCTCGGTGCCGTTGACGATGAAGGTGCCGTTGTCGGTCATCAGGGGCACTTCGCCCATGTAGACCTCCTGCTCGCGGATGTCCTTGACGCGCTTTTCCTTGGACTCGCGGTCGTAGATCACCAGCCGGGTCTTGACCTTCAGCGGCGCGGCGAAGGTCAGCCCGCGCACGCGGCATTCCTTCTCGTCGAACACCGGCTCTTCGAGCCGGTACGACACGTACTCCAGCGCCGCGGCGTTGTTGTAGCTGACCATCGGGAAGACCGACCTGAACGCAGCGTGCAGCCCCACGTCGTGGCGCTGCCCGGGCGCCACCTCGGCTTGCAGGAACAGCCGGTAGGAGTCCAGCTGCGTCGCCAGCAGGTAGGGCACTTCCAGCGTTTCCACCTGCTTGCGGAAATCCTTGCGGATGCGCTTTTTCTCGGTGAACGAATAGGCCACGGTCTCAACCCTCACGAATGATCGGCGGCTGATGCCGCCTCGCGAAAACACAGGCCTGTGCGGCACCGCACAGGGCTGCATTTTCGAAAAACGGCACAAGGCCGGCAGCTTGCGCTGCCAGCCCGTGCCTCACTTCCAGGACTCGGAAAATCGACAACGCAGGTCTTACTTCAGTTCGACCTTGCCGCCGCCTTCCTCGAGCTTCTTCTTCATCGCCTCGGCGTCCGCCTTGGCCACGCCGTCCTTGACCGTCTGCGGCGCGCCTTCGACCAGGTCCTTGGCCTCCTTCAGGCCCAGGCCGGTCAGCTCGCGCACGACCTTGATGACGTTGACCTTCTTGGCCGGGTCGATACCGGCCAGGACCACCGTGAACTCGGTCTTTTCCACCACGGCCGCAGCCGCCGGACCGGCCGCGGCCGGAGCAGCCGCAACCGCAGCGGCGGCGGACACGCCGAACTTCTCTTCCATCATCTTGACCAGCTCGACGATGTCCATGACGGACTTTTCGGCGATTGCGTCAAGGATTTCCTGATTGGACAGTGCCATTTGCTTACCCTCGAAAAAATTTCCAGTGTGAACAGCCAATACCCGTTACTTGAAGGACTGTTTCGGAACGAACGGTTGTGGATCCGGGCTTCACGCCGCCTGCTTGGAATCGGCGACCGCCTTGGCGGTGCGCACGAACTTCGCTGTCGGCTCGGCCAGGGTGCGCACGAACTTGCCGATGGGGGCCTTCATGACGCCCATGAGCATGGCGATGGCCTGCTCCTTGGACGGCAGCGAAGCCAGGCGTTCGATGTCCTTGGAGCCGTACAGCTGGCCCCCGATCGAAACCGCCTTGACCACCAGCTTGTCGTGATCCTTGGCGAAATCCTTGATCACCCGTCCGACCGCGCCCGGATCCTCCAGCGAGAACCCGAGAACGAGCGGACCGACCAGCGCCGGCTCCATGCACGCGAACTCCGTGCCCTGCAGCGCCCGCTTGGCCAGCGTGTTCTTCACCACGTGCAGGTAGATCGCGCTTTCGCGCGCCTTCCTGCGCAGCAGGTCGAATTCGCCGGCCGACAGGCCGCGGTACTCGGCAGCCACTGCCGAGAGCGCGCGTGCCGCCACCTCGTTCACTTCCGCAACCAGGGCCTTCTTGTCTTCCAGACGAAGCGCCATAAAGACGAATACTCCTGGTGCTACCTCGTTGCTGAACGGATCGGGCCTCGACGGCCCGACCCACCTTTACGGGGCCTTTTGCGGACCGGGCGGTCCGCCAAGGCTTCACCGTCTGCGTAAGCGATCCTTGCGGTCTTTAAGCCCCAGCCAGCGGGGCGCTTACGGTCTTGGACGGCGTGGCTTGCGCCACACTGCCAAAAAACTGGGAGTCGGGATACGGGAATCGTGAATCGTCAAAGAAGCGCCGAACTGCCTCTACGATTCCCGATTCTCCATTCCCGATTCCCGTCGGTTCACTCGGGCAACGTCCCCACGTCGACCCGGATGCCCGGGCCCATGGTCGTGGACAGCGTCACCTTCCTGATGAAAATGCCTTTCGACGTGGCCGGCTTCTGGCGGCGGATGTCGCGCAGCACCGCCAGCAGGTTTTCCTGCAGCTTGGCCTTGTCGAAATCCGCGGCACCGATGGCGCAATGCACGATGCCGGCCTTGTCGGTGCGGAAACGGGCCTGGCCGGACTTGGCGTTGCGTACGGCCTCGGCGACGTTCGGCGTCACCGTGCCGGTCTTCGGGTTGGGCATCAGCCCGCGCGGGCCCAGCACCTGGCCGAGGCCGCCGACGACGCGCATCGCGTCGGGGCTGGCGATGACCACGCCGAACGCCAGGTCGCCGCCCTTCATCTTGGCCGCCAGGTCGTCCATGCCGACTTCGTCGGCGCCGGCGTCCCTGGCTTCCTGGGCCTTGGCGCCCTGGGTGAACACCGCCACGCGCACGGTCTTGCCGTTGCCGTGCGGCAGCGTGGTGGAGCCGCGGACGTTCTGGTCCGACTTCTTGGCGTCGATGCCGAGGTTGACCGACAGGTCCACCGACTCGCGGAACTTGGCGGTGGCGCAGCTCTTGAGGATGTCCAGCGCCTGTTCGAGCGAATAGACCTTGCCCGGCTGCACTTTCTCGGCGAACAGCTTCGCACGCTTGGTGATCGTGGCCATGGTCACTTAGCCTCCACTTCCACGCCCATCGAGCGGGCGGAACCGGCGATCAGGCGCACGGCGGCCTCCATGTCGCCGGCATTCAGGTCCGGCCACTTGGTCTTGGCGATTTCCTCGGCCTGCTGGCGCGTGATCTTGCCCACCTTCTTGATGTGCGGGGTCGGGCTGCCCGACTCGATGCCCGCAGCCTTCTTGATCAGCACCGTCGCCGGCGGCGTCTTGGTGATGAAGGTGAAGCTGCGGTCGGAATAGACCGTGATCACGACCGGCGTGGGCAGGCCCGGCTCGAGCTTCTGCGTGGCGGCGTTGAACTGCTTGCAGAACTCCATGATGTTGACGCCGTTCTGGCCCAGCGCGGGGCCGACCGGCGGCGACGGATTGGCCTTGCCTGCAGGAATCTGCAGCTTGACGTAGGCCTGGACTTTCTTAGCCATCTAGTGCTCCTGTATGGGTGCGAACGCCTTATGCAGGCTCCCCGGGGTTGCGGGAATCGGGAATCGGGAATGGAGAATCGTGCAAGCCGCCGCAGCGGTGTGCTTTTGCGATTCCCGACTCTCGATTCCCGGTTCCCGTCCTGATCAGGCCTTCTCGACCTGGCTGAATTCCAGCTCGACCGGCGTCGACCGGCCGAAGATCAGAACCGCCACACGCAGGCGGTTCTTGTCGTAATTGACCTCTTCCACCACGCCGGAAAAGTCGGCGAACGGCCCGTCGATGACGCGCACCGCCTCGCCCGGCTCGTACAGCGTCTTCGGCTTGGGCTTCTCCACCGACTCCTCGACCCGGTTGAGGATGGCATCCGCCTCCTTGGCCGAGATCGGCGCCGGCTTGTCCGGCGTGCCGCCGATGAAGCCCAGCACCTTGGGCGTGCTCTTGACCAGATGCCAGGTGTCCTCGTCCATCTCCATCTGCACCAGCACGTAGCCGGGGAAGAACTTGCGCTCGGTGGTGCGCTTCTGGCCGTCGCGGATCTCGACGACTTCCTCGGTGGGCACCAGGATCTCGCCGAACTTTTCCTGCAGGCCGGCGCGCGTGATGCGCTCCTTGAGCGCCTTCATCACGCTGTTCTCGTACTGCGAGTAGGCGTGGACGACGTACCAGCGCTTCTCCATCAACCGTTCCCCTTGCCGATCAGAAGCTGAACGACATGCGACAGGCCCCAGTCGACCAAGGACATGAACGCCGCCACGATCACCACGAAAACCGCGATTACCAGGGTCGTCTGCACGCTCTCCTGGCGGGTCGGCCATACCACCTTGCGCATTTCCACCCGAGCACCCTGCAGGTAGGCCCAGATGCCGGTGCCGAACGCCGTGCGCGCCGTCAGCGCGGCGGCCGCGCCGGTGCCGGCCAGCAGGATCGCCAGCCGCGGCAACTTGGAAAGCTGTCCGTCCAACGAATAAAATGCCACCAGGCCGCCAATCAGCAGGATGCTGGCGGCGACCAGGGAAAGGCCTTCGTAGCGGGAGCCGGTCTCTTCGCTCTGGAATTCCATCAATAATTAGTCACGGGGCAGCAAACGGATCCGATGGCCTGATGCACTGGCAGGGCAGGAGGGTCTCGAACCCCCAACCTGCGGTTTTGGAGACCGCCGCTCTACCAATTGAGCTACTGCCCTGTTGAGCTGCGTGCGAATCGGGGATCAAAGGGGCGAAATTATAGCCGTGCGATGCTGCCGCCGCAAGCGGCGCCATCACCGCACGGCCGGGAATCGGCAGACGATAGACGGGAATCGTCAAAGCCGGGAAGCGTCGCGGTGGACGATTCCCGAATCCCGTCTCCCGATTCCCGTCTGCCGGCTTTACTTCAGTATCTTGGTCACCACGCCGGCGCCCACCGTGCGGCCGCCTTCGCGGATGGCAAAGCGCACCTGCTCTTCCATGGCGATCGGCACGATCAGTTCCACCGTCA
>JADHNH010000037.1 GCA_016779605.1 Nevskia sp. | reverse complement strand
GGGCGCGGCTACAGGGACGTAACGGATGCGCCAGAATTGAAGTTACGGAGAGATGTCCGAGCGGTTGAAGGAGCACGCCTGGAAAGCGTGTATACGGTCACAAGCCGTATCGCGGGTTCGAATCCCGCTCTCTCCGCCAATTTCAAGCCGCAAAGTCGGAAAGGCCCGCCGCAACTCGCTCAGCCCTGCAAATAACACGAACAATTCAGGCCGTTCGCGGATGCTTCGCAATGGTCAGGCGTACGCGCCTCCGGCACTTGGCCACAAGGGGCAAGACCTGCGCCCCGTCTCCTATAAAATCTCAACGGCTGATCGATTGGGCCCCAGGGCATTCGCCAGGGGTCTTACATTGATCTGAGTCAATTCGGTAGGCGGATGCGTGAAGTTACCCTTGGCTCGGTGGTGGTGCGAATGGCCGGAGGGTGCCACTTTTCCGGCCTGCCCGTATTCGGAATGTCGTCGCTCGTGTGGATTGACGAAGGGCGCTCATTGAGCACGCCAACAGTGCTCATCCCCCAAGCGCCGTCTGGTCGGTGCCACATGATCAGCGACATCGGAAATTGACCAAGTGGGCGCGAGCAACAGCAGCCCAAGTCCAAAAGGAGGAGCGTCATGCGTGTCGGAGCGACTGTTTTCAATCAGAACTACGGCGACTGGGATCGCTACGAGGCGGAGGAGCGCGGGGAAGCCGTCGCGCCGCGGCCGCAAAAGTCCGACCGCCAGGTCTTCAGCGAGGAGCTCAATATTGCCCGCCTCGCCGACGAGTTGGGCTTCGACTCGCTGTGGACCATCGAGCACCATTTCACCCCGTACACGATGGTGACCAACCCGCTCCAGTACCTGAGCTATGTTGCCGGGATCACCAAGCGGGTCGACCTCGGCACCATGGTGACGGTGCTGCCCTGGCACAACCCGGTGCGGGTGGCCGAAGACGTCAACATGCTGTCCGCCTTCCTCGGCGACAAGCGGGAAATCATCTGCGGCGTCGGCCGCGGCCTCGGACGGCGCGAATATGCCGGCCTGGGCGTGGACCAGAACGAGGCGCGCGAGCGCTTCGACGAGTCGCTGCAGGTGCTGCGCCAGCTGCTGTCGACCGGCACCTGCGACTTTGAGGGCAAGCACTACTCGATCCACGGGCTGCGCCTGCGGCCCCAGCTCGAGCGCGACCTGAGCCGCAACCTCTGGTGTGCCGGCGGCACCGACGAGACCGTGGAGATCATTGCCCGCAACGATGTCCGTCCGCTGGTCATTCCGACCCAGAGCCTGGGCCTGTCGCTGCAGACCGCGCGCAAGTTTGCCGCCCTGCACAAGAAGGCCGGCTATGCGCCGGTCCGGAGCAAGCTCGCGCTGTGGACTTATGTCGCCGGCAGCGAGGCGGAGGCGCGCCGCACCGCCGAGCGCTACATGGTGGAGTACGGCGACTCCGCGCTGCGTCACTACGAGCTTCGCGGCAGCCACTTCACCGCCGGCCTCAAGGGCTACGAAGCCTACGGGCAGGTGCAGAAGGCCCTGCGCGACGATCCGACGCCCTTCCTGCGCGGATTCTTCAACGAGCACCCGTGGGGCACGCCGGATCGGACCATCGCCCGCACCAAGGAACTCGCCGAACAGTTCGGCTGCGAGGAGATCATGTTCATCTTCAAGTACGGCAGCATGCCCATCGACGTGGCGGAGAAGAGCATGCGGCTCTTCGCCAAGGAGGTCATGCCGGCGCTGAAGGAGCTGAATCCGCGCGTCATGGATGTGACGGACCAGGCAGCCTGAATGCAATAAGCGCATTCACGCCGCAGGCCGCCACTGCCAGCCTGCGGCGTAGGTGGCCAAGTTTCGCCAGGGATCGGGCCTGGAGCAGCGCCGAGGCCCGCCCGGTCGTGACCGCATCGGCGGGCACCTCATAGAGGTCCTTGCTCGTTCCGCCATTTTGAGCGCGCGCTCAGGCAAAATGGGCTGCTTCCCGCCGCCAAAGCCCGCCAACGGCGGGCTTTGGCGGCATCCCGGCGGTGCCGGGCAAAAGAAAATTCAGGAGGAGCCTGTAATGCGGACGGATTGCGATGCGGTGGTCATTGGCGCCGGCTTTGCGGGCCTGTATGCCGTGCACAAGCTGCGCGACGAACTCGGGCTGACGGTACAGGGCTTCGATCGTGCCGGCGGCCCCGGCGGCACCTGGTGGTGGAACCGTTACCCCGGCGCCCGCTGCGATATCGAGTCGGTGCATTACTCGTACTCGTTCTCGGACGAGATCCAGCGCCAGTGGCAGTGGACCGAGCGCTTCCCGGCGCAGCCGGAGATCCTGTCCTACCTGGAATTCGTCGCCGACAAGCTGGACGTGCGCAAGGCGTTCCAGTTCGACACCAAGGTGACGTCGATCGTCTGGAACGACGCCAACCAGAAATGGACCGTCACCACGGAAGCAGGCACGACCTGCACCGCCCGTTTCGTCATTGCCGCCAGCGGCAACCTGTCCACACCCAAGGCAAGGTCGGAGTTTCCGGGCCTCGATCGTTTCCAGGGCGAGGTGTATGCCACCAGCGACTGGCCGCACGATGGCGTCGACTTCACCGGCAAGCGGGTCGGCGTGATCGGCACGGGCTCCACCGGCATCCAGGTGATCCCGGAGATCGCGCGCCAGGCCAGGCATCTGACGGTGTTCCAGCGCACGGCCAATTACGCGGTGCCGCTGTGCAACGCGCCGATTGAGCCGGCGCAGCGGCGCTGGAACGCCGAGAACTGGCGGCAGATTCGCGGCAAGTCGCGCCAGCGCTTCCTGGGCGCGCCCTACGAACTGCCGGAGCCGAGCGCGCTGGCGGCCAGCCCGGAGCAGCGCCGCGCGCGCTACGACCGGCTGTGGTCGGAGGGCGGCTTCCGCATGGTGTCGTCGAGCTACGCCGACATCCTGACCGACGAGCAGGCGAACGAAACCGCCGCCGAATACGTCCGCGAGCGCATCCGGCAGCGCGTGCGTGATCCCAAGGTGGCTGACCTGCTGTGCCCGACCGACCACCCCTACGCGACGAAGCGCGCGGCGCTGGAAACCGACTATTTCGTCACCTTCAACCGCGACAACGTCAGCCTGGTCGACGTGCGATCCGCTCCGATCGAGGAGATCACCGCCACGGGAATCCGCACCGGCGGCCGCGATTACGAGTTGGACGTGATTGTCCTGGCCACCGGCTTCGACGCGGTCAGCGGCCCGCTGCTCGGCCTCGGCCTGGTCGGCCGCGGTGGAGTCAAGCTGGGCGATCGCTGGGCCGCCGGCCCGAAAACCTATCTCGGCATCGCCACCGCCGGCTTCCCCAATCTGTTCACCATCACCGGCCCGACCAGCGCGGTGGCGCTGTACAACAACCCGCTGGCGATCGAAGACCACGTCGAGTTCGCCGCCGCGGCGATCAAGTTCGTGCTCGACAGCGGCTCCGGGACCATCGAAGCGGACGAGGCGGCCGAAGGCGCGTGGAAGACGCTGGTGGAGGGCATCCTCAACCTCACCCTGCTGCCACGGGCGAACTCCTGGTACATGGGGGCCAACGTGCCCGGCAAGCCGCGCGCGGCCTTCGTATTCGCCGGCGGCGCGCCGCTCTACCGCGCGATGTGCGCGGACGTGGTGGCCAGGCGCTATGCCGGCTTCCGCATCGGCGGCGCAGCCGCGTCGCGCGTTCCCCCGATGATCCAGCTCGACCCCGCGGTGGCCATGGTGGTCGGCGCGATGCTGATCCAGGAAATGAAGCCGCTGGAGGACTGCACGCTGGAGGAAACCCGGGCGGCGGTCGAGAGCTTCGCGATGATGCAGACACCGGCGCCGGCGGATGTCCGCGTGGCGGAGACGACCTACCCCGGCCCGTCCGGCAACCGCGCGGTGCGCATTTACCAGCCGGCCGCCGAAGGCCCGCTGCCGGTGATCGTCTATTTCCACGGCGGCGGCTTCATCGCCGGCAGCATCGACATGTGCGCAGCGCCCTGCGCAGCGCTGGCGAAGGAACTGCAAGCGATCGTGGTCACGCCCAGCTACCGGCTGGCGCCCGAAGCGCCGTTTCCGGCCGCCACCGACGACACCTACGCCGCCGTCTGCTGGGCCGCCGAGGCGATCCAGCGCTACGGCGGCGACCCGGAGCGGATCGTGGTGATGGGGGAGAGCGCGGGCGGCCTGCTCGCCGCCGTCGCCGCGCAGCGGGCGCGCGATCAGCAGGGCCCCGCGCTGCTGGCGCAGGTATTGCTCTATCCGACGACGGACGCCGAGGCCGACACCGCCTCGAAAATCGAGTACGCCGACGGCCCCGTGCTGAGCGCCGCGGCGGCTCGCGGCATGTGGGCGGCCTATCTCGGCGATCCGGCCAGGGCGGCCTCTCCGCTCGCCTCGCCGGGCCGGGCCAAATCGCTGGCCGGGCTGCCGCCGGCCTTGATCCTGAGCGCCGAGTGCGATCCCCTGCGCGACGAGGGCGAGGCCTACGGCCGCGCGCTCCAGGCCGCCGGCGTGCCCGCGCGCGTCCAGCGGCTCGGCGGACTGGTGCACGGCGTGTACAACATGTCCGCGTTCGTGCCCAGGGTGAAGGAGATCAATGCCGCAATCGGCCGTTTCCTGCAGCCGCTGACGAGCCGGGCCCGCGCGGAGGCCTGAGGTCCGTCCCTCGTATTGGCGCGGCCGGCGCTTCGGCCATGTCGGACCACGGGTCCATGGCGACCCGTACCGGCCGTCGACCCTGGATGACGAGCTTCAATTCTGTGCCGTGGGCGGAATTCAACAGGTTTCCACCGTCCTGGAACGGAAGGAATCCGTCGCAACCAGCGCAACCGCGGCGAGCAGCAGCGGCGGTATGGCCGCCAGGCAAACTCCGCTCCACCCGTAGCCCGTGAGCAAGCCGCCGGAAGCGAACGATCCGACGACCATGATCCCGAAAACCACGAAGTCGTTCAGGGATTGAACCTTGGCCCGCTCCTCGGGCCGGTGGCACTCCAGGACCAGCGCGGACGCTCCGACAAAGCCGAAATTCCAGCCCATCCCAAGCAGCGCGAGGGTCAGCCAGAAGTGGGTGACGTCGACGCCGGTAAGTCCCGCCGCGATCGAAACGGCGGTCAGCAGCAATCCCGTCATCACGATTTGCGGGGCGCCAAACCGGGTGATCAGCCGGCCGGTAAAGAAGCTGGGGGCGTACATGGCGATGACATGCCATTGCAAGCCGAGGTTGGAGGCGGTCAGCGGAAGCCCGCACATCTTCATCGCCAGCGGCGCCGAAGTCATGATGAGGTTCATCAGCAGGTAGGAGATGACCCCGCACAGGACGGCGACGACAAAGCGCGGCTGCCTGGCGATAAGCGCCAGCGGACGTCCGCGGCTCCTGTCGGCGATGGTGAGCGGGGGCAGCTTGACCCCCCACAGGATGATTCCCGACAGCAGTGCGATGGCGGCCTGCGCCAGGTAGGTGACGGCGAACGTGTGCGGAGACCAAAGGTGCATGGTGTACGTGACCAATTGCGGCCCCAGGATGCCCGCCAGCACGCCGCCGGCCATGACCGCGGAGAGGGCGCCGGGACGTTGCATCGGCGGCACGCAGTCGGCGGCGGAAAATCGAAACGACAGGACGACAGCCGCGTAAACACCGCCGAAAAACATCCCGGCGCAGAACAGCGCGAAAGATGCGAGATCGATCGCCGCTGCGGCAAGCAGGCCGACCAGGATTCCGCACCCGGCTCCCATGAGGAACGCCGAGCGCCGTCCGTAGCGCTGTGCCAGAGCCCCGGCCGGCAGCGTACCGGCGGCCATGCCGATGACGAAGACCGTGATCGGCAGCGTGGCCAAGGCCTTGCTCGGCGCCAGCGAATCGCCGATGACCGCGCCCGTTGCAAACACCACGGTCGAATTGGCACCGGCCAGCGCCTGGCAAAGCGCCAGGCGCAGGATGTTGCTACGTCCGTGATCGGCTTGCGCGGCGATGCCGTTGCGGTTCGTGGTCGGCAGGGGCATTGATGGACAATCGGATGACAGCCGTATGGCCGGGCATCGGCGCCGGCACCGGTACGTAAGCGGCTGCGTTCGCAGCCCGGGCCCGGTGACCGCGTCGAACCCCGGTTCTTTGGCCAGGCCTAGCCCGGCTACAGGTCCGGCTTGGCGACCAGCGCCCCCTCGCGTTCGAGCTGGCGCACCTCGGCCTCGCTGAGGCCGGCATATCGGGTGAACACCTCGACGTTGTGCTCGCCCAGGTAAGCCGCGCGCAGGTCGGGATGGCGCGGCGCCTCGGAGAAGCGCAGCGGCATGCCGGGCACCTGGTAGCTGCCGAACACCGGGTCGTGCACGGTGCGTATCGTTTCGCGCTCGATCAGGTGCGGGTGCTTGACCGCCTGCGCCACCGACAGGATCGGGGCGATCGGCACGTGATGGTTGAAGCCCCAGTCCTCGGCGGCCTCGATCGCGGTTGGATATTTCGCGAGCGCTTCCTCGACCAGCGCGTTGAGCGCGTCGCGATTGCGCACGCGCGAAGGATTGTCGGCGAAGCGCGCATCGTCGACGATTTCCGGCTTGCCGATCGCCTTGCAGAAATTCGGCCATTGATTCTGCAGCACCGCCAGGAACACGTAGCCTTCCTTGCACTTGAAGATGCCGACCGGCGACACCGCATAGTGATGCGCGCCGGAGCGGGTCGGGTTGATGGCGCCGCCCGAGCCGGTGTGCACCTGCACGTTCACTTCGTGGCAATGGAAGTACGAATCGAGCAGCGAGGCTTCCACGTACTGTCCCAGGCCGGTCTTTTCGCGCCAGTACAGCGCGCCGTTGATCGCGGCCAGCAGGTGGGTGCCGGTCATCACGTCGCCGATGCCGAGCATGTAGAAATAAGGCGGACCGTCGGGCTCGCCGATCATGCTGAGTACGCCGGCATAGGCCGCGCCGATGTAGTCGTAGCCCGGCAGCGTGGACAAAGGCCCGTCCTGGCCGAAGGCCGAGATCGAGCCCATGATCAGGCGCGGGTTGACGGCGTGAACCTTGTCCCAGCCGAAGCCGAGCCGGGCAATGGCGCCGGGTGCGAAATTCTCGACCAGGACGTCGCACTTTTCGAGGATCTTCATGACCAGCTCGATCGAGCGCGGATCCTTGCGGTCGATGCCGATGCTCTTCTTGCCGCGATTCTGCTGGATGTAGTAGCCGGAGCGCCCGTTGCGGATGAAGGGCAGGGCGCGCGACGCCTCGCCGTTCGGGGCCAGCTCGACCTTGATCACCTCCGCGCCCATTTCGGCCATCAGCCTTGTCGTCGTCGGGCCCGCCAGTGCCTGGGTGAAGTCCAGCACTCGAACGCCGTCCAGGATGTTCTTTGGCTTGGCCATTGGTGTTCTCTCCTCGCTGTTGGATTTCGTTATGCGCCACCGGGTCGGCCGCTTGCGCCTTGCCGCCTGAAAAAGACGATACCAAGAATCGGCGTCCCGCGGTGCGGGCGGCGGCGGCCTTTACGTGCCCGCGACCGGCGCGATGCGGGCTTGCTTCATCGCATCCGCATCGACGGCGCGATTGTGCCCATGCCCAGATTGCGCACGGCTGCGCCGGAGCGCCGTGCGGGTGTCCCGCCCGAGCCGCTTCTAGCGGGAGGCTTCCTCGATCAGCCAGGCGCGAAACGCCGCCACTTCGGTGCGCTTCATCGCCGCGTCCGAAGCCACGGCGTAGTAGGCCATGTCCAGCGGCATCGCGATCGGAAAGGCGATGGCCACCTTGCGGTCGGCCATCTCGGCCGCGGCGAGTCGCGGTGTGGCCAGCACCACGCCGAGGCCGTCGGCGGCGGCTTCCAGGGCGAGCCGGGAATGGTCGAACTGCAGGCCGTGGCGTGGGTCGATGTCGGTCAGGCCGGCCAGGCGCAGCCAGCGTGCCCAGATCGACCGCGAGCGGTCGGCATTGCGCCCGTCGCCGTGCAGCAGCGTGTGGTGGCGCAGGTCGGACGGCGCCGCCAGCGGCGGCGGCCCGGCGATCAGCCGCGGATGGCACATCGGCACCACTTCGACGGCAAACAGGAGATCGACGAATTCACCGGCGGGCCGGCCATTGCTGAAGCGGATGTCGATGTCGGTGTCGGGCAGGTCTGCCGCCGAGCGCCAGGCCCGATCCGCCGGCAATCTGCCCGCGAACAGCTCGCCGCTGGCGAGGACGCGGACGTCGATTTCCGCGTGTTCCTGCAGGAACCCCTGCAGGCGCGGCATCAGCCAGCGCGAAACGAAAGTGGGGGTGCCGCCGATCGTCAGATACGGGGTTTGCCCATACCTGCGCAGTTCGGACACCGCCTGGCCGAGGATCTCGAAACTCTGCTGGAAACGCGGCAGCGCAGCTTGTGCGGCGTCGGTCAGCTCGATTCCGCGGTTGCGCCGCTCGAACAGCACCAGGCCGAGCTGCTCTTCCAGCAGCTTGATCTGGTGACTGATCGCTCCCGGCGTCACGAACAGCTCTTCGGCCGCCCGCCGGAAGCTGCGGTGGCGGGCAACCGCTTCGAAGGCGCGCAAGGCATTCAACGGAGGAAGGCGGGGTACTGACATGACGGGGAGGCGATCCGGTCGGCGGCACCGGGATTGTGGTGGCGGGCTGGCGGCTTGCAAGTGCCGGCTTCACAGGACGGGTTCGCACCGCTTCGGGGTGCATCCGCCAGTGCCGCTCCGCGCCGGCCAAGGCCGCCGGGCGATGCCGCCGCAGGCGCCTGAAGTATTGCGCAAGCGCTTGCCACAGTTGAGTTTTTCTAATCGGGCGGGCCAACAAATCTCGCTTGTTGCAGTGCAGCATAACACGTATAAATTGCGCCGTACTTTCCAGCAGGAGGCTTTCCATGGTTTCCATTACCGCAAACGTCAACCCCGCTGTTGCCGCCGCCGGCATCCCGGCCCGGGTGCCCGCGCCCGCCCGGCGGGCCGGACGCGCAGGTTCCAATATTCTCGGCGCCACCGGCCTGTCCCGTCGGGCCCTGGCGGCGATGTTCGTCCGCGACGGCCTGTTCGGCCGCGATTCCGACCTCACGCCCGCCGAGCAGGCCGCGGTGCAGGCCGCGCTGCCCGAGTTGGCGGGAATCAAGCGCCTCGCCGCGGTTTCCAACGCCACGCCGCGCCTGCGGGCGCTGGCCGACTACGTCGCCGCGCTGGTCCAGGGCAGGGCCGCCGCCGGCGAGCGGTCGCGCCTGGAAGCGTCCGGCATGAGCGGCGCCGCCATCAGCGAGGTCGCCACCCTCGTCGAGGATCTGCTCGCCGTGTTTCAGCCGCAGCGCTAGCACCGCAGACGGCGCAGCGCCGCGGGTGCTGCGGCGCTCACCGGGCGGGCGGCGCGGCAGCCTTCGGCTGCATCGCAGCGGATTGTTCCGCAATCGCCGCCGGACGTGCCTTTCTCGCACCGTACCCCCTCCCCGGAGGGGGTATTTTTTTGCCTGCCCTGCGCCATGCTGAAGGCCTGATCGTGCATCGTCGGCTCTGGCGGGCTTGCGCAGTCGGGGCCGAGGCGACAATATGCAGGCTTACGGTCGTCCGGGTGCAACAGGAGCGGGCGGCTTATGCAACCGAGGTCCGTTGAGGATTGATCGACGATCGATCGGGCCGTCGTTCGACGTTCCCGATGCGGCGCAAAAAAACCCGTATCGCTGCACGCTGCGATTGCAAATATCCAACAGGTTTCCACCCATGAGCGAATCCGTGCGCGCGGCAGATCGTCCTGCCGACAGCTCGCAGAATTACGAAGTCGTCATCGTCGGTTCCGGCTTTTCGGGCATCGGCGCGGCCATCAAGCTCAAGCAGATGGGCATGCACGACTTCGTAATCCTGGAAAAGGCCGACGACCTCGGCGGCACCTGGCGCGACAACACCTATCCGGGGCTCACCGTCGACGTCGCGTCGATGTCGTATTCCTATGCGTTCGAGCCGAATCCCAACTGGAGCCGCGTGTATGCACCTGGCCCGGAGGTCAAGGCTTACGCCGATCATTGCGCGGACAAATACGATGTCCGCCGGCACATCCGCTTCGGCAGTGCCGTCGCGCGGGCGGCCTACGACCGCGGCCGCAACCTGTGGACCACGGTTCTGGCGAACGGCGAGACCTTGGTTTCGCGGTACCTGGTGAGCGCCACCGGCCTTTTCGGCGGCAACAAGATGCCGGCAATCGCAGGCATCGAAGGCTTCAAGGGCAAGCTGATGCACACCGGCCGCTGGGACCATGCGCACGACCTCGCCGGCGAGCGTGTCGCCGTGATCGGAACCGGGGCGACGGCGATCCAGCTGATCCCGGAAATCGTCGGCAAGGTCGCGCACCTGGACGTCTACCAGAGAACCCCGATCTGGCTGCTGCCGAAGTTCGACGGCCAGATCGGCGAGGCCTGGAAGAAGGCGTTCCGCACCGCGCCGGTGTTCCAAAAATCGCTGCGCCTGTTTTCCAATGCATTGCTGGAGATGCTGTTCGGGGTCGGCTTTTCGCACTACAAGCAGTGGCCGGCGCTGTACAACTGGCTGGAGAAGCAGGGTGTCAAGCACATCCGCAACCAGGTCAAGGATCCGGCGATCCAGGAAAAGCTGATTCCGCGATACAGCTTTTTCTGCAAGCGGCCGAGCTTTTCGAACGTCTATTTTCCGGTGTTCAACCGCGACAACGTCGAGCTGGTCACCGACCCGATCGAGCGCATCACCGCGGATGCCGTAATCACGCGGGATGGCACCGAGCGCAGGATCGATACGCTGATCTGCGCCACCGGATTCGCGGTATTCGAAAAGGGCATCGTCCCGGCGTTCGATGTGGTCGGCAAGTCGGGCGTGGAGCTCGGCGATTGGTGGTCGAAGAACCGCTTCCAGGCGTTCGACGGGATCACCGTGCCGGACTATCCGAATTTCTTCATGATCTTCGGGCCGTACGCGGCAGCCAGCGCGTCGTGGTTCGGCCTGATCGACACGCAGGTGCGCCACCTCACGCGCTGCCTGGCGGCGGCACGCCGCCGCGGCAGCAACTACATCGAGGTCAAGCAGGCGGCGCACGACGCCGACTTCCGCAAGATGCTGAGGAAGCGCAACAACCAGGTGCTGTTCCACGGCAACTGCGGACTGTCCAACAGCTACTACTACGACGCCAACGGCGACGCCCCGCTGATCCGCCCGGTGACGCAGCTCGGCATGTGGCTGCGCAGCCGCACCTTCAGCCTGGACAATTACGAGTTCGCGGCAATCAGTTAGGGAAGTTATGCGTGCTCAAAGCTTCCTTCGGGCCAAGGATGGCCGGCTCGCAGGAAGCGCGGCGCGGAAAGCCCTTCGCTTGCACGGCTTTTGTCGCGCGGTGCACAATTGCCTTGACCCGGCCACGCTCCAGAGCAGGAAAGCCACATGAACCTTGCAACGTCCCCGGCCGCGTTCGTGTCCGGCTACAAGACCGACGCGATCGAATGGATGCGTATCGTCGGAACGCCCCGCTTCGAATATCCGATCGACTACTGGGTCGCGGTGCTCGGCGTGCAACCCGAAGCCGGCCGCATCGATTTCCTGAGCAAGTGGGAGCCGAACTCCTACTGCCACTATCATCGCCATCTCGGGCCGACGACCTTGCTCGTGCTGGAAGGCGAGCACCACGTCGTCGAGACCACGGCGACCGAAACCATCCACAAGATTCGCAAGCCCGGTCATTTTGCCCGCAACCCGGGCGGCGACGTTCACATGGAATACGGCGGCGCCGAAGGCGCGGTGGTCTTCTTCAGCGTCCAGGCCGTGGACGGCAAGCTGTTCGATGTCCTGGCCGCCGACGGCAAGGTGATCGTCACCGCAACGATTGACGACTTCGTCAGCGGCAAGCTCAAAGGCTGAAATCGGCGGCTGCCGGCGCCGCCGGATCGCCGGTGCACGGATTTCCGCGGCGATGCCTGGGCACGCATCAAATCCGGCGAGAAATTGCCCGGCAATTGACGCTCACGCGCCGCGCAATTCACCCAGCGGCCGCCTGCTCTGGCGATCAACGGCCGGCTTGCCCCCGGTAAAATCCTTCAGGAACGAGGGTCGCCGGCTGGCGAGCGCCGCCAAGTCTTCCGGTTGGTCGATGTCGAGCGCCAGCCCCAGGCGGAATACGATTTTCGGGTCGGCTCCGCGTTGCCGTATTCCCGCGGCATGGGCCGAATAGCTGTGCAGGCCGAACGCGAACAACGGCGTGTCGGAAGCGGGAAGCAATAAGGCGTTGGTGCCGCTGAAATGCAGGTCGGGCGCGATGGCGTAGCCCTGCGCCGCGCTTGCCTCGATCGAATTCAGGTCGCCGACGTCCAGCAGCGGCAGGTCGGTGGCAACCACCAGCAGCTGTGTTCCGCCCTGGCCGCGCACATGGGCTGCGGTCTGCGCAAGCGCGGCGTTCAGCCCGCCTGGTTCGGATTCGCGGAGCGCCATTGCCCCCAGCTCGGCAGCGGCACGCAGGATGCCGTCGGACCGCGTCACCACCAGGACCGGGCGCTCCCGCGCGAAACGCAATGCGGTGCGCAGCGTGCGCTCGAACAGCCGCGACGCCAGCGCGAAGCGCTGTTCGGGCGTCATCGCGCCGGCAAGCCGGGTCTTCGCCTCATCGAAGGGCTTCACCGGCACCACCGTCCACAAGCTCATTCGGCGATGCTGCCGGCGGCGGAGGCGATTTTGCGCCGCGGCCGCAACGGCGACTGTATCGGCGCCGACAACGGCGCGGCATTGCCGGCAGCGGCGATGCGTTCCGCCGGCGCGTCCGCGTACAGCGTGGTGCGCTGACGCGGCGTGCGGCCAAGGCTGCGGATCAGGCGCTCCATTTCGGCCGGCGGCAGCTCCTGGCCGTGGGCGGCGCCCGCCGCTCGCGAAATGCTCTCGTTCATCAAGGTGCCGCCAAGGTCGTTGGCCCCGGCTTGCAGGCACTTGCGTGCGCCGTCGCGGCCGAGCTTGACCCACGACGTCTGAATGTTCGGAATGAGCGGATGCAGCACCAGGCGCGCGATGGCGTGCATCAGCACGACTTCGCGGAAGGTCGGCCCGCGGCGCGCCAGGCCGCGCCGATACATCGGCGCCTCGGTATGGACGAAGGGCAGGGGCACGAATTCGGTGAAGCCCCCTGTCGCCTGCTGCAGGTCGCGGACGTGCAGCAGGTGGGCGGCCCAGCTCTCCACCGTTTCGACATGCCCGAACATGATCGTCGAAGTGGTGCGGAAGCCGGTCCGATGGGAGGCCGCCATGGTTTCGAGCCACTCGTGCGTGGTGAGCTTGCCCGGACAGATCTGCTTGCGCACCGCATCGTCCAGGATCTCGGCCGCCGTGCCGGGCAGCGTGCCCAGCCCGGCTTGCTTCAACTGCGCCAGGAATTCGGGAATTTCCAGGTTCAGGGTGGCGGCGCCGTGGCGCACTTCCAGCGGCGAGAAAGCATGCACGTGCATCGACGGGATCGCCTGCTTGACCGCGCGGCACAGCTCCAGGTAAGTCTGGCCGGTGTAATCCGGGTGAATCCCGCCCTGCATGCAGACCTCGGTGGCACCGCGCTGCCAGGCTTCCTGCGCCCGGCGGATCACTTCCTCCAGCACCAGGTCGTAGGGCCGGCCGCGCGAACTGGCCGAGGTGCCGGCCTTCGAGAACGCGCAGAAGCCGCACTTGTGGAAGCAGACGTTGGTGTAGTTGATGTTGCGATTGACGACGTAGCTGACCGTGTCGCCTACGGTCTGCCGCCGCAGCCGGTCGGCCGCCTCGCACACCGTGTCGACGTCCGCGCCGCGGGCGCCGAACAGCGCCTTGATCTGCGCCGCGTCGAGCCGCTCGCCGCGCACGGCCTGCGCGATTGCGCGCGCGATGGCGGGTTCGATCGGGCGGGCCAGGGCCGGCCGGCTGTGGATCTTCGGCGCGATGCTTGCGGAGCCCGGATGCCAGGGATCCATGCGCGGGTAGCCGCTGGCGTCGGTCGCGTGCAGCAGCGCGGTCTTGAGGGGGGCACTGACCCATGTCGACGCGTCGAGCGCGTATTCGGGGTAGATCGCCAGGCGTTCCACCAGGGTCTTGCCGCCGGCCGCGGTGACTTGCGCCAGGCGGTCCAGTTCCGGCCAAGGCGCCTCGGGATTCACGTGATCCGGCGTCACCGGCGAGACGCCGCCCCAGTCGTTGATCCCGGCTTCCAGCAGCGCTCCGTACTCGTCGAAGCTGAGATTGGGCGGCGCCTGTATGTTCATCGCCGGGCCGAACAGCACGCGGGCGGCGGCGATGGTCCTCTGCAGGTCGGCCAGGTCGGGTTCGCTGCAGCCTTCCATCCGCGTCCCGGTTTTCGCCCGGAAGTTCTGGATGATGATCTCCTGCAAATGGCCGTAGCGGGCATGGAGGTCACGCAGCGCCACGAGCGCCTCGATCCGTTCGGCCCAGGTCTCGCCGATGCCGATCAGGATGCCCGAGGTGAAGGGCACGCGCATCTCGCCGGCCAGGCGGATCGTCTCCAGCCGTACCGAGGGCGCCTTGTCGAGCGAGCCGAAATGCGGCCCGCCCCGCTGGCACAGCCGGTCGGATGCGCTTTCCAGCATCAGGCCCTGGGAGATCGACACCTCGCGCAGCTGGCCGATCTCGGCGGCGCTCATCGTGCCGGCGTTGACGTGCGGAAACAGCCCGGTCTGCTCGAAGACCAGGCGGCACATCTGCGCAAGGTAGGACAGGGTGGTCGGGTGACCGAGGCGCTCGAGCTCTTCGCGGGCAACGCGGTAGCGCAGCTCCGGCTTGTCGCCGAGCGTGAACAGGGCCTCGTGGCAGCCGGCGGCCGCGCCGGCACGGGCGATCGCCAGGACCTCGTCGCTGCCCAGGTAGTTGCGGCCTCCTGCGCGCGGCGCCTGGGCGAAGGTGCAGTAGCTGCAGACATCCCGGCACAGGCGCGTCAGGGGAATGAAGACCTTGCGCGAATAGCTGACGATCGCGCCATGACCGGCGTCGCGCAGCCTGCGCGCCTCCTCCAGCAGCGTGCCGCGGGCCGCCAGCGCGTCGATCGTGGCAGGGGACGCGTTCATCCGCTTCTCCCAAGGGCCCCGCAGTCAAAGATCATTTGGGGAAATCCAGGATGACCACCGGAATGACGCGTGTCGTGCGCGACTGGTACTTGAGCTGCTCGGGTTGTTCCCTGGTGATCAGGCTCCACCACCTTGCGCGCTCCTCGCCTTCGGCAGTGCGGGCGGTGGCCGCGGAACTGAACTTGCCGATGCGGACTTCGCACTGCGGCTGCTCGAGAAGATTCAGGTACCAGAGCGGATGATCGACCGTTCCGCCCCTGGACGCGACCACCGCGACCTGCTCGCCGGACTTGAAATACTGGAGCACCGTGTGCAGCGTCTTGCCGGACTTGCGCCCCTGGTAGGTGAGCAGCAGGTTCTTGACCGGGCCGCCCGGAACGCCGATCACGATCGGATCCCACAGGTGGGCTTTTTCGGGATCTTTCAGGTACAGCTCCAGGTGCGCCTGGAGCTCCCGCTTCACCTGGTCGGGCAGCGCTTCGAGCTGATCCCTCGATTGCTGGCCCCTGCTCCAGAAAGCAGAGGTTTTGTCGTTCGCCATCGACTCCTCCAGTGACCGCGCCGGATTCGCGAAGCCTTGAATCCGATGCGCGACGGGACGTCTAATTATGGTTGGGCGCCGCTGCCGGAACATGAATTTCGACGCTCGCGCCCGCAGCAAAGCGACTTCGGTCCCCGTCGAGATTACGCCATCACCGTTATCCGTTCCAGCCATCGCCGCCCCGGCGGCCGGCCAGCGGCGGTGTCCGCCGCGGGGGCCTGTGCCCGCCTCAGGCTTTGCCGGCGGTGCCGCGCAGGCTTGCGGCAAACCGGAGCGCCTCGTGCGCCAGGGCCATTCGCGCCCCCGCGTCGCTCATCACGGTCGGTGCGCAGCGCACGGCGCAGCCGCAATGGGCCAGTGCGGCCAGGTCCGCGCGGTCGGTTTCGTCGATCAGCAGTCCGTCGACGAGGCCTTGGTAATGCGCGGCGATCGCCGCTGTGCCCGGCTTCAGTCCCAATTCCCGCATGAGCTTGTCGGCCGGGCCCTTCAGCGCCCGGCCGCCGACGATCGGGGACACCGCCACCACCGGCGCGGCGCAATGCGCCAGCGCATCGCGCAAGGCCGGCATGGCCAGCATCGGCCCGACGCTGAGCCAGGGGTTCGAAGGGCAGATCACCACTGCTTCGAGCGCCGGGTCGCGCAGCGCCGCCAGCAAGTCCGGGTGCGCGCGTGCGCGGCCGGCGCCTTCATAGTCGAAACCGCGAACGCGCGGCTCGCATCTGCGCCGGACGAAATAGTCCTGGAAGCACAAGCGGCCTGCCTCGGTGTCGACGATGGTGCGCACCGGGTCGTCGCTCATGGGCAGCACGCGCGCGGCGATGCCGAGCGCCCGGGCGAGCTCGGTGGTCACCGCGCTCAGGGAAGCGCCCTGGCGCAGCCGCTGGCTGCGCAGGACGTGGGTGGCGAGGTCGCGGTCGCCGAGCTGGAACCAGTCTTCGCCGCGCAACTGCGCGAGCGCCTGCATGAAGTTCCAGCTTTCGTCGCGCCGGCCCCAGCCCCGGGCGACATCGTTCAGGCCGGCCAGGGCATAGAGGTTGGAGTCGATGTCCGGGCAGATCGTCAGGCCCAGGTGCTCGAAATCGTCGCCGGTGTTGACGGCGACCAGCAGTTCCTCGTCGGCGACGACCGCCGCAAGGCCGGCCGCCAGCTTGGCGCCGCCGACCCCGCCGGAAAGCGCGACGACCCGGCTCATCGGAACAGATCCTGCCCGGCGGGCCGGATCAGGTCCTGCCCGCAACCCTCGCCGGGGCCGGCTTGCACCCCGCGTACGACGACCACCGGGCGGCCCTCGTCGCTTTGTCCTTGCACGAGCGAGGCGGCCGCGGCAATTTCGTCGGCGTGACCGATGATGGTTCGGGTCAGCGGCCGGCCGTAGAGGTCCGGCGCCCCGCGGCGGTCGATCAGGGCCGGCCAGCCGGCCACGCCCAGCGCGGTGCCGACGACGCCCTGCCGCCAGGGCCGTCCGAAGCTGTCGTTGACGATCACGCCGACGCGCCGGCCCGTGCGCTGCGCGATCGCATCCCGCAGGGCCGCGGCCGAAGCGTCGGGGTCGTCCGGCAGCAGCAGGGCGAAGTCGTCCCCGGAATTGCCTTCAAGGTTGGACTGGTCGATGCCGGCATTGGCCATGATCCAGCCGCGGTGATGGACCACGATCACGGATCCCGGCAGCGCCCGCAGCACCTCGCGCGACTGGCCGAGGATCAGCTCGACGAGCCGCGGATCCTTGCCGCTGCGCAGCGCCAGCTCATGTGCGCGCGGCGTCGGCGTGATCTGGCGCAGGTCGACCCGCCGTCCCTCGGCCTTCGATACGATCTTCTGCGCCACCACGACCATGTCGCCCTCGTGCAGGGTCTGGTTCGACTCGCGCAGGGCGTGCAGGATCAGCGCAGCCAGGTCGTCTCCGGGCGCGACACGCGGAATTCCCTGCAGGCCGATCAGCTCGATGCGGGCGGGCGCTGGCATCGCCGCAGGTCACCCGGCCTGGTGCGCGCCGCAGATGCGGATGCCGGCGCCGTCGAACCCGTAACGCTTGTTCATGAAGATCAGCACCGAAGTGAGCGCTTCGGCCACCACGGCGTTGTCGAGCGCGCCGGCCTGCCAGGCGGTCAGGCCGATCGCCTGCGCCAGCCGCACCACCGCCTCGCGCGCCTCGGCGTCGTCGCCGGTCACCAGCACGTCGCCCTCCAGCGCGTGCGACAGGTCCCGCAGGTGTGCCGCGGCGATGTTCTGAAAGGCCGAAACCACGCGCACCTGCGGTCCCAGCAGGTTCTGCGCGCGCCGCGCCGCGGAGCCTTCGGGCGGCAGCTGCACGCGCATCACCTTGGGCGGCACCAACGGCACGGTGGTGTCGACGACGATCTTGCCTTGAACGGCGGTGCGGATATCTTCCAGCGTCGCCGATTGCGCCGCGAACGGCACCGCGACAATCACCAGGTCCGCCGCCGCGGCCACCGCGGCGTTGCCGCCGCCGGCGAGCGAGACGCCGGGCTGCGCCGCGCATTCGGCCGCAGCCGCCGCCACCGCCCGCTGCGCATCGCGCGAGCCGAGGCTTACGGCGTAGCCCGCTTGCGCCCAGCGCAGCGCCAGGCCGAGGCCGAGGTTGCCGGTGCCGCCGACCACCGCAAGCCGCGGCTTGTCCGAGGCGCCGCCCGCTGAACTGTTCATGCCTTGAGGTCTCCCGGGGAAAATGACGTCGACGATCGAACGGCAGATACAAAGTATGTATTCATCCGGCGCACCACGAAAGTCGGCGCTTACCGTTCCGGCATTCCGCGGGCGGTGAGGGTGACCGTCCGCATCCTGGCGCCATCCGGTCCGCGTCCAGCGGCAGCGGCCTCGTGGAACGCGAGCCTGGCCGAAAGATCGACGGCCGGCCCCGCAGGTGCCGGCGTTCGGCGGAGGCTGCGGGAGTACCGGCGGATACGGCTTGCCCGCGTCTCGTCGCGGCGCATTGGCCGGGATATCATTGAGTCCCGAGCGGGTGGGGCGAGGCGCCGGCGGATGCGGGCATGCGGCGGCGGCTGGACCCCAGGCCACGACGACACGAGTCCATCGATGATTTTCCGCCAGCTTTTCGAGCCGGTTTCCTGCACTTACTCCTACCTGGTCGCCAGCCGGCGCGGCGGTGAGGCCCTCATCATCGACCCGGTGCTGGAGCGCGTGGATCGCTACCTGCAGCTGATGCGCGAGCTCGACCTGCGGCTGATCAAGGCGGTGGACACGCACCTGCATGCCGACCACATCACCGGCCTGGGCGCGCTGCGCGACCGCACGCGCTGCATCACGGTGATGGGCGCGCAGAGCAAGGTCGACGTGGTGTCGATGCGCATCGCCGACGGCGACAAGCTGCAGATCGAAGGCGTGACCCTGGACGTGCTGTACACGCCGGGCCACACCGACGACTCCTACAGCTTCCTGATGGGCGATCGCGTCTTCACCGGCGACACCCTGCTGATCCGCGGCACCGGGCGTACCGACTTCCAGAACGGCGACGCGCGCGCCCAGTACGAATCCCTGTTCGGGCGGTTGCTGAAGCTGCCGGACGAGACGCTGGTCTTTCCCGGCCACGACTACAAGGGCGACACGGTCAGCACCATCGCCGAGGAAAAGGCGTTCAACCCGCGCCTGCAGGTCAAGTCGGCCGACGAATACGCCGCGCTGATGGGCGGCCTCAACCTGCCGAACCCGAAGATGATGGACGTCGCGGTTCCGGCGAATATGCGGCAGGGGCTGTACCAGGAGGAGGTCGCGCGCCACGGCTGGGCGTTCAGCGCACAGGAAGCCCAGGGACTGCCGGGACGGCCCGATGTCGCGCTGATCGACCTGCGGGAAAAATCCGAGCGCGAGCGGCACGGCGTCATTCCGGGCTCGCTGCACGTTCCTTACGGCGAGCTGCAGGAGAACATCAGTGCCGGCGGCCTGCTGCACGAGCTGGCGCAGGCCACCGCGAAATACCTGGTGTTCTACTGCGCCTTCGGCGAACGCTCGGCGATGGCGGTGCGCGCCGCGCAGGACGCCGGCCTTGCGCGCGCACGCCATATCCAGGGCGGCATGGATGCCTGGAAGCGCGCGCGCGACGCCGCCGGCTGACCAGGGGCGGCCGGCACCGCGGGCGCGTCGACAGCCTTACTCCGGCAGCGCGAACGCGATCACCGCGTCGCCCAGCGGAAACTTGAACAAGGCGTGGCCGCCGGCGGCCACGGCGACGTACTGGCGTCCGTTGATGCGATAGGTGATCGGCGGCGCATTGACTCCCGCACCGGTCGCAAAGCGCCACAGCCGCTTGCCGCTGCGTGCATCCACGGCGTCGAAGTCGCCGTTGGATTCTCCGGCGAACACCAGGCCGCCCGCGGTCGCCAGGGCACCGGACACCATCGGCAGGTCGGTCTTCAACTGCCACTTGAGCGTGCCGTCCGCGGGGTCTATCGCCGTCAGCGTGCCGCTGCGCGGCACGTCGTCCCTGAAGCTCATCACGGTGACCGGCTTGCCTTGCGCGTCCTTCTGCAGCTGGTAGTGGGTGGAGCCGTCGGTGGCCGGCACGTACACCCAGCCGGTCTGCGGGCTGTAGGCGCTTGGCGGCCAGTTGGCGCCGCCGGCCGCGCCGGGCAGCACGTCGATGCCTTCGGCGGTGGCGCGCCGGAACATGGTCTGGTCCTGTGGCACGAAGGCCTGCGAGCGCCGGATTGGCGCGCCGGTCAGGCGGTTGATGACGTACATCCAGCCGGACTTGGACGCCGCCGCGAGCACCGGCAGCGGCTCCCGGCCGGACCCAGGGAGATCGAGCAGCAGCGGCGGCGAGGACATGTCGTAGCCCCACAGGTCGTGCGGCACGATCTGGTGGTACCAGCGCAGCGCGCCGCTGGCGATGTCCAGCGCCACCACCGACGAGGTGTAGAGATTGTCGCCGGGACGCTTGTAGTCCTGGTAGCCGGGCGAGGCGTTGCCGGTGCCGAAGTAGATCAGGCCGTGCTCGGCGTCGATCGACGGCGTGGAGAAGATCGAGCCGCCGCCGGTCTTCCAGGCATCGCGGTACTGCGCAGCGCTGGCCCGCTCGGCGGCGGTGTCGCGCGGCAGCGGATCGCCGAAGGCGGTCTTGTCGACGAAGCCGCCCTCCCAACCCTTCGACGCGGTGGAGTACCAGCGCCACACCAGGCGCCCGTCGGCGACGCTGTAAGCCGTCAGAAATGCGCGCAGCCCGTCGCGCACGCCGGGTTTGCCGAGCTCGGAAGCGCCGCTCTTCTCGGCGTCGCCCAGCACCGCGGAATAGCCGGTGCCGCTCACGCCGACGAAGACCATGCCGTCGTAGACCAGCGGCGCCATATTGCCGGCGAAGCGGGTGGCGCGGTCGAACGCCTCGTGGTGCGCGGGGTCGTACTGCCCGATGGCGGCGAGGTCGGCCGGATCGCCGGTCGTGGGATCCGCCACTGGAATGTCCCACAGGACCTTGCCCGAGGCGGCGTCGAGCGCGAGCAGGCGGGCGTCGGCGGTGATCATGAACAGGCGCCCGTCGCTCCAGGCCAGCCCGCGGTTGTGCGAACCGCAACAGAGCTTGTCGGTGCCGAGCTTGTGTGTGTAACGCCACTTGAGCGCGCCGGTGGCGGCGTCCAGCGCGATGACGTGGTTGAAAGGCGTGGTCAGGTACATCACGCCGTCGACCACCAGCGGGTTGGTCGGGAACGTGCCGACCACGCCGGTCTGGAAGATCCAGGCCGGCGCCAGGTGCGCGACGTTGGAGGTGTCGATCTGGCGCAGCTCGCTGTAGCGCTGGTTGGCGAAGCCATGGCCGTAAGTCAGCCAATTGTCCTGGTCCCGTTCGGCGTGGGCCACGCGCGAGTCGTCGGGCCGTGCCGGAGCGGCGGCCGCGAGCAGCGCAAGCAGGGCAAGCCGGGTGAAGTTTGCTGCAGCACGTCGACGGGTCACGGCGGTCTCCCCCGCAGTTCTGGATCCAATGGCGAGCATCGTGGCCGCGCGGCAGGCGCAGCCCTGCCTGCGCCGGGTTCTGGATGCGCGGCCGGTTGCAGGCGAGCCCATGGTAATGCGCATCGAGCCCATCGGCACCTCGATGAGGCTAGGCGGCCGGCGGCAGCGAGCCGGCCGCGTCGCCCTGGCGGCGGCAATGCGGATGCGGGAATGCCGTCTTGTGGCCTGGCCGCGAACCGGATTGCCCGGTTCGGCGGCGCCGGCTTGGCTAAGATCGGCCCGGAGCGCCGCAGGTGCCGGTGCGTTGCCGGGCGGGCCGGTTGCGCGGGGGCCGCGCGGACCCGCGGAATTCCGGCGGGTACCCGGTCAGCCGCCACTCCTTCGGGCACGCCGTGCGGCGGCACCGTGGCCCGCGATGTCGCTGCGCGTCCCCATTCCTGGCGCTGACGATGGCGCGGCCGCGGTCGGGTGTGCGGCGCCCGGCGAAGCGGCAGGCGCCGGTGCCGGCGATCTCAGCCGTCAGTGCTCGTAGACGTCCACCACCGTGGTGGTGTTCGCAGCGATCGCCTCTTCGAGCATCGTCACCGTGCCAACCAGGCAGGTCACCAGATCCAGCTGGGGCCACGCGAAGTCGTAGGCGGGCTCGTCCGCCAGCAGACGCGCGGAGACGGCGTGCAGGAATTTCCGAATGGTCGACGGCGTGTACTTGTAGTCGCCGCCCAGCGTTTCCTGGTAGGTGATCGGTGCCCTGCGGTTTTCGTTGATCAACTGGAATCGCACGGCCGCGTCTATCGCTGAAAACTTGCTCATAGGTCCCCATCGTTATTGGTTGCTGCCCGAGCCGGCACTGCACCATCGACCCGTGCCCGGCGATCGAATCCATCCAGTTCATCGGCTGCCGGCAGCGCTGCGCCGGAATCGATCTGCCGCCGACGGGGCCATCGTATTGAGCGCGGGCGCTGGCGATCATCACCTCTTCGGGTGAGCCGGGGTGCGTTCTGGGCGATTAATTTAAGTCGTGGCCGGGTGCGGGAACTGCGCCGGCCCGACACGTCCGGACCAGCGCCGGACGCTGCAAGCAAACCATTTCCACCCAGGGGAAACTACGCGATGTGCAGAAGGCTGGCGACGCCGGACGTCCCGAGGCCGGAGCATGAGACCTTGCCGGATCTGCGGCCGCGAAGTGCCGGCGTCAAGGCCGCGACGCCGGCATTCGACGAGGCGGAGCGTCCAATCCTGATCCGTGACTTGCCGATGGATCAGGCCATCTTGTTCTGGTCGTTGCTGGACCTCTGAATCGTTCCCAGGTCAACATGACGTGCCCCAGGCGAGCGCAAGGGTTGCGCGGTACGCGCCGGCGGCCTAGGGCGGCCGCGTATCGACAGCCTGGAAGCCATCGACGGCCTTCCGGATCACGCCGAAGCTTTGATCGATCACCGAGCGGCACCAGGCGCGGTCATCCGGGCAGAACGCATCGCGCATCAGGCGCATGGCGCGCGCCCTGAGTTTCTGGTCCCTGAACCCATCGGCGAAAGCCCGGTTGGCATGGATCAGTGCAATCAGCACCTCGTCGACCGGCTTGGTTCCGAACTCGACGGTGATCGAAGTCGCATAGTCGGGCAAGGTGGACGCCAGGCTTCCCGTCGGCGCGGATGGTGCCGGCGGGCCGCCGGCCGCTGGCGGGATGGCGGCATCCCCCCATATCGTCCGCGCGCGATCGAATGCCGGGGTGCCTTGGGGGAAGTTGCAGATCAGTTCGGCGCGGCCGTGCGTGCCTGGGCCGGTATGGATGTCGACGTGGATGATTCGCCGGCAGCCGCCGCGAGCGTAGCGGGCGAGGATTCCGCGCCAGGTCGTGTTCGACCAAGCCGGCTTGTGGCCGCCGAAGAACAGGCCGTAGCGATTGGCATGCTGCCCCCGCGACAGGGCGGCGTGGAGGTCCCCGGCCAGCCCGCGTTCAGGATTGCCGCCGGCGCTGCGATGCGTCGACTCCCCGCTCACGATATCGCCGCCTGTGCGCGCGGGGTCGATCCCGCCGGCCGGCGCAGCCGCTTCAAATGCCGGCAGGAAATTCCGGTTGATGTCGATATTGTCTTCGTTGGCCAGGCAGTAATGGGCCATGCCCCAGGGATTGACGCCGTGCACGAGCGCCGCGCCGGTGCCGTCCGGCAGGTTCGCCAGGAGCCCTTGCCGCAAGGCCTCGACCTGGACTGCCGATCCGGCGTAACCCTCGATGCCGTGGACGCCGGTGCTGACGATCACCAGCCTGGTGGCGCTGGCGGGAATGATTTCGACGATATCGGTCGCCAGTTCCTCGTGTTCCGGGCCCCGCAGTCGCGGAAGCATGTAAGAGATGACCGGCAATCCCGCATTCGCCGATTCTGCCAGCAGCTTGGTGCGTGCCTCACGATAGGACTCGCTGTAGCAACTCAAATCGCGGCCGCCCAAATTTGCGCTCCTTGCATAAGACCGAACGGCTCTCTGGTGAGGATTCACACTGGAATGAAGCCAGCGGCACGCTGTCGGCACCATCGCAGAGGCAACGCCCGCAAAAGGCGCAGACCGCCGTGGCCCGCGTCGCACGAAGCGGGTCTCTCAAGCGGCTTGTGCGGCCACGCCGGCAGCCGCCGGATGGCAAGACGAATCAAGTCGCCAGCCGGCCGTTTGCGCCGTCCAAGCTAATCGCAATTTCGACGCATGCACTCACCCGAAGAGGGGATCGGCAAGCCGGAAACCGTTGGTACAGTTGGAAAGCCGCATTCGTGCTGCTCCAGGCCGGCGAAACGAGGGCGAAGGCCACCGTCAGGGCAGCCCGGCGGCCGTGCCGCGGCGCAGCAATCGTGCCCTGCAATCGCGTCGGCGGAAGCGGTAATGGCGGCCGCGCCCCGCCAAACGGAGTAGGAATCGAAGAACGACGTGGGAATGGTGGTGGCCCTGCCGCGTCGGCGGAGGCTCGGTGGCTCGCCGGATCCGGAATGCTTGCTCGACGGGCGCCTCGCCGCCGCGAATCGCGCAAGCGTGATGCACCAGGCTGGGACAGCCGCGCGTTTGCTGGCCCGTATATTAAAATCAAGCAAAATCAACGATATAAATGCAACTCTCGCAGCGGCCGCCACAACAATTCAGGAAATTTTCAAGATTTACTCAAGACTTGCGGCATCTCCCGTCGTCAATCTGGCCCCCGGAAGAAGGCTTGAACCGGGCGCGAACCGAAGCCCTGGGCGTTTCGCGGTTCGTGCACCGGTTGCCTTCGCGCACGTCTTGGGGAGACGAATCGTGGATCAGAACAGTTTTGCCTTGGTGGTGGACCGCAATCCGAACTGCAGGGCCAAGTTGAAGCGCTGCCTGGAGCGCGCGTTTCCGGCGATCCGGGTGGATACGGCGGGCGGCTTCAGTCACGGCAGGCTTCTGCTCGAGCAATGCAGCTACTACGTGGGGCTGATCGCGGCCGATCTTCCAGACGGCCACGGATTCGACCTCATGGCCCGGGCGCAAATGGGTACGCGCCGCATGCATATCGTCGCAACCGCCGGAAATTGTGACGACATTTCCTTTTCCAGGGCCATGCGGGCGGGTGCCGAAGGGTTTGTGCTGCGGGAGGAAACCGAGGACGACCTGGTTCCCCGGTTGCGCGGGCTCAGCCGCGGCTCGCCGCCGCTGTCGCCGCCGGTCGCCCGCCACCTGATGCGGGCATTCGTGCGCGCCCCCGTCGAACAGGCCCTCGTCGAGCACGGACTGACCCCCAAGGAAGTGGAGGTGCTGGCGGCGCTCGCCAAGGGGCTGCGGGTGAGACAGGCTGCCAGGACGCTCGGCGTCAGCGAAAACACGGTGCGTACGCATGTCAAGCATGTTTACTCGAAGCTGAATATCTCCACCCGCGCCGAGGCTACGCGCGCCGCGCTGAGAGCCGGCCTGGGTTGAGCCGCATCCCGGCGATTCCCGGTCCGTGCCGCGGGCGCGGCGAACCGAGGTCCTCTCCCGGGCATCCGCCTAGACCGGGTGCAGCCGCTTCACCAGGGCAACGATCCGGTCCGGCGCCGGATCGGACCTGCCTTGGTCCGACAGGGACTTCGCCAGCGCCCACAACATCGCGCTGACCGGGCCGTTGTCGGCGCCCGCGGTATCCAGCGATTGCTTGAGAAGGGCAGCGATGACACCGTGCCAGCCCGCTGCTTGCTGGGCGGCGGTGGATGCCGCCGCCGGGGCGCATCGCGGAGGGCAGTAGACGATCGGGCACTGGATCGCTCCCACGGCTGCCCGCGATACCGCGTTTCTTTCCACCGCCGGGTCGTAGGGGCTTTGCGCCTTGATGGGGGGCAGGCCTGCGGCCCAGTGCTGAAGGTGCTGCCAAAACTCCGGCGAATCGAGTTCCGGGTCCAGCGTTTCGCCGGCCTGCGCGACGATCTGCGCCAGTTCGGACGGGGTGACAGTACCCAGATCCTTCGGATAGCTCCACAGGAATTTGGCCAGCCTGTAGGCATCGCGCAAGTTGGTTATCGTCGTGCCGCCGTCGTTCGCCATTGCAGCTCCTCCGTACTCAGGGTCCTGTCCGGTCGATTTGCCGGGACTAGTGGATGCGCGACAGGTCGAGCTGTGCCCGGCGCGTCCGCCAGTTGGCGGCGCCGTAGCACAGTTCGGAGATCCGCAGCGCTTCGGTCAAATCCTCGTGCGCCGCGCCGGTGTCGCCGTCGGCGATCCGGATCAGGGCGGAAGCCCGCAATAGTTCAGCCTGCAGCGGGTGGTTGCGGGGCAGGTCGGTCAAACTGAGCGTCCGGCCGTTGGGCGCGAGCAGGCTGCGCGCCTCGGCGAGCCGGCCGCGCGCCGCCGCGATCTCGGCCGATTCGATGCGGATGCGCCTTGTATCGGGGTGATCGGCGCCGATCGCGGTTTCGGCGCTGCGCAGCGCGCGCGCCGCCGCCCGCGCTGCGTCTTCCAGGCGCCCGGCGCGCATGTAGGCGCGGATCAGGGGCTCCAGGAACCCCCAGCTGGCATCGATGGCGGCGGGATAGCCGGCAGCGTCGTAGCTCGCCACCAGGCCCTCGAGTGCGGAAATCGCCTGGCCGGTATCATCTTCCTCGATCAGCATCTCGGCGCGGAACAGGCGCAAGCTCAGGTTATAGCCCGATGTGCGGTCGACCCACTCGTGCTGGATGCTTTCGGCTTTTCCAAACTCGGATTCGGCCGCCGCGAACTGTTGACGTTCCGCAAGCACGCGGCCCAGCCAGAGGTGCGCGAGCGACACGCTGATATGGCCGGGCCCGCGTAGCCTGCTGAGGTCGTCGACCGCCTGGCGCAGGCGATGTTCGGCATCCGGAAACTCGCCGAGGTAGTCCAGCACATGCCCCAGCATCAGTTCCCCACGCGCGCGCAAATAGGGATCCAAGGCTTGCACGGACTCCGAGCCGCCCCCCAGCACTGCCTTCAACTCATCCATGCCCCGTGTCCATTGACCCAGCAGCACCCAGGCGCGGCCGACTTCGATCCGCAATGGCAGGATTCTAGGGTCGGTATCCCCGTACGCCGCCTCACCCGTTTTGAGGATTTTGACGTAGCGGTCCATCGAGGAGCGGAGGGTCCCCATCGCGTAGGTCAGCGGCAGCACCTCGCTGGCCAGGCTCAAGGTGGTCTCGGCCGCCGGCCCGTCGCGCTGCTCGTAGAAGTCCAGCGCCCACTGCAGCTGGGGCAGGGCCTGGTCCTCGATCTCCAGGGCCAGGTAGGAGCGGCCCAGCGCCGCGTGCACCGCCGCGGCGGTGTCCGGCTGCGCGGCGAAGCGCTTGTCCACTTCCGCCGCCGCGGAATCCAGCAGCTCGCGCACGGTCAGATCCTTGACCGGGTTCTTGCCGGAGGTGATGCGGGCCAGCATGTCCTGGCTCATGAAATCGGATACGCCCTGGGCGCGGCGCGATTCGGCCTGGGCCTGGTCGCGTGCCCGCCGCGCATCGAAGTACAGCGCGGTGCTGGCGACCAGCCCCGCAAGCAGCGCGGCAATGGCGATGGCGATGCCCAGGCGGCGTGCGCGCGAGCGTTCCAGCGCACGCTCGGCCTGTTCCGCGCGCGCGCGCGCGGCGCGTTCGGCGGCCAGCTGCCGGCGGCGCTCTTCCAGGCTGCGCAGGCGCCGCGCCAGCTCGGACGCGTCGCTCAGGCGTGCGGCGGGATTGCCGTCCGCGGCCTGGGCGATGTCCTCGCGCAGCAGCTCGTCGGCGATGCCGCGCTCCCAGCCGGGCGACATGGGCTTGCCGAACTCGCCGGTGAGCAGGTGAAACAGGATGATGCCGAGCGCGTAAATGTCGGACTTCACCGTGAACGGCTGGCCGGCGGCGACTTCCGGGGCCAGGTACAGCAGGGTGCCGGACGTGGTGTCGTTGGTCATCGCGGTGCGGGTGAAGCCCAGCCGGGTGATGCCGAGATCCTCGAACTGCTTGGCGTCCAGCACGCCGCCGCTGCCGAAGTCGGCCAGGCGGATGTCGACGGCCTCGCCATCGGTTCCATGGGTGTCGATCAACACGTTGGACGGCTTGAGGTCCTTGTGCAGCACGCCGACCGCGTGCACCGAGGCCAGCGCGTCGGCGATCCTGGCGACGACTTCCAGCCGTGCCTCCAGCGGGATCGCGGCGCAGCCGCCGCGCGCCTGCACCCAGTCGGGCAGGCTGCCGCCGTCGATGTATTCGGCTTCGACGAAATAAGGCGCGTGTTCGAGATTCCAGTCCAGCAGCTTGACCACCCTGGCGTCGTCGCCGAGCGTGTCGTTGATGATGCGGAACAGGGTGATTTCGCGTTTCAGCGCGGCCAGCGATGCCTCGTCGAGGGCGAACTTGAATACGCGCTGTTCGTGGGTCTTGTCGTGACGGGCGCGCCAGGCTTCGCCATGGCCGCCCACGCCCAGGCGTTCCAGCAGGGTCCAATGCGGCCGGCCGTGCGGATGGTCGCCCGCATGGACGTCCACCTTGGGCGGCTCGGGGACGGCGGCATATTCCACCCGCACCGGCGCCACGAAGCGGTAGCCGAAGCCGTGGGCGGTCTTGATGATGCCCTGGTCCGCATCGGCCAGCACCTCGCGCAGCCGGCTGATGCATTTGGCCAGCGCCGTTTCGCTGAGGAACCGCCCCGGCCAGATGCTGGCCAGCAATTCGTCCTTGGTGCACACCTCGCCGGCGTGCTGGATCAGGTAGATCAACACCTCGAGCGGCTTGCGCTCGAGCTGCACCTCGGCGCCGTCGACCAGCAGTTCGCGGCTGCGCTCGTCCAGCACCGCGCGGGCAAAGTGCCAGCGCCGCCGCGCTCCGTCGGTGGTAACGGACGGCGCGGTATGCAGCTGATCTGTCACGTGCCCCGCCCCTGGTGTTCCCCGCGCCCCCGCGCGCAACGAGAGATTCGGGATGATGACAGAACCCTGCGCACGCGACCATATGCGCCGGCACCTTGCGGGAAAGTCTTCCATGACTTTCGGGAGATCGTTCCTATCTCGTTGTTTGTAAATGATTCGTATAGAAGATGCGAAATCGCTTCAGAAGCCATATCGGAAAAGCGCGCACAACTACCTGTTTAGGAACGACTTTTCCATGCGACTCGATGGCTGCCGGGGACTGTTCGCCGATAGTGGCGCCGGCGCCGGTTGTTGCGGCGGGCGATCCAGCTAAAAATGGCCGGTCAATGGCGCCATGACGGCGAACCAAAGGAAGAAACCGCAATGAAGCTTGCAGCAGTCAAGTCCCCCGGCGGCCTGGACCGGATCGCGATCGAGAACCGGCCACAGCCGGTGCCCAGGCCCGGAGAAGTGCTCGTGCGGGTGCGCGCGAGCTCGCTGAACTTCCACGATCTGGCGGTGGTGAACGGCACCATCAAGGTCGCCGATGGGCGCATCCCGATGTCCGACGGCGCCGGCGAGGTCGTCGGCGTGGGCGAGGGCGTCAGCGGCTGGCGCGCCGGCGACCAGGTGCTTTCGACGTTCTTCCCCAACTGGTCCAGCGGCGGCCCCTCGCAGGAGCGCCTGGCGGGCGTGCCCGGCGACCATGCCGACGGCTTTGCCGCCGAGTACGTGGCGCTGCCGGCGAGCGCCTTCACACGCCTGCCGAAGGGCTGGTCGCTGACCGAGGCGGCCACCCTGCCGTGCGCGGCGCTGACCGCCTGGCGCGCGCTGATGGTGGAAGCTCGGATCAAGCCCGGCGACATCGTGCTGACCCAAGGCACCGGCGGCGTGTCGATTTTCGCGCTGCAGTTCGCCAAGGCGGCCGGTGCGACGGTGATCGCCACATCCTCCTCCGCCGAGAAGCTGGCCCGCCTGAAGGCGCTGGGCGCCGACCACCTGGTCAACTACCGCGACAATCCCGACTGGGGCCAGGCCGCCGCCGCGCTCACCGGCGGACGCGGCGTCGATGCGGTGGTCGAAATCGGCGGGCCGGGCACCCTGGGCCAGTCGATCCAGGCCTGCCGCGTCGGCGGCCACATCTCCCTGATCGGCGTACTCACCGGCTGGTCCGGCGAAGTGCCCACCGCGCTGGCGATGTTCAAGAACATCGCGATCAAGGGCATCACCGTCGGCTCGCGCCAGGGGCAGGAGGAAATGATCGCCGCGATCGACGCCAACGGCATCCGCCCGGTGATCGACTCCAGGTTCCCCCTGGAGCGGATCGCCGACGCGTTTGCCCGCCAGGTTGCGCAGCAGCACTTCGGCAAGATCTGCCTGGAGTTCTGAACGCCCGGCGCCGCCGGCGCCGCCGTCCAGACGCTACGCTGCGACGAAGCCTTTCCAGGTGCTCATGTAGCGCACGAAACCCTCGTTGAGGCCGCGTTCGCGCAGCTCGGCCGCGGTCAGCGGCGTGCGCTTTGGCGCCCAGGCGGAATCGGCGACGCGCAGGCCCCAGTCGGGATTGGCGATCGCGCTGCGCCCCAGCGCCACGCCGTCGGCTCCCAGTTGCAGGATGTGGTCGGCGTCGGCGCGCGTCCAGATCTTGCCGGCGGCGAGCAGGGGCAGCGAGTCCGGCACCACGGCGCGGAATTCCGTCAGCGGATGGTTCTGCGGGCGTTTCTTGGTGTTGTTGCTGGCGGTCCACAAGGACAGGTGCAGGAAATCCGCGCCGTCCTCCACCAGCCAGCGCGCCACCTGCAGGGTCTCGTCCAGGTCCAGCCCGCGGGACTGGCCCCAGTCCTCCGGCGACAGGCGCACGCCCACCACGAAGTGCGCGGGCACCGCCTTGCGGATGGACTGCATGGTCCGCCGCAGCAGGCGCGCGCGGTTTTCCAGCGAGCCGCCCCATTCGTCGTCGCGGCGGTTTTCGATCACGCTGAGAAACTGCCCGAACAGGTAGCCGTGGGCGCCGTGCAATTCCACGCCCTCCATGCCTGCGGCGTGCACGCGGCAGGCCGCCGCGGTGAACTCGCCGATGACGCGTTCGATGTCCGCCGCGGTCGCCGCGCGCGCTCCGTCGGCGCCGCCGTCGCTGGCGCTCCAGGTGCGCTGGCCGGTCAGGGCCGGGTCGGCGCGCAGGCCGCCGTGGAAAATCTGCGCCAGCGAGATGCCGCCGCTGGCGCGCACCATCTCGGCAATGCGCTTGAAGCCCGGGATATGGGCGTCGTCGAAGATCCCCAGCTCGCCGACCCAGCCCTGGCCGTCGCGGGCCACGTGGGTGGCGCAGGTGGTGACCACGCCGAAGCCGCCCTTGGCGCGCAGCGCCAGCCAGTGCAGCTCGTCATCGCTCAGCGTGCCGTCGGCGTGGCTTTGCATGTTGGTCATCGCCGCCAGCACGATGCGGTTGGGTGCCTGCACGCCGTTGCGGAAACGCAGGGGTTCAAACAGTGATTTCACGGAATTTCGCGGGGAGCCGCCTCGTTGTGGATGACGCCGGATTCTAAGCCGGACCGTCTCGCGCAGGAATTGCGCGGTTCGGCGCCGGGCCATGCCTGCGGCCGCTGCCGGAACGATTGATCCAGGTCATTGGTTGCGGCTTCCTTCACGGGTCTAATACGCGCATGTACAGGCTAGCAACAGGGCGCAGCGACTCGGCGGGCGGCGGGCGGCCGGCCATGCGCGGCGGCGCGCCGGAAACGGCGATGGCCGAGGCCCTGATCGGCATCGTCGACGACGACGATGCGGTGCGCGCCGCCACCGGCATGCTGGTGGCTTCGTTCGGCTGGCGTGCGCGCACTTTCGGTTCCGCCACCGCCTTCCTCGACGAGCTGGCACCGGGCGATGCGCCGGACTGCCTGCTGCTGGACCTGAACATGCCCGGCATGAACGGCGCGGAACTGCTGCGCGTGCTCGAAGCACGCGGATCGACGCTGCCGGTGATCGTGATCACCGGCAACAGCGAATCGGCGCTGGCGGAAATCGCGCGCCGGGCCGGGGCGCGGGCGGTGCTCGACAAGCCGGTATGCGACGACGAGCTCAAGCTCGAGATCGAACGCGTGCTGCGCATGCCGCCGCCGGCTCGCCCGGCCAGGGCGATGCGCTTCTCGTAGCGCTTTGCGCCGGGCTTGCCCCGGCCGCGGTGCTCAGGTGCCCAGCCCGCCGTCGACCATCAGCACCTGGCCGGTGATGTAGGACGCACGGCGCGAGGCCAGGAACACCACGGCCTCGGCCACTTCGAGGTCGGTGCCGGCGCGCTTGAGCGGCGTCAGGTCCACGGCGTAGTCGAGCAGGGCCTTGGCCGGCGTCTGCAGCATCGGCAGCACCATGCCGGCGTTGATCACGCCCGGCCCGACGGCGTTGGCGCGGATGCCGTTGGCCGCCTCCTCCAGCGTGATCTGCTTGAGCAAGGCGGTCATCGCCGCCTTCGGCGGGCCCGACAGCGTGTCTCCCGGGTAGGTGCGGTGCACGGCGGTGGTGATCACGCCGACGTAGGAGCCGCCGCCGCCCCGGCGCAACGCCGGCAAGGTCGCCTGCGCGACGTTGAAGAAGCCGATCACGTCGGTTTCGATGACGTTGCGGAAATCGCGCGGATCGGTGTCGGCCAGGTGCGGCGTGCCGAACGCCAGCCCGCCGGTCGAGACCACCGTGTGGATGCGGCCGAACGCCGCCAGCGCGGCCTCGGCGGCCTGGCGCACGGAAGCCGCGTCGGTCAGGTCGGCGTGCACCGCCAGCGCCTTGCCGCCGCGGCCGGTGATCTGCGCCGCCACGGCCTCCGCTTCCGCCTTGCGCGAGCGGTAGGCCACCGCCACTGCCGAACCGCGCGCGGCCAGCAGGCGGGCGATGCTCTGGCCCAGGCCGCCGGAGCCGCCGAAGACGAGCGCCGCTCCGGCGGGAAAATCCGGCAGCGGTTCGAATTCGATCATGTCGCTTCTCCTCTCGGGGCTCGGGGCGCGGGACGCGCCGGCCGGTGCCGGGATTGCTTCAGTTCCAGGAAGGTCCGCCCTGCTGCTGCCAGAGCTGGATCATGTTGCCGTCCTTGTCGTAGAACAGGAACGAGCGGCCGATGCTGGCGCACGGCCAGACGTATTCCGTCTG
>JADHNH010000171.1 GCA_016779605.1 Nevskia sp. | reverse complement strand
GTATTCAGCCAATGACCAACCAGAAGCTCCCGCCAGACGGTCCGGAAGATAAGGCTCTTTTCGAGAAGCTTGATCATACGATCGAAGAGAACTACGTCATCATCCACCGCCGCGAGAAACTGGAGCGGCTGCGCGCGGCCGGGCAGGCCTTTCCCAATACGTTCCGCCGCGACGCGCTGGCGGAGTTCCTGCACGGCAACTTCGGCGGCATGGACGCTGCGGCGCTGGAGGGGCAGACCCAGGTGTTCAGCCTGGCCGGCCGACTGGTCGCCAAGCGGGTGATGGGCAAGGCCAGCTTCGCCCAGCTGCAGGACATGTCGGGCCGCATCCAGCTGTTCCTGCAACAGGACGCGGTGGGGGCGGAGCGCTACGCCGAGTTCAAGACCTACGACGTGGGCGACATCGTCGGCGCCGCCGGCAGCGTGTTCAAGACCCGCACCGGCGAGCTTTCGCTGAAGCTTTCACGCATCGAGCTGCTGGTGAAATCCCTGCGCCCGCTGCCCGAAAAATGGGCAGGACTGACCGATACCGAGACCCGCTACCGCCAGCGCTATGTCGACCTGATCATCAACCCGGACGTGCGCGCGGTCTTCCAGAAGCGCGCAGAACTCGTCCGGGTTATACGGCAAATACTTGATAGTCTTGGATTTTTAGAGGTCGAGACGCCGATGCTGCAGCCGCTGCCCGGCGGTGCGACGGCGCGGCCCTTCGTCACGCACCATAATGCACTGGATCGCGACCTGTTCTTGCGCATTGCACCAGAACTGTACTTAAAGCGGCTGGTAGTGGGTGGCTTCGAGCGGGTCTACGAGATCAACCGCAACTTCCGCAACGAGGGGCTTTCCACCCGCCACAACCCCGAGTTCACCATGTTGGAGTTCTACCAGGCCTACGCCGACTACCGCGACGCCATGGACCTGGTGGAAACCATGCTGCGCGACTGCGCCGCCGCGGTGCTGGGCCGCACGGCGTTTTCGAGCCAGGGACGGGATTACGACCTGGCGCGGCCGTTTGCGCGCCTGACCATGGCCGAGGCGGTGGCCGCGCGCAATCCGGACCTGGACGCCGCACGCCTGCGGGACCGCGACTACATGGCGGCTTTCGCCCACGCCAAGGGAGTGGCGGTGAGCAAGGATATGGGCGCCGGCAAGCTGCTGACCGAGCTGTTCGAGAAGACCGTGGAAGCCACGCTGCTGGATCCAACCTTCATCACCGCCTATCCGACCGAGGTGTCGCCGCTGGCGCGGCGCAACGACGACGACCCGTTCGTCACCGACCGCTTCGAGCTGATCGTCGGCGGCCGCGAGATCGCCAACGGCTTTTCCGAGCTCAACGACGCCGACGACCAGGCCGCGCGCTTCCGTGCCCAGGCCGCCGCCAAGGAAGCCGGCGACGAGGAGGCCATGCTGTACGACGCCGACTACGTGCGCGCGCTCGAATACGGCCTGCCGCCAACCGCCGGCGTGGGCCTGGGCATCGACCGGCTGGCGATGTTCCTGACCGACTCGTCGTCGATCCGCGACGTGCTGCTGTTTCCGCAGATGCGGCCGGAAGCCTGAAAGCCGCATCTGCGGGCACGGCCGCAACGGCCGCGCAGCGGGCCGGCGCGGCGATAGGCGATTTCATACTGTGGTGTGAAGTTACCGGGGCGGCGGCAATGAAGCTGGCAGCCTTGGACAGCGAGTGCTGACACGCCGCGCGGCAGGCGTCGCAACAAAACTCCGACGCTGCGACGAATCCCTGGCGCCAGGCGGCTTTGCGCAGCGCCGCTTTGCCGCCGCCGCTGCAAACGTTCCATCCCTAGAACACTACCGTTCAGCGCCAGCGGACCACCATTATTGCATCATTTCGAGTCGAATTTTCGTAGTACAGTGCAAGCAGTCCACGCAAACTTCAGCGCGATCGCGAAGCTGCAACGGACCAGTTCTTTAGCGGACTGCTTAGGAGGTACATGGACGTAGGTATTAGCCGTATTCAAGGTGCGGATATTCCGAATGGCGCGGCGACGCCGCCAGGGGGAACCTACCGCAGTAACGGCGACCTACCGATGTCCATGCACAACGTTCCTCCAGGCGGTACCTTCGCTCCTTCCCAAGCCATTCAGCCTGCAGCAAGCGGATTCGTGCGATCACATCGCACAGGGCCGCATTGCCGCTGCACGAAACCACCGGTGCCGGTGTCGCACAGGAGCCGCCGGGCGGTGATCAAGTTTCACCGGCAGGCTGCCGCTGACTGGTTGGCTGGCGCGGTTGTTGCCTTTGACTGGACGAGCCGGAAAGTTATTCGCGTGATGTCGTGATGCAAGGGCAAAGAAAAAAACATCGGAAGACTGCGGTGGAGTTCGGCGATGGTGTTTTTTTGATGGTTTTGTCGGAGATCGATTGATCATGGGAATACTTGAGAATTTCAGGGAACAGTACATCCAGGCTCGCGACGAGGAGATGTCGCTCGAAGAGTACCTGCAGCTGTGCAAGCGCAATCCCCTGGCTTATGCCTCGCCGGCCGAGCGCATGCTCGCCGCCATCGGCGAGCCGGAAGTGGTGGACACGCGCAACGACGCGCGCCTGTCGCGCATCTTCTCCAACCGCGTGATCCGCCGTTACCCGGCGTTCCGCGAGTTCTTCGGGCTCGAGGACGTCATCGCCCAGATCGTCGCGTTCTTCCGTCACGCGGCGCAGGGGCTCGAGGAGCGCAAGCAGGTGCTGTACCTGCTGGGCCCGGTCGGCGGCGGCAAGTCGTCGATCGCCGAGCGCCTGAAGACGCTGATGGAAAAAAACCCGATCTACGCGCTCAAGGGCTCGCCGATCAACGAATCGCCGCTGGGCCTGTTCTCCGCCGAGCGCGACGGCGATGCGCTGGAAAAGGAATACGGCGTCGCGCGCCGCTACCTCACCGGCATCGCCTCGCCTTGGGCGCTCAAGCGCCTGGCCGAGTTCGAGGGCGACCTCACCAAGTTCCGCGTGGTGCGGGTGCAGCCCTCGGTGCTGCGCCAGATCGCGATCGCCAAGACCGAGCCGGGCGACGAAAACAACCAGGACATTTCGACCCTGGTCGGCAAGATCGACATCCGCAAGCTCGAGGTGTTCTCGCAGGATGACCCGGACGCCTACTCGTATTCCGGCGGCTTGTGCCTGGCCAACCAGGGCCTGCTGGAATTCGTCGAGATGTTCAAGGCGCCGATCAAGATGCTGCATCCGCTGCTGACCGCCACCCAGGAAGCCAACTTCAAGGGCACCGAAGGGTTTTCGGCGATCCCGTTCAACGGCATCATCCTGGCGCACTCCAACGAGAGCGAGTGGCAGAGCTTCCGCAACAACAAGCACAACGAGGCCTTCCTCGACCGCGTCTACATCGTCAAGGTGCCGTACTGCCTGCAGGTCACCGAGGAAGTGCAGATCTACCGCAAGCTGCTGAAGAACAGCTCGCTGGCCGAGGCCAAGTGCGCCCCGGGCACGCTGGAGATGATGGCGCAGTTCTCGGTGCTGACGCGCCTGAAGGAGCCGGAAAACTCCAACGTCTATTCCAAGATGCGCGTGTACGACGGCGAGACGCTGAAGGACACCGACCCGGCCGCCAAGTCGTTCCAGGAGTACCGCGACTATGCCGGCATCGACGAGGGCATGACGGGAAGCTCGACCCGCTTTGCATACAAGGTGCTTTCGGCGGTGTTCAACTACGACCAGACCGAGATCGCCGCCAATCCCGTGCACCTGATGTACGTGCTGGAGCAGCGCATCCTGCGCGAGCAGCTGCCGGAGGAAACGCAGCGCCGCTACCTGGAGTTCATCAAGGGCTGGCTGTCGCCGCGCTACGCCGAGTTCATCGGCAAGGAAATCCAGACCGCCTACCTGGAGTCGTATTCGGAATACGGGCAGAACATCTTCGACCGCTACGTCACCTTCGCCGACTACTGGATCCAGGACGAGGACTACCGCGACCAGGAAACCGGTGAAAGCTTCGACCGCGCCGCGCTCAACGCCGAGCTGGAGAAGATCGAAAAGCCGGCCGGCATCGCCAACCCCAAGGATTTCCGCAACGAGATCGTCAACTTCGTGCTGCGCGCACGCGCGCAGCACGGCGGCAAGAACCCGAAGTGGACCAGCTACGAGAAGCTGCGCGAGGTGATCGAGAAGAAGATGTTCTCGAGCACCGAGGAGCTGCTGCCGGTGATCTCGTTCAACGCCAAGGCCTCGGTCGAGGACAAGAAGAAGCACGAGAACTTCGTCAGCCGCATGGTCGAGAAGGGCTACACCGAGAAGCAGGTGCGGCTGCTGTCCGAGTGGTACCTGCGCGTGCGCAAGTCGGCCTGAGGCGCAGGCGCAATGTACGCGGCAATTTATTGAAGCGCTGGGAGACCGGGCACCAGGAGACGAAATGTCCATCATCATCGATCGCCGGCTGAACGACCGTAACAAGAATGCGGTGAACCGCCAGCGATTCCTGCGCCGCTACAAGGAGCAGATTCGCAAGTCGGTGGGCGACATCGTCGCGCGGCGCTCCATCAAGGAGATGGAGCAGGGCGGCACCGTCACCATCCCGACCAAGGACATTTCCGAGCCGACCTTCCACCACGGCGGCGGCGGCGACCACGAATACGTCAACACCGGCAACCGCAACTTCAACGCCGGCGACCATATCCCGCGTCCGGAAGGTAGCGGCGGCGGGCAGGGCGGCAGCGACCAGGGCGGCGGCGGCGACAGCCAGGACAGCTTCACCTTCGCGCTGTCGCGTGAAGAGTTCATGAACCTGTTCTTCGACGACCTCGAGCTGCCGCACCTGGTGCGCAACGCCCTGGGCGACGTCAAGGAGTTCAAATGGCAGCGCGCGGGCTACACCCGCTCCGGCGTGCCGGCCAACCTGTCGGTGGTGCGGTCGCTGCGCACCGCGATGGCACGCCGCATCGCCATCGGCGCGCCGCTGCGCCGCCAGCTGCTGGAGCTGGAAGCCGAGCACGCGGCGGCCGAGGAAATCGAGGCGATGCGGCGCCGCATCGAGCGCATCCCGTTCCTGGACGAGATCGACCTGCGCTACCGCCACCGCGTCAAGGTGCCGCAGCCGATCTCGCGGGCGGTGATGTTCTGCCTGATGGACGTCTCGGCCTCGATGACCGAGGACAAGAAGGACCTCGCCAAGCGCTTCTTCACCCTGCTGTACCTGTTCCTGACGCGCAAGTACGAGCACGTGGAAGTGGTGTTCGTGCGGCACACCGACGACGCCCAGGAGGTGGACGAGGACACCTTCTTCCACGATCCCAAGTCGGGCGGCACCGTGGTGCTGTCGGCGCTCAAGCTGATGCGCGAGATCGCGGTGGAGCGGTTCCCGGCCGACGCCTGGAACATCTACGGCGCGCAGGTGTCGGACGGCGACGCCTTCGGCGCCGACCCGGAAAAGAGCCGCTCGTTCCTGGTCGACCAGCTGCTGCCGCTGCTGCGCTACTTCGCCTACGTCGAAGTGCCGGATCGCAACGGCCGTGTCAGTCCCCTGTCGTATTCCTATCAGCGCATCGCCAGCGAGCGATTCGCCATGCGCAACGTCACCGCGCCGGGCGAGGTGTACCCGGTGCTGCGCGAGCTGTTCAAGCGGGAGGCCACGGCGTGACCACACAGCAACTGGAACGCGGACTGATTTCCTCCGGCTCGGAGTGGACTTTCGAGCTGCTGGAGAAGTACGACCATGCGATCCACGAGATTGCAGCCAACGAGTTCCGGCTCGACACCTATCCCAACCAGATCGAGATCATCGCCTCCGAGCAGATGCTGGACGCCTATGCCTCGGCCGGCCTGCCGATCGGCTACCCGCACTGGAGCTACGGCAAGGAGTTCATCCGCAACGAGCAGGCCTACCGCAAGGGCGCGCGCGGGCTGGCCTACGAGATTGTGATCAATTCCAACCCCTGCATCTCCTACCTGATGGAGGAGAACACCGTGGCGATGCAGGCGCTGGTCATCGCCCACGCCTGCTACGGCCACAACTCGTTCTTCAAGGGCAACTACCTGTTCCGCCAGTGGACCAGCCCGGACGCCATCATCGACTACATGGTGTTCGCGCGGAATTTCGTGATGGAGTGCGAGGAGCGCTACGGCCACGAGCGCGTGGAGGAAACGCTGGATTCCTGCCACGCCCTGATGAGCCACGGCGTGGACCGCTACCGCCATCCGGCGCCGCTGTCGGTGGCCGAGGAGCGCAACCGCCAGCGCGAGCGCGAGGAGTACGCCTGGCGCCACTACGACGACATCTGGCGCACGGTGCCGCGCGGCAAGGGCGGCGACGCGCGCCACGCCGGCTCCGCCCAGTTCCCGCCGGAGCCGCAGGAGAACCTCCTGTACTTCATCGAGAAGTTCGCGCCCCGGCTGGAGCCCTGGCAGCGCGAGCTGGTGCGCATCGTGCGCAAGACCGCGCAGTACTTCTACCCGCAGGGCCAGACCAAGGTCATGAACGAGGGCTGGGCCACTTTCTGGCACTACACCCTGCTCAACCGCTTGTTCGACAACGGCCAGGTCGATTCGGGCTTCATGCTGGAAATGCTGGCCTCCCACACCGCCGTGACGATGCAGCGCGGTTTCGACCAGCGCGGCTACGGCGGCTTGAACCCGTACGCGCTGGGCTTTGCGATGATGCGCGACATCAAGCGCATCTGCGAAAGCCCCACCGACGAGGACCGCGCCTGGTTCCCGGACATCGCCGGCGGCGACTGGCTCAAGGTGCTGGACTTCGCCATGCGCAACTACAAGGACGAGTCCTTCATCGGCCAGTTCCTGTCGCCAAAGCTGATGCGCGAGTTCCACATGTTCGCGGTGGCCGACCACGAAGGCGAGGAAGACCTGGTGGTGGACTCGATCCACAACGAGCAGGGCTTCCGGCGCCTGCGCCGCCTGCTGGCGCTGCAGTACGACCGCGACCAGCAGCTGCCCGACATCCAGGTGGTGCGCTACGACCGCGAAGGCGACCGTTCGCTCACCGTGCGCCACCAGCTCCAGCGCAAGCGCCCGCTGTCCGACGAGGCCGGCGAGGTGATGAAGCACCTGGCGCGGCTATGGGGATTCACGGTGCGGCTGGAGGCTTGCGACGAGACGGGCAAGGTGGATCATGTGAGGGAGGCGCGGCCGGGGTAGGGCTTCGTCTCGCGTTTGCTTGCGCTCGTCCGCCTTGTTGCTTGCTCGGGTGTGAGACGGAATACGCCTTCCCTTACTTCCG
>JADHNH010000036.1 GCA_016779605.1 Nevskia sp. | reverse complement strand
TCGAACAGCCTGAATTTCATGTTGTACAACGCCCTCGGCGGCGGCGGCGCCTGCTCGCTGCGCACCGATCCGCAGGGCAAGGCGTTTGCGCAGATGCTGCTGGACTTCCCGGTGCCGGTGGCGCGCGGGCTGGTTTGAGCGTGTTGATCCGGTGCGCAAATGAACGCTAACGGGCGCAAATAACCTGGCCGGGCGCGGGGCGGGCCGCAGCGCATTTTCGCAGGCGCGCATGAATGGTATGCTTACATACGTTTTATTCTTCACGCCCATGAAATTGCACTTGCATGTGCGGCGGCGGCACGTTTTCCGCGGGGGGCGGCAGTCGCCAAGGCCTGCGCAGGCGGTACAATTCGCGTCCTGACCCCCGTTTTTGCGACGCGCCGCCGCGGATCGCGCCCCGCCCAGGCCCAGGCACCAGAAAAACAGGAACCCAATGAGCGTTGAACGCGATGTCATGGAATACGACGTGCTGGTGGTCGGCGCCGGCCCGTCCGGCCTGTCCGCCGCCTGCCGCCTGAAGCAGGCCGCCGCCGCCGCCGGCAAGGAAATCTCGGTCTGCCTGGTCGAGAAGGGTTCCGAGGTCGGCGCGCACATCCTGTCGGGCGCGGTGTTCGAGCCGCGCGCGCTGGAAGAGCTGTTCCCCAACTGGAAGGAGCTCGGCGCCCCGCTGAACACGCCGGTGGCGCGCGACGAGGTGTATTTCCTCACCGGCCCGGAAAAGGGCATCAAGACGCCCGGAATGTTCGTGCCGCGCACCATGCACAACGAGGGCAACTACATCATCTCCCTGGGCAACCTGTGCCGCTGGCTGGCGCAGCAGGCCGAGGGGCTGGGCGTGGAGATCTACCCCGGCTTCGCCGCCCAGGAAGTGATCGTCGACGAAGGCAACGTGGTGCGCGGCGTGCAGATCGGCGACATGGGCGTGGACCGCGCCGGCCACCACAAGGAAGGCGTGTATACCCCGGGCATCGAGCTGCGCGCCAAGTACACGCTGTTTGCCGAGGGTTGCCGCGGCCACCTCGGCAAGCGCCTGATCAAGCGCTACCGGCTGGACGAAAATTCCGACGCGCAGCACTACGGCATCGGCCTGAAGGAGCTGTGGACCATCGACCCGGCGAAGCACGAGCCGGGGCTGGTGATCCACGGCGCCGGCTGGCCGCTGAACAGCGCCAATCCCGGCGGCTTCTTCCTGTATCACCTGGAAAACCACCAGGTCTACGCCGGCCTGATCGTCGACCTGTCGTACAGCAACCCTTACCTGTCGCCGTTCGACGAGTTCCAGCGCATCAAGCACCACCCGGTGATGAAGAAGTACCTGGAAGGCGGCAAGCGCGTGTCCTACGGCGCGCGCGCCATCTGCAAGGGCGGCTTCAACTCGCTGCCGAAGATGGTGTTCCCGGGCGGGGCCCTGATCGGCTGCGACCTGGGCACGCTGAACTTCTCCAAGATCAAGGGCAGCCACACCGCGATGAAGTCGGGCATGCTGGCCGCCGACGCGGCGGCCGCGGCGCTGCTGGCCGGCGGCGAGGGCGGCGACGAGCTGGCCGCTTACCCGGAGAGCTTCAAGGCGAGCTGGCTGTACGACGAGCTGTACCGCGACCGCAACTTCGGCCCGGCCATGCACAAGCTCGGCGTGCTGTTCGGCTCGGCGTTCAATTACGTCGACCAGAACTGGTTCCGCGGCAAGGGCCCGGTGACCCTGCACGACAACACGCCGGACTACGCCACGCTCAAGCCGGCGGCGCAGAGCCGCAAGATCGAATACCCCAAGCCGGACGGCGTGATCAGCTTCGACAAGCTGTCCTCGGTGTTCCTGTCGAGCACCAACCACGAGGAAGACCAGCCCGTGCACCTGCTGCTGGCCGATCCTGCCGTGCCGATCGGCAAGAACCTGCCGCTGTACGACGAGCCGGCGCAGCGCTACTGCCCGGCCGGCGTCTACGAGGTGGTGTCGGAAGGCGCCGCGCCGCGCTTCCAGATCAACGCGCAGAACTGCGTGCACTGCAAGACCTGCGACATCAAGGACCCGGCGCAGAACATCACCTGGGTGGCGCCGGAAGGCTCCGGCGGCCCCAACTACGCCAACATGTGAACCGCCGGCGCGCGGCTCGCCGCATGCCGCAGCCTCCGAAACGGACGATCAGCCCCGTGCCCAAGCTCGAACACCTGCTGGAACGCAACCGCGCCTGGGCGCGCCGCACCGAGCAGCAGCGCCCCGGTTTCTTCGGCGCGCTCGCCAAGCTGCAGTCGCCGGAGTACCTGTGGATCGGCTGTGCCGACAGCCGCGTGCCGGCCAACGAGATCATCGACCTGCCGCCGGGCGAGGTGTTCGTGCACAGGAACATCGCCAACGTGGTGGTGCACACCGACCTGAACTGCCTGTCGGTGCTGCAGTTCGCGGTGGACGTGCTCAAGGTCAAGCACGTCATCGTCGTCGGCCACTACGGCTGCAGCGGCGTGCGCGCCGCACTGGAACAGCAGCGCGTGGGCCTGGCCGACAACTGGCTGCACCACGTGCGCGACGTCGCCAACGATTACCACCAGGAGCTGGCGGCCGTCCCCGCCGGCGACGGCCGCGCCGACCGCCTGTGCGAGCTCAACTCGGTGGTGCAGGCGATGCACGTGTGCGAGACCACCATCGTCGGCGACGCGTGGCAGCGCGGCCAGCCGCTGTGGGTGCACGCCTGGGTCTACGGGCTGCGCGACGGCTGCGTGCGCGATCTGGACTTTTGCGTGGGCAGTGCGGCAGAGTTCACCTCCCGCCGCGAGCGGATCGTCGCGCCGCTGGCGGCGCGGTAGCCGTTTCATTCACATTCATTCGTCCGGGCGCGGGTGCCCGGTGGCTTGGACACGAAGTCCATTTTGGGAAGGAAGCATGAAAGCACTGGTGAGCGTCAAGCGCGTGGTGGACTACAACGTCCGCATCCAGGTCAAGCCGGACCAGTCCGGCGTGGTCACCGACGGCGTCAAGATGAGCGTCAATCCGTTCGACGAGATCGCCATGGAAGAGGCGATGCGCCTGAAGGAGAAAGGCAAGATCACCGAGATCATCGCCGTCACCGTCGGCGGCGCCAAGTGCGAGGAAACCCTGCGCACGGCGCTGGCCTTCGGCGCCGACCGCGCGGTGCACGTCAAGGAAGAGGGCGAAATCCAGCCGCTGACCGCGGCTCAGGCGCTGGCCGCGGTGTTCAAGAAGGAAGGCGCGCAGCTGTTCTTGCTCGGCAAGCAGGCGATCGACGACGACGCCAGCCAGACCGGCCAGATGGTCGCCGCGCTGCTGGACCTGGCGCAGGCGACGTTCGCGTCCAAGGTTGAGCTGGACGGTTCCAAGGCGGTGGTGACGCGCGAAGTGGACGCCGGCCTGGAGACGCTCGAGGTGGACCTGCCGGCGGTGGTTACCGCCGACCTGCGCCTCAACGAGCCGCGCTACCTCAAGCTGCCCGACATCATGAAGGCCAAGAAGAAGCCGATCGAGGCGGTCAGTTTTGCCTCCCTCGGCGTCACCCCCGGCGCCGGCCTGAAGACCACCAAGACCGCCCCGCCGCCCAAGCGCGGCAAGGGCATCGTGGTCAAGACCGTCGACGAGCTGGTCGCCGCCCTCAAGGCCAAGGGCCTGGTCTAGCTTTTTCGCCTTTTTGAACAATCCGGTCACGGACGACCGGTGCTGGTACAGGACGTACATACAGGAATGAACATGAGCAAGATTCTGATCATCGGCCAGCAGGCCGACGGCAAGCTGGATAGCGGTGTCGCCAAGGTCGTGGCCGCGGCCAGGCAGGTGGGCGGCGAGATCGACGTCGTCGTCTTCGCCAAGGACGGCGCCGCCGCCGCCGCGCAGGCCGCCGCGCTCGACGGCGTGACCCGCGTGCTGCAGGTGGACCGCACCGAAAACGACCACGCGCTGGCGGCGGTGGTGGCGCCGCAGGCGGTGGCGCTGGCCAGGAAGGGCTACAGCCACGTGTTCGTGGCCGGCAACACCTTCGGCAAGGACCTGATGCCGCGCGTGGCCGCCAAGCTCGGCGTGCAGCAGGTGTCCGACGTGATGGCCGTGCACGGCCCGACCAGCTTCGACCGGCCGATCTACGCCGGCAACGCCATCGTCACGGTGGAGGCGCCTGCCGCCCCGGCCGTGGTGGCGACGATCCGCCTGGCCTCGTTCACCGCGGTCGGCGGCGGCGGCGCCGCGCCGGTGGAGAAGATCAGCGTCGAGGCCGTGCTGCCCACCCACACGCGCTTCGTCAGCCTGGCGGCGCAAAAGAGCGAGCGGCCGGAGCTGCAGTCCGCCGCGCGGGTGGTGTCCGGCGGCCGCGCCCTGGCCTCCAGCGAGAACTTCAAGAAGTTCATCGAGCCGCTGGCCGACAAGATCGGCGCCGGCATCGGCGCTTCGCGCGCGGCGGTGGACTCCGGCTACGTGCCCAACGACATGCAGGTGGGCCAGACCGGCAAGATCATTGCGCCGGAGCTGTATTTCGCCATCGGCATCTCGGGCGCCATCCAGCACCTGGCCGGCATCAAGGACGCCCGCACCATCGTCGCCATCAACAAGGACGCCGAGGCGCCGATCTTCGAGGTGGCGGACTTCGGCCTGGTCGGCGACCTGTTCCAGATCCTGCCGGAGCTGACCTCCAAGATCTGAAGCCGGCGCGGCCGTTGTCGCCGGGGCGGGGCATGGCGCAGCCTGCCGAGAAGATCGACCTCGCGCCCGGCGATCCGCTGCAGCTCCAGTTCGCGCCGGACGAGGGCCGGCCGCGGCTGCAGGTGCAGGTGATCGGCCTGCTGACCGGCGGCAGCGTGCTGGTCACCGCGCCCACCGAGCACAACTCGCTGGTGCTGCTGCGCGACGGACAGGGCTTCGTTGCGCGCTCGTTCCTGCGCAAGCGCGTGCTGGCGTTTCCCTGCCGGGTGCTGCGCAGCTGCATGCAGCCTTACGCCTACCTGCATCTGAGCTACCCAGAGCACCTGGAAAAAGTCGTGGTGCGGGGGGCGCGCCGCGTGGCGACGAGCCTCGCCGCGTCGGTGCGGCAGGAGCTGACCGGCGGCAGCTGGTCGGAAGCTGCGGCAGCGACGCTCAGCGACCTCAGCACCTCGGGCGCGCTGCTGCAGACGGCGCTGGCGCTGAACAGCGGGCAGGGCCGCGTGCGGATCGGCACAAGCCTGCCGATGGAGCAGATGGAAGAGCAGACCGTCGCGGTGGACGGCGTGGTGACCGTGGCTTACGCCGACACCGCCGCCGACGGCCGCCGCTACGGCATCCGCTTCACCGACATCGACGCAGCGTCGAAGCTCGCCCTGCGCGCTTACGTTTACGAGAACCTGCTGGGCGACGACAGATGAAACGGCGGCCGATCCGCAACCGGATCGGCCGGCCGCATCCAGGCCTGCCTCAGCCCGCGAAGCAATAGGCGCAGCCGCGCGACTGCGCGCCGTTGACGGCGAGCACTCCGGACGGCACCACCTGCACGCCCGGCAGCACCGCCGCCAGCAGGTCTTGCTTCACCGCGTCGGCAGCCAGCCCCTGGCGCTGTGCGATGTGCGCGCTGTGGAAGCCGATCGCCGCGCCGCACACGGCGAACTTCACGCCGCGCGCCACCAGCTTCTCCAGCGCGGCCTCCGGGAACGGCATGTCGCCCGGCTTGATGTGCGCGTAGGGATTGCGCGTGGCGGGCGCCTTGGTGGCGGGGTCGGCGATGTCCAGGTACTCGCCCAGCTTGTATTTCGCCCATACCGCGTCGCCCATCGCCAGCGGGATCGCCGAGTGGCGCAGCACCACCACTACGCCCAGCTCGCTTTCGGCTACGCCGTAGCCCGGCGCGCCGGTGAGCAGGAAGACATGCGACCAAACCAGCGGCAGGCCGTGGTTGGCCGCGGGGGCGTCGTAAAGCTGTTTGTACTTGCCGGAGATGGTGTCGAGCCAGCGTACGAAGTCGGTGCCGGCCGCAGCGGCAGCCTCCGCCGCTCCTGCGGCCGGCGCCAGCGCGCCGAGGCCGACGGCGGCCACCGTGGCCGCGGCCATGCCGCCGAGGAAGTCGCGGCGATCCTGCGAAAGTGTCGGATTATTCATAGGTTCCTCCCTTGCGAGCGCTAAGCCTATCAGGCCGCCTCGCTGGCCGGCTGCGTTACGATGCGGTTTATCCGATTCCCGGCCGAGGCTGCGCGCATGAACGTCCTCATCCCGTTGCCGAGCCGCGGCTTCGATCCCACCGAGGCGGCGGTGAGCTGGAAGATCCTGCGCGAGGCCGGCCATGCCGTGCATTTCGCCACCCCGGATGGCCGCCGTGCCTATGCCGACCCCCTGATGCTGAGCGGCGAAGGGCTGGACCCCTGGGGCTTCGTGCCGGTGTTGCGCAAGCTGCGCCTGATCGGGCTGGCGCTGCGCGCACAGGCCCCGGCACGTCGCGCCTACCGCGAGATGGAACGCGATCCGGCGTTCCTGGCACCGCTGGCGTACGCCGCGCTGCGGGTGGCCGACTACGACGGCCTGCTGCTGCCCGGCGGGCACGCCAAGGGCATGCGCCCCTACCTCGAAAGCGAGGCGCTGCAAGCCTTCGTCGGTGCGTTTTTCGACAGCGGCAAGCCGGTGGCGGCGGTGTGCCACGGCGTGCTGCTGGCGGCGCGCAGCCGTTCGCCCCGCACCGGCCTCCCGGTGCTGCACGGGCGCAAGACCACGGCGCTCACCTGGGCCCTGGAAAAATCCGGCTGGACGCTGACGCGGTACCTGGCCCGCTTCTGGGACCCGGACTATTACCGCACTTACCCGGAGGCGCCGGGCCAGCCGCGCGGGTACATGGGCGTGCAGCAGGAGGTCACCCGCGCCCTGGCCGCGCCGGAGGATTTCCTCGACGTGCCGCGCGATGCGCCGCACCACTTCGCCAAGACCGGCGGCCTGCTGCGCGACACTCCGACCGACAGCGCGCCGGCCTGGGTGGTGCGCGACGGCAACTACGTCTCCGCGCGCTGGCCCGGCGACGTGCACACGTTCGCCAAGGTATTCGACGCGGTGTTGCGCGAATACGGCGCCGCGACGCAGGCGGCTTGAGCGGGCCCGGTGGCCCGGGCAACAAGATGCCGGTCGCGGAGCTCGCCCCCGGTTGCTTCGGGCGGTAGCGGGCGGGGCGACGGCGCGCCCAGAGCAGCGGCGGCACCCGGCGTCAAGGACATGTGGAAACCGCGATGGCAGCCAGCGCCGACGCGCCGCCGGGATGCCGCGTCAATGCCGCTTGGCCACGGCGCCCGGCGATACCCCGAAGTGCGCTTTGAAGGCGCGGCAGAAGTGCGAAAGGTCGGAAAAGCCGCAGGCAAGCGCCACGTCGGTCACGCGGCCGGGGCGGGCGGCGCTCAACTGCCGGTGGCAGGCTTGCAGGCGCGTTTCCCAGACCCAGCGCATCGGCGTCGTGCCTTCCAGCGCGAACAGCCGGTTGAGGGTCCTGGCGGAGATGTTGTGGCGGGCGGCGATGCTTTCGGCGCTCAGGCCACGGTCGGCCAAGCGGGCGGCCACGAATTGCTTGATCTGCTCCAACCGGATCGCCTGCCTCGGCCGGGTGTCGGCGCCGCCCAGCAGCTCCAGCTCGATGGCCGCCGCGGTGGCGTCCAGAAGCGAGGAGCCGATCTTTCCGGCGGCCGCCGGGTTGGCGGACAGGTCGAGGTCCAGGGACTGCTGGATGAGGCCGGCCGCCAGCCGGCCGACGGCCGTTGCCAGCCCAAACCCGGTGGCGGTGAGGCGGCCCGGCGCCGACAGGCGCGTGAGCATCTCGTGCCGTGGGATCTTGACCAGGATGAGGTCGGATTCCAGCAGGTACGAGAACGGCTGCGCGGTGTCGTAAAACGCCATTTCACCCGGTCGCTGCAGGAGCTGGCGCTCGCTTTGCCCGAGGCAGGAGCCCGCGGCGAGTGGCAGGCTCAGCAGGAATTCCTCGTGCGGCGCGCGGCGCACGTGGACCTGCTTGCGCGACCACGCGTGCCGCGGCGCGGTGAGCCGGCTGATGTGCACCGGCCCGAGTGCCGCGGTCTGGAAGCGCGCGTTGAAGGCCGCCCGGTTTTCGTATTGGCTGCTGGCGGGAACGAAGTGCCGGCAGATCACCTCGTGCCAGAACTCGAAGCGGTGCTTCTCGGCGACGCTCGACGTGTTGTAGATCAGCATGAACAGAGCCTAACCCGGACTGGGGCACTCCTGCGGCAATTATGCGCTCGCGCCACAGCTTCGGCGCGAGCGCCTGCCGCCGCGAGATTCCTGCGACGCGCCGGCCGCGCGCCGGTGTCGTTCCGCCGGTCGTTCCTGCCGCTGGTGGCGTGTCATTCCTGGGCCATCGCCTGGCAGGCGCAGGCAAGCCGCCGGGCGGGGCGCGGCATTAGGATCGTCGGCGACGCAGGTGGGCCGGAACACGACGGCCGCCGCGAATACCGCAGGGTGGATACGCATGAGCGGACCGATTCTCGAGCAAGCCCCGGTGGCCGACCGGGCCCGCGCCCTGGAGGCCGCGCTGCGGCGGCGGCACCTGGTGCCGGAGGGGTTCGTGGAGGATTTCACCCGGCTGATGGAGCAGGACTGGGCGCCGGAGAACGGCGCGCGGGTGGTGGCCCGCGCCTGGGTGGACCCCGGCTACCGCGACTTGCTGCTGAAGGACGGAACGAGCGCCTGCGCGCAGTTCGGCTACGTCGGTCCGCAGGGCGAATACATCGTCGCCCTGGAAAACACCCCGACGCTGCAGAACGTGATCGTCTGCACGCTGTGCTCCTGCACCGCGTGGCCGGTGCTCGGCCTGCCGCCGGACTGGTACAAGAGCTTCGAGTACCGCGCCCGCGTGGTGCGGGAGTCACGCAGCGTGCTGCGCGAGATGGGCCTGGACCTGCCGCCGGAGGTGGACATCCGGGTGTGGGACACGACGGCGGAAACGCGTTATATGGTGCTGCCGTTCCGTCCCGCCGGCACCGAGGGCTGGGACGAGGCCAAGCTGGCCTCGATCGTGACCAAGGACGTGCTGATCGGCATCGCCCGGCCCGACCCCGCGGCGGGCGGCACCGGCGGCGGACTTCGCGGAGGCGGGTACTGATGGACGGCATTCACGACCTGGGCGGCGTGCAGGGCTTCGGAAAAGTGGCGCACAAGGCCAATTCCGTCGCCTACCGGCCGGTGTTTCACGAGCCCTGGGAGCACCTGGCGTATTCGCTGCTGTTCCTGGGCGCCGACACGCTCAAGGTGTTCAACGTGGACGAGCTGCGCCACGCGATCGAACGGCTCGATCCGCGCCAGTACTTCGCCTCGCCGTATTACGACCGGATCGTCGCCGGCACCGCCTCGCTGTACGTCGAGAAAGGCGTGTTGTCGCACGCCGAGCTGGAGGCGCTGGCGGGCGGGCGGTTCGCGCTGGCGCGTCCGCAGGGGCTGGGCCGCCCCGCGCGGGAGACTCGGCCGCCGTTCGAGGTGGGCGACCGCGTGCGGGTCGCCGGCGCGTTCGTGCCCGGCCATACGCGGATGCCGGGCTACGTGCGCGGCAAACACGGCACCATCCTGCACCGCACCGGCGTGAAGTGGCCGTTTCCCGACGCCGCCGGCCATGGGCGCCCGGCGGCGCTGGAGCCGACGTATCACGTCGAGTTCAAGGGCAGCGACCTCTGGGGCGAAACGGCGGAAGCCGCCTCGGTGGTGGTGGACCTGTGGGAAGGCTACCTGGACAAGGCTTGAGGATCACCATGGCCGACGGCATCGAAGAACAGGCGGGCGGGGCGGCGGCCCAGGCGGCGAACCTCGACCGCGCCCTCACCGCGGAGGCGGTGCGCACCCTGGCCGCCGCCGCGGGGCTCCCCCTGGCGCCCGGGCGCGAGGCCGCGCTGCTGCCGATCCTGCGCGCCTGGCTGTCCGGCGGCCTGTTGCTCAACGCCTCGATGCAGGACGAGGCCTGCCGCGACCTGCTGCCGGTGACCCTGTTCAGGCACTGCCGTACCGATCCGGGGTCGCCCTAATGCAGCAAGCGACCGACCTCCTCGAGCTGAGCCTGTGCGAAGCGGCGGCGCTGGTGAAATCGCGCGCGGTCTCGCCGGTGGAGCTGGTCGAGGCGGTGCTGGCGCGCATCCACGCGGTCGACGGCCGCCTGCACGCCTACATCACCGTGTTCGAGGCGCAGGCGCGCCAGGTCGCCCGGGCGGCGGAGCTGATGATCGCCGCGGGCCACGACCTCGGCCCCCTGCATGGCGTGCCGCTTGCGATCAAGGACAACATCGCCGTCAAGGGATTCCGCACCACGGCCGGCAGCAAGATCCTGGGCGATGCGGTGTCGACGGAAGACGCCACCGTCGCTGCGCGGCTGCGCCAGGCCGGCGCGATCTTTGTCGGCAAGCTCAACATGCACGAGTTCGCCTGGGGCGGAACCTCCGCCAACCCGCACTTCGGCACCGTGGCCAACCCCTGGAATACAGCGCGCTTCTCCGCCGGCTCGAGCGGCGGCTCCGGCGCGGCGGTGGCGGCCCGCATGTGCTTCGGCGCACTGGGCACGGACACCGGCGGTTCCATCCGCCTGCCGGCCGCGGTCAACGGCGTGACCGGGATCCGGCCGACCTACGGCCGCGTGAGCAACCACGGCATCGTGCCGCTGGCCTGGAGTATGGACACCGCGGGGCCGCTGGCCCGCAGCGCCGCCGACTGCGCGCTGCTGTTCGACGCCATCGCCGGGCCCGACCGCCTGGACCCGACCACCTGCGAGGACGACGGGTTCCGGCAGCGCTGGCGCGATCAGCAGGCCGACGTCGGCGGCCTGCGCATCGGCGTGATCCCGGGGTATTTCGACCGCCACCTGCAGCCGGCGGTGCAGGGCGCGGTCGCCGCCGCGCTGCGTACCCTGGTGCAGATGGGCGCGCGGTTGTTCGAGATCGACGTGCCCATCATCAAGCACAACATCGCCGCGCAGTTGACCGTCGAGGCGGCGGAGCCCAGCACCTACCACCAGCGCTGGCTGCACCGGCGCCCGGACGACTACGGCGACGACGTGCGCGCGCTGCTCGAAGCCGGAGCGCTGCTGCCCGCGACGCACTACCTGCAGGCGCAGCGATACCGCAGCGCGCTGCGGCGCGATTTCCTGGCGGCCTTCGACCGGGTGGACGTGTTCGTTTGCCCGACGCTGCCGTTCACCGCAACGCCGCTGGGCGCGACGACGGTGGCCATCGAGGACGGCGTCGAGGAAGACATGCTGGCGGCGATCATGCGCTTCACCGGCATCCCCAGCCTGACCGGGCTGCCGGCGATCAGCGTACCGTGCGGATTCGACGGCGACGGCCTGCCGATCGGCATGCAGATCATCGGCCGGCCGATGTCGGAAAGCTTCCTGTTCGGCGTCGCCGCCGCCTACCAGCAAAGCACCGGCTTCCATCTGCGCGCGCCGCTATTGCAGGCGCAAGCGGCATGAGAACATGCAGCCGCCGCAGGGCAGCCTCCGGAGGCTCAGGAGCCGTCGATGAACGTTGATACCCCCAAGCGCCCGCCGCCGCGTTACGAGCTGTGGAACCTGCGGCTGCCGGCGGCCGTGAAGACGCTGCGCTTCGCCCAGTTCGGCGCGCAGGCGGCCAGCGCCGAGCGCGCGGCGCAGGAGCTGGAGCGCTTCCGTCCAGTGCTCGACCGCGACGACGGCCCCGACGAACTGAGCCGCGGCAGCTTCGTCGATGCAGCCGGCCTGACCAACGCGGTCTTCATGGCCTATTGGTTCAACCCACAGAACTACGCGCGCTGGGCCGGCAGCGCCGCCGTGCAGGACGCCTGGGACGCGCTGCCGGAAGATGGCGATGCCGGGTACTGGCGCGAGATCGTGCAAGTGCCGAGCCGGGCGGTGGACACCCTGTACACGCCGCACGACCCCGCTGCCTACGGCCAGACCGGCGTGGCGCAGCACGGCACCATGCAGGTCTGTCCCGCGCACGATTATTGGGGCGCGGCGCGCGACCGCCTGCCCGGCCTGACGGAGGAGGAGCTCAGGCCGGAGCTGGAGCGCATCCTGCCCAATGCTGCGGAGACGCGCGGCCGGCGCGTATCGGCCGCCGTGCCCGCCAACATCTGCATGGCCAGGCATCACGAGGATTGGCGCCAGTCGCCGGTGAGCGGGCCGGTCTACCGGCGCGAGGTGGCGCCGGTCAAGGAAGCCGGCATCGCGCACCTGGCCGCGCACTTCGATCTGGGCTGCATCGCGGCGCGTGCCATCCGCGGCGAGGACCTGGACGGGCGCCCGATCCAACGCGCAGACGCGATCGCCTGGTTTGCCTCGCTCGGGCATCTGCTGGACTGGGCGCGCTCGGACCGCAGCCACCTGGCGATCTACGGCGCCTTCTTCAAGGCTGCCGCGGCGATGGCGCCGGGCCAGAAATGGGACGTGCCGATGTGGCACGAGGTTTTTGTGGTGCCGCGCGGCGCCGCGCAAGCCGACTATGTCAATTGCCACAACCGCACCGGCTTCCTCGCCCTGGGTGCGGGCGGCAGCTAGCCGCGCAGCCATTCCGGGCAGCGCATCCACCACGCGGAGACGAACATGCGCAAACCGGCCTCCATCGCCGAGCTGACCGCGCTCGGCCGGGTCAGGTTGTCGCGGAATTACTTCATGCGCGACATGCTGTACAGCGAAGTCGGCAACTTCTGCTGCGTACCGAACTACCCGGACGACCCGGACACGGCGATCGAAGCGGGCCGTCAGCTGTGCCAGTGCATCCTGGAACCGATGAAGGCCGCCTTCGGCCATGTCGCCATCCGCAGCGCGTTCCGCTCCTGCCGGCTCAACGCGTTTGCCCACGAGCTGTTCAAGGCCGGCGACGTGTCGGCCTGGGCCGCGGACAACGCCTACAACGCGGCGCGCCATGCCTGGGACCAGCGCGACCCGGCCGGGCACATGGGGGCAACGGCGACAGTGGTCATACCGGCGTACGTCGATTACTACCAGCAGACCAGCGACTGGAGGAGCCTGGCCTGGTGGATCCGCGACCATGTGCCGGCGCATGACGAAGTCATCTTCTTCGAGCAGCTGGCGGCGTTCAACATCCGCTGGTACGAGGGGGCCGGCGAGCGGAAGATATCCTTCATGCGTCCGGCGCCGTTTTCCGAGGAAGTGCTCACGGCCGCCGACCTGGAAGGTTTCCAGGGCGACCACTCGCATCTGTACGGTGCAGCGATCGAGCTGCTTGGAACGGGCCGATGAACGCTGTGACCGTGGGTGCGATCGACCACGTGGGGCTGCGCGTCGCCGACAAGGAGCGCGCATTGGCGTTCTACGGCAGGCTCGGCTTCCGGGTGGACCCGGACGAAGACGCTCCCGCGGCCAAGGCCATCGGGCTGGTCAACGACGCGGGCGCGCGGATCCACCTCATTTACAACGCTTCCGCCACGCATCCGCACGGCAACGTGCTCATGGACGGCGCGGCGAAGCTGCCCGGCTACACGCATGCGGCGTTCGTAGTGCACGACATGGATGCCCTGCTCCGGACATTCGAGCGTTGGGGCTTGCACATCACCGAAGGGCCGATGGTCGTGGCCAACGGGCGCAGGCGGCTTTGCTTCGTGCGCGACCCGGACTCGAACGTGCTGGAGTTCAACGAACTGCTGCGCCACGGCGATCCGCCGGCGCTCTGATCCGCTGGAGCCAATCGCCGGGGAGTCCGCAGGCGCGCACTTCGCCCGGCAGCGCATCAGGCGAACGGCGCGCGGCCCCGCATGGTGGCCTGCGGCCGCCCTTCATGCCCGGCGCGTCTTACCCTGCGGCTGCGGCGGCGCTCGACGAGCAGGCACTGCCAGGGCATGGCGTGCCTTGGCCGCCATTGTCGCGCGGCTCAGTTGCCTGGCAGCGGCTGCGCTTCGCCGGATGCGCGGTAGACGATGCGCGCTTCGAACGGCGGTTCGCCGGAGCCTTCGGCGGGCAGCGACTTGGCCTGGCAGGTGACGGTGGCCTGGTCCTTCAGCTTGCCCTCGACGGTGCACGCTCCTTTGGCGGGCAGCCGCGTGCCGGCGACATTCAGGTTGGAGACGCGCAGCAGGTAGCGGTCAGTGGCGGGCTGCCGCTCCTCGTTGCCGGCGAACGCCACCACGGTTCCCATGTTGAACGCGAACATCGCGCGGCCATTGGTATAGGCGGCGTTGACCAGGTGGTCGGCGCGGCATTCGCGGGTGTGGTCTTCGCCGTTGATCGAAGCGGACTGGCAGGTGCCGGGGATGTTCACGGCGTAGCGCACGGCGACCTGGGCACCGGCGCCGGGTGCGGCGCCGCACAGCAGCGCGGCCAGCAGCAGAGTTGTTTTCATCGCGCGCACCGTGACCGTTGTGCCGCCCCTGCGGCCTGCATGTCGCTGCCGGTTCGACCGGCAACGCGAAGCCGGAGTGTAGCCCCGGCGGCCGCTGCGACCGCAGGTCTGGCGGCCAGCCTTCGCGCCGCGCCGGCCGCAGGGCAGCCGGCGCAGCGCAGGTTTCATTGCGGCTGGTCGCCTGCCGGCGGCGCGACGTGGTGGTGCCGGGCATGGTGCTTCGCGTGCCCGGTGCCGCGGCCGTCCTGCTGCGCGGCCTGGGTGGACTCCGGCGTTGCGCCCTGCTGCTCCACCTTGACGTTGGCCGGCGCGTTGCGGATGGCGAACTCGACACGGCGGTTCTGCGCGCGGCCTTCGGCGGATTCATTGCTGGCGATTGGATTGTCCTTGCCCAGGCCGTGGGCGCCGAGGTTGGCCGGGTTGACGCCCTTGCTCGCCAGGTAGCTGCGCACCGACTCGGCGCGCCGCTGCGACAGCTTGAGGTTGTAGGCGGCCGAGCCGACGTTGTCGGTGTAGCCGTTGATCTCGACCGCCAGCGACGGCTGCTGGGCCAGCGCGGCGGCGATCCCGTCCAGGGTCGCCTGCGCCGGCGCCGTGAGCTGGTCGGAATTGAACTTGAAGTCGACCTGCCGCACCACCAGGGTTTGCTGGATGATGTTGCAGTTGGCGTCCACCTGGAAGCCGGGCGGCGGGTTGCACACCGGCGCCGGCGGCGGTGGCGGTGGCGGCGGCGGTGCTTCGGCCAGTTGCGGCGGTGGCGGTGGTGGCGGCGGCGTGGTGGCGCCGAGGCCGATCTTCAGGCCGATCATCGCGGTCTGAGCGCGATAGCGCAGGTCGGTGTCGCCGCCCGCAACGCCCAGGTCATAGCCGTTGCGGTTGGTCTGCAGGTAGCGCCAGTCCGCCGACACGGTGACGTCCGGCGCCACGTCGAACTCGACGCCCGCGCCGCCCTGGTAGGCCAGGGTGTAGTTGTGTGCGTTGTTGAACTGCATGCCGCCTACGCTGGGATGGTGCAGCGACACCAACGCCCCGCCGGCGCCGCCGCCGAAGTAGGGATGCACCTTGCTGAACAGGCCGCTGGGCGCGCTGAAGCCGTACCAGAGGTTCGCCATGGCGGTATAAGTGTCGTTGAAGCCGCCGGCACCGACCGGGCCGCCCAGGCCGAAGCCGGTGGCGTCCTTGAGGTCGTTGCGGCGGTAGTTCAGCTCCAGCTCGGGCCGCAGCCCGAGCGGCAGCGCGTAGCCCCAGACCAAGCCGCCGGAGTAGCCGGTGCCGAAATGCAGCGTGCCGATACCGGCGCCGTTTTGCCGGGCGTTTTCGCCCATTGCCCAGCTGGGGCCGGCCTCTATGCCGAAATAGGGGCCTTCGACGGCCGCCGCGAGCCCCGGCACTGCGGCGCCCGCCATGGCCAGCGGCCGCAGCCAGCGGCCCATGCCGGGCGGTCGCGGCGCCCGATCGTCATTGCGGGTTGCGGAAGCGGCTTGTTGTTGTTTTTTCACGGACGCCCTCCATGGCTTTTCGTGAGACAAACGGCGGCTTGCGGCGGCCCGAAAAGGGGCGCGCCGGGGTGTTTGACGGCTGTGGCCCGCCCGTATCCCGGTTCCTGCGGGACGCGGCGGCGGGACAAGACGCGCGAGTTCCTTTTCGCGCGCCAGGTGCTCCTGCACGGCAGGTCGCCGGCGGCACGTTCCAAGCACAAGACCGCGATCATTTTCAATTAGTTCCCGTGCATAGTTCCGCCGCGCCGGCAGGTCCGGGCCGCGGGCTCCCGGCGCTGCTGCTGCGGTCCATTCGGGTTACGATGGCGGCATAACGAGACGATGATGCGGGGAGCAAGAAGCATGGAGGAGGTCGCGGCCGAGCTGCTGCCGCTGCAGCGCATTTACCACTGGGAAAAAGCGCGCGCGGACAAGCCGTTCCTGACCCAGCCGATGGGCGGCGGCGTCGTGCGTGATTGGACCTGGGCGCAGGCGGTGGACGAGGCGCGGCGCATCGCCGCGTTCCTCAAGGCGCAGGCGTGGGAGCCGGGCTCGCGCATCGCCATCCTGTCAAAGAACTGCGCGCACTGGATCATGGCCGACTTCGCCATCTGGATGGCGGGGCACGTCAGCGTGCCGCTGTATCCCACGCTCACCGCCGAGTCGGTGCGGCAGATCCTGGAGCACAGCGGCGCGGTGGCGCTGTTCGTCGGCAAGCTGGATACCTGGGAGACGATGAAGCCCGGCGTGCCGGCGGGCGTGCTGCGCATCGCCATGCCGCTGGCGCCGCCGGACGAAGGCGCGACCGGTTGGGAGCGCATCGTCGCCGACACCGCGCCGCTGGCCGGCGCGCCGGTGCGCGCCGGGGCGGAGCTCGCCACCATCGTCTACACCTCCGGCACCACCGGCATGCCCAAGGGCGTGATGCACAGCTTCAATACCATCGGCTGGTCGGCCGGCCCTTCGGTGAGCCTGTATGGACTCGGCGAGGAGGACCGCATGCTGTCCTACCTGCCCCTGGCCCACGTCGCCGAGCGCTGGGTGGTGGAGGCCAACGCCATCCGCAGCGGCTTCCACATCTTCTTCGCCGAGACCCAGGACAGCTTCCTGCAGGACCTGCGCCGTGCGCGGCCGACCTTCTTCATCTCGGTGCCGCGCCTGTGGGTCAAGTTCCAGCAGGGCGTGTTCGCCAGGATGCCCAAGGAGAAGCTCGACCGGCTGTTCCGCATTCCGCTGCTGGGCCGCCTGGCCAAGAAGAAGATCCTGCGCCAGCTCGGCCTGGACACGGTGCGCTTCGCCGGCGGCGGCGCCGCGCCGATGCCGGCGGCGCTGCTGCACTGGTACCGCGGCCTGGGCCTGGAGCTGCTGGAAGGCTACGGCATGACCGAGAACTTCGGCTGCTCGCATGGCTCGCGGGTCGGCGCGGCGCGCGTCGGCTACGTCGGCCAGCCGTATCCGGGGGTGGAGCAGAAGATCGCGCCCGACGGCGAAGTGCTGGTGCGCTCGCCGACCAACATGATGGGCTACTTCAAGGAGCCGGAGAAAACCCGCGAGACGCTGGAGCCGGATGGCTGGCTGCACACCGGCGACCGCGGCGAGCTGGACGAGCAGGGGCGCCTGCGCATCACCGGGCGGGTGAAGGAGATCTTCAAGACCGCCAAGGGCAAGTACGTGGCGCCGTCGCCGATCGAGAGCCGGCTGAACGCCCATCCCAAGGTGGAAGCGGTGTGCGTTGCGGGCGCCAGCCACCCGCAGCCGTTCGCCATCGCCATCCTGGCGCCCGACGCCGCGGCGGCCTTCGACGACCCCGCGCTGCGCGCCGAGCTCAACGTGTCGCTGGAAGAGATCCTGCGCAAGACCAACGAGGCGATCGACCCGCACGAGCACCTGGACTTCATCGTGGTGGTGCGCGAGCAGTGGAACGTCGACAACGGCTTCATCACGCCCACGCTCAAGATCAAGCGCAACGCGGTGGAGTCGGCCTATGGCCGTTACTTCGACGAATGGCGCGCACAGCGGCAGGTGGTGGTGTGGCACCCGGCGTGACCGGGGCGTTCGTGTAATCGGGGAAACACGCGGCAATCGACGGGGGAGGGAGCACATGTTTGCATTGGGCGGCCGCATCGCGGTGGTCACCGGCGCCGGCAGCGGCATCGGCCGCGCCCTGGCGCAGACGCTGGCGGCGCGCGGCTGCCGCCTGGCCCTGGCCGACATCGACGAGGCGGCGCTGGCGCAGACCGCGGCCCTGGCCGGCGGTGAGCCGCTGCTGCGCAAGCTCGACGTGGCCGACCGCGCGGCGGTGTATGCCTTCGCCGACGAAGTCGCCGCCCGCTACGGCGCGGTGCACCTGGTGATCAACAACGCCGGCGTGGCGCTGTCCGAGACCATCGCCGAAATGCGATACGAGGATTTCGAGTGGCTCATGAGCATCAACTTCTGGGGCGTGGTGTACGGCACCAAGGCGTTCCTGCCGCGCCTGCTGGCGCAGGGCGACGGCACCGTCGTCAACATCTCCAGCGTGTTCGGCCTGATCGCCATCCCGACCCAGGGCGCCTACAACGCCGCCAAGTTCGCCGTGCGCGGCTTCACCGAGGCGCTGCGCCACGAGCTGGAGGGCAGCGGCGTGCGCGCGATCAGCGTGCACCCGGGCGGTATCCGCACCGGCATCGTCCGCCACGGGCGCATCTACCGCGACCCGGAAGGCCGCACCGACAAGGCCGCCATCGACGCGCGCTTCGAGCAGCTGGCGCGCACCAGCCCGGAAAAGGCGGCGGAAACCATCGTGCGCGGGGTCGAGCGCGGCAACCCGCGCGTGCTGATCGGGCCGGATGCCCGCATGATCGACTGGATCCAGCGCCTGTTCCCGGTGCGCTACTACAAGCTGCTGGAGGCGATTACCCTTCGGGGCGGGAATCGATAATCGGCAATCGGGAATCGTAGAAGCAAAGCGGCAAGTCGCCGGCCATCTTCCAGGGGCGGGCCTTTACGACTCCCGATTCCCTATTGCCGATTCCCGGCCGCGCCAGCGGCCTGGCGCATGGCGGCGGCTTCCAGCGTGTTCTGCATCAGCATGGCCACCGTCATCGGCCCCACGCCGCCGGGTACCGGGGTGATCCAGGCGGCGCGTTCGCGCGCGCGCTCGAACTCCACGTCGCCCACCAGCTTGCCGTCGGGCAGGCGGTTGATGCCGATGTCGATGACGATGGCGCCCGGCCGCACCCAGTCGCCCCGCACGAAGGCCGGCTTGCCCACCGCCACCACCAGCACCTCGGCGCGCGCCACTTCCTGGTCCAGCTCGCGGGTGAAGCGGTGCGCCACAGTGGTGGTGCAGCCGGCCAGCAGCAGTTCCAGGCCCATCGGCCGGCCGACGTGGTTGCTGGCGCCCACCACCAGGGCGCGCTTGCCGTAGAGGTTCTCGCCGGTGGACTTGAGCAGCTCGATCACGCCGTAGGGCGTGCACGGGCGCAGGGCCGGTAGGCGCTGCGCCAGGCGGCCGAGGTTGTAGGGGTGGAAGCCGTCCACGTCCTTGTCCGGCCGGATCCGCTCGATCACGCGCTGCGCCTCGATGTGCGCCGGCAGCGGCAGCTGCACCAGGATGCCGTCGATCGCGTCGTCGCCGTTCAGGCGGTCCACGGCGGCCAGCAGCTCCGCCTGGCTGATCTCCACGTCGAAGTGCAGCGGCACCGAGCGGATGCCCACCGACTCGCAGCTGCGCCGCTTGTTGCGCACGTAGATTTCCGAGGCGGGGTCGGCGCCGACCAGCACCGTGGCCAGCGCCGGCGCCCGCCCGCCCGCGGCCAGCCGGCCGGCCACCGCGGCGGCGACGCGCGCCTGCACCTGGGCGGCAATCGCCTTGCCATCGATCAGTCGGGCGCTCAAGCGGGATTCCAGATCAGGGTGCGAACAAGGGCAGGCGCTTATTTTAGCTCGTGCCGCCCTCAAAATCGTTGTTCGGCATGAAACTCTGCAAACCGGAGCATTACCCGATCGATTGGCGGATCACGGCTCGCCGTTCCCGGCGTCGTCCGCAACCGTGTCCGCTGCGCCGTCCGGCTGAACCGTTCTATACTTTGCCGATGAACGCGAATATCTTCGATCAAGTCCGTCGATTGAGCGTGGAAGAGCAGCTTGAATTGGTGGAAGCGCTCTGGACCGATATTGCGAAACGCAATGCCGCGCCAGCGCCGACCGACGCGCAGAAAGCCGAACTGGACCGGCGGCTCGCCGATCATGACGCCCGCCCGGACGACGTGGTTCCGTGGAGTGAAGTCAAGGCATCCGCACTCGCCCGCATCGGGCGATGACCCTGCCGGTTGCGTTTCTTCGCGCCGCTCGCGTCGAATTCGTAGAAGCAGCAGCTTGGTACGAGGCCCACGGCGCCGGACTCGGCGTCGAGTTCATTGCCGAAATCCAGACGTGCATCAGGCGCGCTGCCGAGCATCCGCTGACCTATGCCGCGGTTTACCGGGACGCGCGCCGCGTCACGGCGGAACGATTTCCGTATAGCGTGTACTTTCGCGCGCAAGCGCAGCGGATCGTGGTGCTCGCGGTCTTTCACGGTAGCCGGGACCCGGCGATCTGGCAGCGCCGCACTTGATGCTCGAATTGAAACCCGGGCCGTGCGGCACTTTGGCCGCGCCCGGCGACATTGCAGCATTTCGCTAGAATCCCCGCTTTCGTCTCCCCCGCACCCCATGTCCAACCTGCCCATACCCGGCCTGAACGTCGTGAATCTCGCCGTCGCGCGCGGGGATCGCACGATTTTCGAAGGGCTGGGCTTTGCCGTGGCGCCGGGGGAGATCCTGCATATCCGCGGCCGCAACGGCGCCGGCAAGACTTCGCTTCTGGAAGTGCTTTGCGATTTGCGCGCACCGGCAGCCGGCACCGTGTCCGGACGGCCGGAGCCGCACCAGCAGCATTGGATCGGCCACAAGAACGCGCTCAACCCGGCGCTGAGCCCGCGCGAGAACCTCGCCTTCTGGTGCGCGCTCAACGGCTGCCAGCAACCCGGCCTGGACGCCGCGCTGCAGCGCGTCGGCGTGCGCGCCTTGCGCCACCGCCCCTGCGGCAGCCTGTCCACCGGCCAGCGCCGGCGCGCCGCGCTGGCGCGGCTGTGCGTGGCGCCGCGCCCCTGGTGGTACCTGGACGAGCCGCTGGCCGGGCTCGACAGCAGCGGCGTGGAGCTGCTGGCCGGACTGCTGGCCGCGCACGCCGCCGGCGGCGGCGCGGCGGTGCTGACCAGCCACCAGGCGCTGCCCGACACCCTGTCCGGGGTGCGCATCCTGGAGCTGGTGCCGTGATCGGGCCGGCGCTGGCGGTGTTCCGGCGCGAGCTGCTGCTGGCGGCGCGCCGGCCGGCCGAGTGGGCGCAGCCGCTGGTGTTCTACGGCATCGTCGCGCTGCTGTTTCCGCTGGGCATCGAGGCGCTGAATCCGGCGCTGAAGGTATTTGCGCCGGCCATCGTCTGGGTCGGCGCGCTGCTGGCGGCGTTGCTGGCGGTGGAGCGCATGTTCCGCGGCGACCTGGAGGACGGCACGCTGGAGCAGCTGCTGCTGGCGGACGCCCCGGCGCCGCTGCTGGTGGCGGCGAAGTTCGCCGCGCACTGGTTGCTGACCGCCCTGCCGCTGGTCGTCGCAGCCCCGCTGCTGGGCGCGGCGCTCGGGCTGGAGGGCTTGCCGCTGCAGGTGCTGACGCTGAGCCTGCTGCTGGGGACGCCGACCTTGATGTTCACCGGCGGCTTTGCCGCCGCGCTCATCGTCGGCACGCAGCGCGCCGGCATCCTGCTGCCCATCCTGGTCCTGCCGCTGATGACGCCGGCAGTGATCTTCGGCGGCGGGGCGGTGCGCGCCGCCGCGGCCGGGCTGCCTTACGCCGCGCCGCTGTACTTCCTGGGCGCGCTGCTGGTGCTGACGGTGACCGTGCTGCCTTTCGCCGCTGCCGGCGCGCTCCGGAATGCGGTCGAATGAGCGATAATTCCCGGGTACCTGCCCCCCGCCCTCCGGGGGAGGGGGTGGGGTGAGGGGCGCGGCGTGTTCGTAAAGTGCGCACCTCGTCGATCCGGCGGCCCCTCACCCGCGCCTGCGGCGCGGCCTCTCCCGGAGGGAGAGGCAAAAGTGACTTTTGACGACAACACCATCTATGTGGACCTGGTTTCACCAGCTCGCCTCACCGCCGACCTTTTACCGTTTTGCCGAGTCGCTGGCGCCGTGGCTGTTTGCGGCCGGGGTGCTGCTGGTCGGCGCCGGGGTCTACGGCGGCCTGTTCGTCGCGCCGCCGGATTACCAGCAGGGCGACGCGTTCCGCATCATCTATGTGCATGTCCCCGCCGCCGCCCTGTCGATGAGCATCTACGTGGCGATGGCCCTGGCCGCCGCCGTCGCCCTGATCTGGCGCATGAAGCTTGCCGAGGTGGCCCTGGTGGCGGCGGCGCCGGTGGGCGCCAGCTTCACCGCGCTGGCCCTGGTCACCGGCATGCTGTGGGGCAAGCCGATGTGGGGGGCCTACTGGGTGTGGGACGTGCGGCTCACCCTGGAGCTGCTGCTGCTGTTCCAGTACCTGGGCGTGCTCGGGCTCAACCGCGCGTATGCCGATCCCCGGGCCGGGGCGCGGGCCAGCGCCTGGCTGGCGCTGATCGGGGTGGTGTTCGTCTACATCAACAAGAAGTCGGTCGAATGGTGGAACTCCCTGCACCAGGGATCGACCCTGCTGAGCTTCGAAGGCATGCGCAACCCGAAAATCAGCGGCGACATGCTGTGGCCGCTGCTGGTGAGCCTGGCCGGTTTCTACCTTTTCTTCGGTGCGGTGTGGCTGCGGCGCATGCAGAACGAAGTGCTCTGGCGCGAACGCAACACCCGCTGGGCGCAGGAACGGGTGGCGGCATGAATCCGAAATACGCCGTTTTCATCTGGGGCAGCTACGCGCTGACCGCGCTGGTGCTGGTTTGGAACGCGTTCGCGCCGCGCCTGCGCCGCAACGACTTGAAGCGGCTGCTATCCGCAGGCGCCGAATCGGACAGCGAGGAACAATAATGTCCAGACCCGGCCTGACGAAGCGGCAGAAGCGCATGGTTGCGGTGGCCGCCCTGGTGACGGGCGTGAGCCTGGCCGCGGCGCTGGGCGTCACCGCTTTCCGCAAGAACATGATGTATTTCTACACGCCGTCGGACCTGCTGTCGGGCACGCTGCCGGCCGGTGCCGCGCTGCAGCTCGGCGGCCTGGTGGAAAGGGGCAGCCTCAAGCACGGCGAGGGACTGAAGATCGAGTTCGTCATGAGCGACTGCAAGAACGCCGTGCCGGTGCGCTACGACGGCGTGCTGCCGGACCTGTTCCGCGAGGGCCAGGGCGTCGTCGCCACCGGCCACATGGAGGCCGGCCAGGTGTTCGTCGCCAGCACGATACTGGCCAAGCACGACGAGAACTACATGCCGCCCAATGTCGCCAAGGCGGTGGGCAATGTCGACGGCAAGCACTCCTGCGCGCCGTTCAAGTCGGTGACGGCGCCCAGCTGATGATCCCCGAATTCGGCCATTTCGCCCTGATCCTCGCGCTGGCGGTCGCGCTGCTGCAGGCCAGCCTGCCGCTGATCGGCTGGCGCCGCCGCGACGCGCGCCTGCTCGGCTTCGCAACATCCGCCGCGCACGGCCAGTTCGTCTGCGTGGCGGTGGCCTACGGCTGCCTGACCTACGCCTTCGTCACCAAGGATTTCTCGGTCGCCTACGTGGCGCAGAACGACCACTCGCTGCTGCCGCTGATCTACCGCATCTCGGCGGTGTGGGGCGCCCACGAGGGTTCGCTGCTGCTGTGGGTGACCATCCTGGCGGGCTGGACGCTGGCCGTGTCTATATTCAACCGGCGCCTGCCGGCGGACATGAGCGCGCTGGTGCTGTCCGCGCTGGGCGCGGTCAGCGTGGGCTTCTACCTGTTCATCCTGCTCACCTCCAACCCGTTCACGCGGCTGGTGCCGGTGCCGGAGGAGGGCCGCGACCTGAACCCGATCCTGCAGGACCCGGGCCTGGCCATCCACCCGCCGATGCTCTACATGGGCTACGTCGGCTTCTCGGTGGCGTTTGCCTTCGCCATCGCCGCGCTCATCACCGGCCGGCTCGACGCCGCCTGGGCGCGCTGGACGCGGCCCTGGACCACCACCGCCTGGATGTTCCTCACCATGGGCATCACGCTCGGCTCGTGGTGGGCCTACAAGGAGCTTGGCTGGGGCGGCTGGTGGTTCTGGGACCCGGTGGAAAACGCTTCGTTCATGCCCTGGCTGGCCGGTACCGCGCTGATCCACTCGCTGGCGGTCACCGAGAAGCGCGGCCTGCTCAAGGGCTGGACCGTGCTGCTGGCGATCCTGGCGTTCTCGCTGTCGCTGCTGGGCACCTTCCTGGTGCGCTCGGGCGTGCTGGTGTCGGTGCACGCCTTCGCCACCGACCCCTCGCGCGGCGAGTTCATCCTCGGCTTCATGGCGGTGGTGGTCGGCGGCGCCCTGGGCCTGTACGCCTGGCGAGCGCCGCGGCTCGCCACCAGCGCCGAGCTCAAGCTGTTCTCGCGCGAAGGCCTGCTGCTGTTCAACAACGTGTTCCTGCTGGCGGCCGCCGGCGGCGTGCTGCTCGGAACTTTGTACCCGCTGGTGCTCGACGCGCTGGGCCTGGGCAAGCTGTCGGTGGGGCCGCCGTACTTCAACGCGGTGTTCCTGCCGCTGATCGTGCCGCTGCTGCTGCTGGTGGGGCTGGCCGCGGTGGTGCCGTGGAAGCGCGGCGAAGCGGCGCCGGCCTGGCGGCGCCTGCGCATCCCCGCCGCCGCCGCCGTGGTCGCCGCGGTGCTGCTGCCGCTGGCCACCTACGGCCGGCTGCCGGCCTTCGCGGTGGCCGGCTCGCTGCTGGCGGCCTGGACCGTGTTCGCCGCCGTGCAGGACGTGTGGAAGCGCGTGCGCAGCAAGCCTTCGCTGGCGGCCGGCATCGCCGGCGTGCCGCGCGCGGTCTGGGGCATGACCCTGGCGCACGTCGGCCTGGGCGTGTGGGCGCTGGGGGTGAGCTACGTGGTCAGCTTCGGCGCGGAAAAGGACGTGCGGCTGGCACCGAACGCCGGCGCGGACCTCGGCGGCTACACCTTCACCTTCCGCGACGAAAAGGAAACCCAGGGCCCCAACTACCTGGCCCAGCGCGGCACCGTCACCGTCGAGCGCGGCGGCAGCCTGGTCACCACGCTGTACCCGGAAAAGCGCCAGTTCCCCTCGCAGGGCACGGTGATGACGCAGTCCTCGATCGACGCCGGCCTGATGCGCGACCTTTACGTCTCGCTGGGCGAGGGCTACGAGGACGGCAGCTGGAGCCTGCGCGTCTACGTCAAGCCGATGGTGCGGCTGATCTGGGGCGGCGGCGTGCTCATGTTCCTGGGCGGCGGCCTGGCCGCCAGCGACCGCCGCTACCGCCTGGCCCGCGCCGCCGAGCGCAGTGCCGCGCAGGCGTCGGAGGCGGCGCTTGCGTAAAGGCCGGGAATCGGGAATCGTGAATCGGGATTTGTTGAAATCCCGTTCGCCAGCTTCGCTTGCCTTCAGCCGCCGTGCGGCCGGCGCCCTGGCATTGCCGCAGCCGTCGCCAGCGCTTTTGACGATTCCCGATTCCCGATTCCCGATTCCCGGCTTCTGATGCGCTACGCCATCCCCATCGCCGTCCTTGCCGGCCTGCTGGTGCTGTTCATGGTGGGCCTGCAGCGCGACCCGCGCCTGGTGCCCAGCCCGCTGGTCAGCAAGCCGGCGCCGGCCTTCGACCTGCCGACGCTCGACGGCACGCCGCCGCGCATGCGCACCGCCGACCTGCGCGGCGCGCCGGTGCTGGTGAACTTCTTCGCCAGCTGGTGCGCCGGCTGTCAGGACGAGCACCCCTACCTGATGGAGCTGGCGCGCAGCGGCCGCGTGCGGCTGGTGGGCGTGGACTACAAGGACGCGGCCGACGACGTGCACGCCTGGCTGGGCCGCCACGGCAATCCGTATGCAAGCGTGCTGGCCGACGCCGACGGCCGCACCGGCATCGACTGGGGCGTGTACGGCGTGCCGGAGACCTTCGTGCTCGACGCCGCGGGCACCATCGTCTACAAGCAGATCGGGCCGATGACGCAGCAGGCGTTCGAACACAACATCATGCCCTTGATCGGGAATCGGGAATCGGGAAACGGGAATCGAGGGGGGCAGCCTTGATGCCTTCCGCGCGGTTTGCCGTGCGCTTCCTGCTGTGCGCGGCGCTGCTGGTCCCCACGTTTCACATCGCGGCGCAGGTCGAGTCGGCCAAGCCGCCGATCGTGCTCGACGCGCAGCAGGAGGCGCGTTACCGCGCGCTGCTGCCGGAGCTGCGCTGCCTGGTGTGCCAGAACGAGTCGCTGGCCGACTCGCAGGCTTCACTGGCGGCCGACCTGCGCTACGAGATCCGCGGCCTGTACGCCAAGGGCGCCAGCGACGAGGACGTGAAGAAGTTCCTCACCGACCGCTACGGCGAGTTCGTGCTGTACCGGCCGAGCCTGTCGGCGCGCACCGCGCTGCTGTGGGCCGGGCCGTTCCTGCTGGCGCTGGCGGGCCTGGCGATGGTGCTGGCGCTGGTGCGGCGCGCGCGCCGGTCGGCCGCGCCGCCGCCGGTGCCGGATGCCGAGGCGCTGCGCAAGATCCTGGACGAGGCGAAATGAGCGGCTGGGCCTCCCCGACGGTGATCTCGGCGGCGCTGATGGCGGCGCTGCTGCTGCTGGTGGCGGCCATCGCCACGCGGCCCTGGTGGGGCGGCGCCGGCCTGCGCGGCATGCGCCGGCGCAACGCCAACGTCGCCGCGTTCCGCACCCGCCTCGACGAGCTCGCCCAGGAGCGGCAGGCCGGCCTGCTGGCGCCGGAAGATGCGCAGGCGCTGCAGAACGAGCTGGGCGCGCGCCTGCTGGCGGAGTCCACCGCCGAAGACGCCGCGGCGGAGCCGGCCGCCGCCGGCCGCCGGCTGTGGCCCGCCGCGGTGCTGACGGTGGCGCTGGCGGTATTCGCCGGCGGCTGGTATGCGCTCGCCGGAGGCTGGCAGGCGCAGCGGCAGATCGCGGCCGGGCGCGGCCAGGACCAGCAGGTCGAAGGCATGGTCGCCAAGCTCGCCGAGCGCCTGCGCCAGCAGCCGGACGACGCCACCGGCTGGGGCATGCTGGGCCGCTCCTATTTCGTCCTGCAGCGCTTCAACGAGTCGGCCAAGGCGTATGCCGAAGCCAACGCACGCACCGCGAGCCCCAACCCGGAGTGGCTGGCCGGCCAGGGCGAGGCCCTGGCCTTCGCCCGCGACCGCGACCTGCAGGGCACGCCGGCGCAGCTGTTCGACCGCGCGCTGGCGGCCGACCCGAAGTACGGCAAGGCGCTGTGGTACGCGGGGCTCGCCGCCGCCCAGGCCGGCGACGCCGACAAGGCGCGCGGCTACTGGGAAAAGCTCGCCGCCGACCCGGACCTGGCGCCGCAGATGCGCGAGGTGCTGCAGGCGCGCCTGCAGGAGATCGGCGCGGCGGGCGAAGCCGGCCCCGCGCCCGGCGCTTCGGCTGGCGCCGGCGCTGCGCCGGCTACCGCCGCGGGTGCGGCCGCTTCCGGCGCCGCGGCCGTCGGCACCGTGCTGAACCTCAACATCAGCGTGGACGACGCCCTGGCCGGCCGCGCGCCGCCGGACGCGGTGCTGTTCGTCTTCGCCAAGGCTGCCGCGGGCCCGCCGATGCCGCTGGCGGTGCAGCGCCTGCCGGGCGCGCACCTGCCGCTGCAAGTGCGCCTGGACGACAGCATGGCGATGGCGCCGGCGCTGAGCCTGTCGCAATTCGACAAGTACCTGGTCACCGCCCGGCTCAGCCGCGGCGGCACCGCGCAGGCCCAAAGCGGCGACCTCGAAGGCAGCCTGCAGGTGGAACGCACGCAGGCGGGCCAGCCGCTGGCGCTGCGCATCGACCACGCGGTACCTTGAAAACCTTGAAAAAAGAAGGATGAAGAACATATTCCCCACGATATGCTGAGCTAAAATCGGCACGAATCAAGGAAGACAAGACCCCAACTGGCACCGTCAACGCGCCGTCAGCAGCGGCCGAAGAGGATTATCCGATGCGCATCAGAAAAGCCGTTTTCCCCGTCGCCGGCCTCGGCACCCGCTTCCTGCCCGCCACCAAGGCCAGCGCCAAGGAAATGCTGCCGATCGTCGACAAGCCGCTGATCCAGTACGCGGTGCAGGAGGCGATCTCGGCGGGGGCCGAAGAGCTGATCTTCATCACCGGCCGTTCGAAGAATTCCATCATGGACCACTTCGACAAGGCCTACGAGCTGGAAGCCGAGCTGTCCAGCCGCGGCAAGACCAAGCTGCTTGAAACGGTGCAGGAAATCCTGCCGCCGGGCATCACCTGCATCTTCATCCGCCAGGCCGAGGCGCTGGGCCTGGGCCACGCCGTGCTGTGCGCCTGGCCGGCGGTGGGCGACGAGGACTTCTCGGTGATCCTCGCCGACGACCTTATCGACGGCCGCCTGCGCCCCTGCCTGGCGCAGATGCAGCGCGTCTACCAGGAGTACGGCACCAGCGTCATCGCCACCGAGCGCGTGGCGCAGGACGAGGTGTCGTCCTACGGCATCGTCGACGTGCAGCCGGTGGGGCCGGGCCTGGGCGAGATCCGCCGCATCGTGGAAAAGCCCAAGCAGGAGGACGCGCCGTCCAACCTGGCGGTGGTCGGCCGCTACATCCTGACGCCGCGCATCTTCAAGCTGCTGGAGCGCACCCAGCGCGGCGCCGGCGGCGAGATCCAGCTCACCGATGCCATCAGCATGATGATCCAGGAGCAGACCGTGCTGGCCTACGAGTTCGAAGGCGTGCGCTACGACTGCGGCAGCAAGCTGGGCTACCTCAAGGCGAACGTCGAGTACGCGCTCAAGCACCCCGAGCTGGCCGAAGGCTTCAAGGATTACCTGAACGAGCTCACCGGCAGCTGGCGCGCCCCGGAGAAGATCCTCAAGGCCGCCAACAAGTAGCCCCAAGCAGCACCGCAGCGGAACACCCGCCGCCCGCGGCGGCAAGGAAGCTGAAATGACCGGAGCCAAGTACCTAAGCCTGATCCAGTCGTCGTCGATCCAGGGCGGGAACGCCGACTACGTCGAGGGCCTCTACGAGCGGTTCCTGGAGGACGCCGGCTCGGTGGACGAGCAGTGGCGCGCCTACTTCCGCGGCGTGCAGGGCGCGGCGGCGGTGGCCGACGTGCCGCACAGCCCGGTGCGGGCCAAGTTCGAGCGGCTGGCGCGCGAGCGCGTGGCCGGCGCGCCGGCGGCGGCGGTGGGCCTGGACGCGCAGGCCAGCGAGAAGCAGGCCGCGGTGCTGCGGCTGATCAACTACTACCGCGTGCGCGGCCACCAGGCCGCGCGGCTGGACCCGCTGGGCCTGACGCAGATGCCGCCGGTGCCGGACCTGGACCCGGCGTTCCACGGCCTCACCGCCGACGACATGGACATGGTGTTCAACACCGGCACCCTGGCCTCGGCCGACCGCCTGCCGCTGCGCGAGATCATCAAGATCGTCAAGGCGGTGTACACCGACACCATCGGCGCGGAGTACATGTACATCACCGAGACGGCGCAGAAGCGCTGGATCCAGAAGCGCCTGGAGGCCGAGCCGTTCAAGGCCAAGCTGCAGCCGGACGAAAAGCGCGAAGTGCTGACCCAGCTCGCCGCCGCCGAGGGCATCGAGCGCTACCTGCACACCAAGTACGTCGGCCAGAAGCGCTTCTCGCTGGAGGGCGGCGACTCGCTGATCCCGGCGCTGGACGAGGTGATGCGCAACTCCGCGCTGCGCGGCGTGGAGGAGCTGGTGATCGGCATGGCGCACCGCGGCCGCCTCAACGTGCTGGTGAACGTGCTGGGCAAGTCGCCCAAGGAGCTGTTCGCCGAGTTCGAGGGCAAGTATTCGGCCGAGAGCCTGTCGCGCGCGGGCGACGTGAAGTACCACATGGGCTTTTCCACCGACGTGGAAGTGGTGGGCAAGCGCATCCACCTGGTGCTGGCGTTCAACCCTTCGCACCTGGAGATCGTCAACCCGGTGGTGGAAGGCTCGGTGAAGGCGCGGCAGACGCGCCGCAAGGACGAGCGCGGCGAGCGCGTGCTGCCGGTGCTGATCCACGGCGACGCCGCCTTTGCCGGCCAGGGCGTGGTGATGGAGACCCTGCAGCTTTCGCATTCCAAGGGCTACAGCACCGGCGGCACCATCCACATCATCGTCAACAACCAGATCGGCTTCACCACCACCAACCCGATCGAGGTGCGGCCCGGCCACGAGGCGCGCACCAGCCGCTACTGCACCGACATCGCCAAGATGCTGGAAGCGCCGGTGTTCCATGTCAACGGCGACGACCCCGAGGCGGTTGTGTTCGTCACCCGCCTGGCCACCGATTTCCGCAACGAGTTCCACAAGGACGTGATCGTGGACCTGTGCTGCTACCGCCGCCACGGCCACAACGAGGCCGACGAGCCGGCGGCCACGCAGCCGGTGATGTACGAGCGCATCCGCAAGCAGACCACCACCTTCAACCTGTACGCGCAGAAGCTGGCGCAGGAAGGCACGGTAGCCAAGGACGAGGGCGAGCGCCTGGCGCGCGCCTACCGCGACAGCCTGGACCGCGGCGAGAACATCGCCCGCACCACCCTGGGCATGGTGGGCAACCAGTACACGGTGAACTGGTCCAACTACCAGAAGGGCAGCTGGGACACGCCGGCCGACACCGCGGTGAGCCGCGAGGCGCTGGACGTGCTGGCGCAGCGCCTGCACAAGCTGCCGGAAGGCTTCACCCTGCACCCGCGCGTGGCCAAGATCCACGAAGACCGCATCAAGATGGCGGCGGGCGAGCTGCCGATGGACTGGGGCTACGCCGAGACCATGGCCTACGCCACCCTGGTGCGCGAAGGCTTCTCGGTGCGTCTGTGCGGGCAGGATTCGCGGCGCGGCACCTTTTTCCACCGCCACGCCACCCTGCACGACGTGACCACCGGCAACAGCTACACGCCGCTGCGCCACCTGGACCCGGACAAGAACCGCTTCGTCGTCAACGACACGCTGCTTTCCGAAGAGGGCGTGCTGGGCTTCGAATACGGCTACAGCTCCACCGACCCGGACAGCCTGGTGATCTGGGAGGCGCAGTTCGGCGATTTCGCCAACGGCGCGCAGGTGGTGATGGACCAGTTCATCGCCGCCGGCCAGGCCAAGTGGGGCCGCTACTGCGGGCTCACGCTGTTCCTGCCGCACGGCTACGAAGGGCAGGGGCCGGAGCATTCCTCCGCGCGCCTGGAGCGCTACCTGCAGCTGTGCGCCGGCAACAACATGCAGGTGTGCGTGCCGTCCACACCCGCGCAGTTCTTCCACATGATCCGCCGGCAGATGCGCCGCAGCCTGCGCATGCCGCTGGTGGTGATGACGCCCAAGTCGCTGCTGCGCCACAAGCTGTCCGTCTCCACCCTGGACGAGCTGTCCTCCGGGCGCTTCCGCTACATCATCGGCGAGAGCGACCCGCTGGACCCGGCCAAGGTGAAGCGCATCGTGTTCTGCAGCGGCAAGGTGTACTACGACCTCTACGAGGCGCGCGCCAAGGCCAGGCGCGACGACGTGGCGGTGGTGCGCATCGAGCAGCTTTATCCGTTCCCGCGCACCGACTACGAGGCGGTGATCGCCGCCTACCCGAACGCCAAGGACGTGGTCTGGTGCCAGGAAGAGCCGGAGAACCAGGGCGCCTGGTACCAGGTCAAGCACCGCCTGCGCACCTACCTGGCCGCCGACCACCAGCTCTATTACGCCACCCGCGAGGGCAGCTCCACCACCGCCGTCGGCTACCTCAAGGTGCACGTCAAGGAGCAGGAAGAATTGATGCAGGCCGCCCTGACCGGCGGCAAGCCGCTGGCCGGAAGCGCCTGAGCGCGCGAGCACTTAGAGCATTTTGACCGACATGCGTACCATCGCTTCTGTCATCCTGAGCGCAGCGAAGGATCCGGCGCCTTGCCTTTCATCGATCGATGAGGCCGGATTCTTCGCTGCGCGAAGTAATGACAATGCCAAGAATGGTTGGACCTGAACCAAAATCGCTCCAGCGCCTGATGCCGTGAACCAAGAACAAATATCGGAGTATCCATGGGCATAGAGATCAAGGTGCCGGCGCTGCCGGAATCCGTCACCGAGGCGACCATCGCCACCTGGCACGCCAAGGCCGGCGACGCGGTGACGCGCGAGCAGAACCTGGTGGACCTGGAAACCGACAAGGTGGTGCTGGAAGTGCCGGCCACGGCCGACGGCGTGCTCAAGGAAATCCGCGTGGCCGCCGGCACCACCGTGCACGCAGGCGACGTCATCGGCGTGCTCGAGGAGGGCGCTGCCGCAGCAGCCGCCCCCGCCGCCGCAGCCCCCGCGCCGGCCAAGGCCGCCGAGGCCGCCCCGCCGCCCGCCGCCGACGAGGCGCAAAGCCCCGCCGTGCGCAAGATGCTGGCCGAGCTGGGCCTGTCCGCCGCGCAGATCCCCGGCAGCGGCAAGGGCGGCCGCCTCACCCGCGAGGACGTGCAGGCCTACGCCAAGAGCCCAAAGGCCGCGCCGCCCCCGCCGCAAGCTCCGGCGCCGGCGCCGGCCGCCAAGGCCCCCGCGGCAGCGCCTGCCGCCCCGCGCGCGGCACCGGGCGAGCGCATCGAGCAGCGCGTGCCGATGACGCGCATCCGCGCGCGCATCGCCGAACGCCTGGTGGAAGCGCAGGCCACCGCCGCCATGCTCACCACCTTCAACGAGGTGGACCTGAAGGCCGTTTCCGACCTGCGCGCGCGCTACAAGGACAGCTTCGAGAAGGCCCACGGCATCAAGCTCGGCTTCATGAGCTTCTTCGTGCGCGCGTCCATCGAGGCGCTGAAGAAATACCCCGCGGTGAACGCCTCCATCGACGGCACCGACGTGGTCTACCACGGCTATTACGACATCGGCGTGGCTGTCTCCACCGAGCGCGGCCTGGTGGTGCCGGTGCTGCGGGATGCGGACGCGCTGTCCTTTGGCGACATCGAAAAAGCCATCGTCGAGCTGGGCACCAAGGCGCGCAACGGCAAGCTCACCCTGGACGACCTCACCGGCGGCACCTTCTCCATCACCAACGGCGGCGTGTTCGGCTCCATGCTGAGCACCCCCATCCTGAATCCGCCGCAAGCCGCCATCCTGGGCATGCACGGCATCTTCGACCGCCCGGTGGTCGTGGCCGGCCAGATCGTGATCCGGCCGATGATGTACCTGGCGCTGACCTACGACCACCGCCTGATCGACGGGCGCGAGGCGGTGCTGTTCCTGAAGACCATCAAGGAGCTGCTGGAAGACCCGGCGCGGATGCTGCTGCAGTT
>JADHNH010000035.1 GCA_016779605.1 Nevskia sp. | reverse complement strand
ACTTCCAGCGCTCGCTTGACGGCCAGCTCTTTGAACTCGGCCGTATACTCCTGTTTCGGTATCTTCTTCATCTCGTCTTCCCTCAGGTCTCAATGATACGCATCGACCCTTGGAAGACGAAATTCGGGGGGCACCTCAGAATGACCGGCGGGGATCGATCGTGGCCAAGTCGCTGATTATCAATTCGCCCTTCGAGCCGCCGCTCTTTCACTGGCGCGGCGAGCAGAACAGTTTCGAAATCCAGCACGGTCGCCGCGCCGCCGGCTACGAGATTTTCGATACGCGCAACAACACGCGGCGCACCGAGCCGCTGGAACTGGTGAACCGCATCCGCGGCCGCGTGGATGCCTGGCGCGAGGCCGGGTATCCAGGCATTACCATCGTTACCCGCAGCCTGCTGGAGCACTGGCACAATCGGACGGCACGGCAACTGCCCTTTTACTTTTGCCAGCTCGAAGCGATCGAAACGCTGATCTGGTGGGTGGAGGGCACGGCCGAACACAAGCAGGGCATTTTCGTGCAGGGCGACGGCGGGGCCTGGGAACGGCTTTGCAACAAGATGGCGACGGGCGCCGGCAAGACCGCCGTAATGGCGATGATCATCACATGGCAGGTACTGAATGCGCTGACCTACCCGAAGCGGACCAAGGATTTTTCGCGCGCCGTTTTCGTCGTCGCGCCCGGCCTGACGGTGCGCGAGCGGCTCCAGGTGCTGATGCCGGGCAATCCCTCGAACAGCTACGACGAGTTCCGGCTGTGCCCCTCCGAGTCGATGCGGCAGAAGCTGAACCAGGCCGAGGTGCTGATCGAGAACTGGCACACGCTGATGCCGCTCAAGGTGCAAGAGCGCTCGGTGGTGAAGAAAGGCGCGGAAAGCGACAAGGCTTTCGTGCGGCGCGTCCTCGGCAGGCTGGCGGGATACAAGGAGATCATCGTCATCAATGACGAGGCGCACCACGCCTACCGCATGTCGCCGGACGACAAGCGCAGCAGCGCGGTAAAGAAACGTGCCGAGGAAATGGGACTGGATGCCGAGGAGGCGACCCGCTGGATCGAGGGCCTGGACCGCATCCACAACGAACTTCGCATACAGCGCTGCTTCGACCTTTCGGCAACGCCGTTCGCGCCGACCGGCCGCAGCAACACCGAGCAGGGCCTGTTCGACTGGATCGTCTCCGATTTTGGGCTCAACGATGCCATCGAGTCCGGCTTGGTCAAGACCCCGCGCGTAGTCGTGCGGGATGGCGTAGTGCCGGACACCCAGACGCTGCGGCCGAAGCTCTATCACCTGTACCGCGATCCGGCGGTGGCCGAAGACTTGAACCGGCGCGGCGCACAGCCGCACGAATCGCTGCCGGCGCTGGTGCAGCAGGCGTACACCCTGCTCGGCGCGGACTGGCGCAACGCCGCCGATCTTTGGCAGGCGGGCGGGCATGTGTCGCCGCCGGTCATGCTGACCGTCTGCAACCGCACCGAAACCGCCGCACGCATCGAGCATTACCTCAACAGCGGTGACGCCCATTGGCCCGAACTGAAAAATCCCGCTCGCACCTTGCGCGTGGATTCCCGGGTACTCGACAAGGCGGAGGTCGGGGAATCTGCTGCGGCGGACAAGGACTATGAAGCGCGGCTGCACCAGATTCTGGACAGCGCCCGCATCCCGGACGACCGCAAGGCGCGGCTCGTCCAGCTTAAGAAGGAAGAGCTGCTGCGCGCCATCGTCGACAACGTGGGCAAGCGCGGCGAGGCCGGACAGGACCTGCAAACCGTGATATCGGTCGCCATGCTGTCCGAAGGCTGGGATGCGAAAAACGTCACGCACATCATGGGCCTGCGCGCATTCACCAGCCAGTTGCTGTGCGAGCAGGTGATCGGCCGCGGCCTGCGCCGCGTGGCCTACGACAAGGAGGCCGTCGTAGGGCCTGACGGAGTGGAGCGCGAACTGTTCAAGCCGGAATACGTCAACGTGTTCGGCGTGCCGCTGTCGATTTTCGAGGACGTGGGCGACGGCGGGGAACCGCCGCCGCCGCCGAAAGCCAGCACCCAGATCGAGTCGCTGCCCGAGCGTAATTCGCTGGAGATTCGCTGGCCCAATGTGGTCCGCGTGGATGTGGTCGTGCGGCCGGTGCTGGTCATGGATTGGGAGTCGGTAGGCAAGCTGAGCCTGGACCCGGCCCGGACGCCGATCAGCGTCGAGATCGCACCTGCCCTGGGCGGGGCAACCGCCTGGGAGCAGATCGTGGATATCGATCTCGAAACACTGCCGGACGAATTCCGCCTGCAGCGGCTGACGTTCAATGCCGCGCGCAAGGCTTTTGAGACTATGCAGCAGACGTTCAGTGGCAATCGCGAGTACCTTGTGGTGCAGCTGATCCGACTGGTCGAGCAATTCCTGGCCTCGGACAAGCTGGTCATCCCGTCGCTGTTTCACCGGGAGCCGTTGCGCAAGCGGATTCTGGTTTCGCTGAATATCGACCTTGTGGTGCAGCACCTGATTCGCCATGTCACCGAGCAGAACCAGGAGCGGATCGAACCGGTATTCGATGAGGAGATGCCGGTCGGATCGACGCGGCTAATGCGAACCTGGTACACGACCAAGGCGACACTCCCCACGCGAAAGTCACAGATCAGCCATGTCGTCAGCGACGGCGCCTGGGAAGCGCATGCGGCCAACGTGCTCGAATCCGAGAAAATGCGAACCATGATCGCCGCCTACGCGAAAAACGATCATCTGGGATTTCACGTTTACTACCTTTGGAACGGCTCGCGGCGACGCTACCTCCCCGATTTCCTGATTCGCCTGGGCAACGGCAAGACGCTGGTGCTGGAAATCAAGGGCCAGGACTCCCCGCAAGACCAGGAAAAGCGGTCTGCGCTGTCGCTATGGGTGACCGCGGTCAACACAAAGGGTGGCTTCGGGGTCTGGTGCTGGGACGTAGCGTTCGAGCCCGCGCAAATTCAGGACATTATTGCCAGGCACGAATCCGGCAGCGGGCGGGCTGCCAAAGCGGGCTGATCGCACGCGTCCGATGTTTCACGTAATTCGCTCGCTGGGCATGGACCTGTACCGCGAGCAGGACTGGAGCGAGGAGCGGATGCAGCCGCTGGCGGGGCCCGCGGACGTGACCATGACCCGGCCGTACTTGGAGGGGCATGAGGTCCGTGTCAGCCTGTCGAAATGGAATAACAAACAGGAGAAAACGTAACCGAGTCTTGCAGCGCTTCAGTAAATCATCGAGGTAATTGGCCGGGTCGACAGGATTTGAACCTGCGACCACCTGCCCCCCAGGGTTGGACACTGAAGCGAGTAACTCCCTTTACGCATAACGTTTTCAGTGCGCTTGGCGCACTTGGAAAAAACATCAGGGCAGCACAACAGGAACAAGGGCTTACAGGCCCCATTGGTTACCGTTCCGGAAATCGGTTCCGGAGCGAAATCCCCGCTTTGTCCACAGGACGCGCGCCCGCCAGGCGCTGGCGCGCCTGTGGTCAAAGGGGGGAGTTCGCGGGGATCGGAGCCGGCTGGCGGCGGCGGATCGACGGATGCGGGCGTAGCCCGCACCGGCGAGCCGGCGGCCGCCTTTGGGCTTGTCCCTTCTCCAACAAGTGACAGAAAGGACGAGCTGCGCATTGACCGGTTCGAGAGTCGCCACCGGCGATTGCGGAAGAATGTCGTCACCTCGGCGCGCCTCCTCCGGGACAGCAAACAGCGTAATGGCTTCCGCACCTTCATGGCCATGCTCACCCTGACCTACGCCCCAGGCGTGAAGTGGGACCCCAGGCACGTGCCCGAGTTTCAAAAGCGCATCCGGGAATGGCTGCGCTACTGGGGGCACCGCTACGCCTTCGTGTGGGTCTGCGAGCTTCAGCAACGCGGCGCACCGCACTACCACATCCTGATCTGGGTGCCCCACGGCGTGCGGCTGCCCAAGCCCGATGCCATGGGCTGGTGGACTCACGGATCGACCAGGATAGAAAAAGTGACCAAGGCCATCGGCTACCTGCTCAAGTACGTCAGCAAGGGCCAGGACAGCATTCACCGGTTCGCCAAGGGCCAGCGCACGCACGGGTCCGGCGGCCTGGACGCCGACTCTAAGAAGGAGCGCCGCTGGTGGCTGGCACCGAGCTATGTGCGGAAGCGCTGGACGGACTGGCGGGATGATGTGCGGCCCGCACCTGGCGGCGGATGGATGTCGCGGGCCACGGGAGAGTGGATGGCGTCGCCGTGGAAGTTCGTCAGCTGGCATCCGTTGACCGGGGCTATCATTCGATGGGTTGCAGGGTCGGAGATTGGAATTTATGCGTGAAAGCTCAGTCAGGGCGCCTCGACCGCTTAGTCGTCTGATGGATCGGGTACCGGTGACGCCGACGTGGTGCTCACCAGCCTAAGGCCACCGCTCGCGGCCGGCAGCTAGGGGGTAGTACCATTCTGATGAATCGGTCGCTCACCGTCCCGTACAATCCTGCCATCAGCAATCGCGGGAAACAGAATGGCCACTCCTAGAGACTGGATCGATTATCTGCAAGCCGGCCTGACACCAGCTATCGCCATCGCGGGAATTGCCATAGGTGCCTTGCAGTGGTGTTTGAGTGCAGCAAAGCTCCGACTAGAGTTGTTTGAAAAGCGCTTGGCGATCTTCGACGCCGTGCGTTCCTTCCTTGCAGAGACAGTGCGAGAAGCTGCGCCGAGCCAAGCGGCCCAATTCAAATTCTTGAGCGAAACGCGAGGGGCGCTGTTTCTGTTCGATCAAGAAATAGCTGACTACTTGGAGCGTATCTGGAAGACCTGCATAGACTTGGAGTACTTCCGCACAGAGTTGGGAAATAACAACAGTGCCGAAAACCGTGGCGAATTGGCCCGAAAAAGGCGAGACGCGATGAATTGGACCGCCCAGCAACTCACGGAGCTTCGCGACCGTTTTGCGCACTTCATGGTCATTCAAAGGCCATTTCGGTGGCCGGTGGGGGAAGATGTGACTATCAAACGCGGTTTGTTGCGGATGTGGGTGGTTTGCAGCGCAGCGTGGATCCTGGCTGTCGCGGCTGTTGCCACTCACGAGCACCACGCATCGGGAGGCACTTGGGCGGTCGTTCAACCGAGTTCGCACTTTGACTTAGCTACGGCCAAGCCAGTTACCAATGAAGGCTTTGAAGCCCGCCAGGAAGAACTTGCCAAGGAGTACGTGGATGGGACGATGTCACCCGATTTGCGGCCTGTCTACGAGGAAGCGGTGCGGCGCGGGCTTCTGAAAATTGCAGCACCCGTGGGCCCGGCGAAGGCTAGAAGCCTACGAGGTTATGTGCTTTTCGGTGTCTGCGTGCCAGCCACCTTCCTGTTGTTTGGTATTGGGGTCATTTGGGTGGTCGCAGGATTCAAGACAAGTCGCAGCTTGGGTTCACAGAATTCCGAAGCGGGAATCGGCAGTGGCTGAAAGACTTTGACGCTTAATGCAAGGCACACTTGCCAGAGGCTCTCATTTTTACAAGCCCGGTTGTGCGGATGGTATGCTAAGCGTCCCGTAGCGATGCCAGCCCGAGCAAGCCATGGTCCGCAAGCCCCCGAAGTTCCCCCCCGCCGAAGACCTGCAGAAAATCGTCGCAAGCGCGATCCAGAATTTCCGCGGCCAGTCTGGCGAGCTCGAAAGCGCCATCGGCATGCTGTACATGGGCTATGCGTTCGGCTGGAAGGTCATCTACATCACGCATACCATCGCCACCGTGCGGAAATACGAGAAAATCCTGGGCATTGTCGCCAAAGACGTTTTCCCGGAGGACACTCATCTGTCTGACCGTAACCTCGGCTACCGCATCGCGCGCACCGTCTCCAACTTCTGGAAGGTGGTCAAGGGGGAAAAAAACGTCGAAGGGTTCCGCAATCGCGAAATTGTGCTTGACTAGCAGATATTGACAGTCCCCTACGGGATGATAATAATCACCTCTCCTTTGTTCACTCGGAGAGGTGCGTATGAAATTGATCTCTGTCCAGCGCTACCGCCTGGATCGCTTTGAGGCTGGTAGTGCTCCCCATGAGAACACGATCCGGCGGCTGATCCGCGAGCGGCAGTTGCCGGGCCGTCGCATCGGTGCCCGCTATTTCATCGACGAAAGCGCCCTGCCCTCGACAGTCGAGCGGCTGGTGGCGAAGGTGTGCAGCGATGTGCGCCGCTCGCCGTAGGCCGCAGAACCGGGGGCTGCCGCGTAACCTGACCACGCATCCCAAGGGCTTCCGCTACAAGCACCCTCTGACGCGGAAGTACGTCTACCTGGGTAAGGACGTGACCCGGGCGGAAGCCATCGAAGCGGCCGAGCGGCTGAACCTGCAATTCGCGCCGCGCAACCGCGTCTATGACCGGCTGGTCGGCGATTCCAGCCTGTCAGTGCGCCGGCTGATCGAGCTGCATCTGGCGTCCCTGTCGTCGGATGATGCCGACAAGACCAAGGCCGACCGGAAATGGGAGTTCGGCAAGCTGTCGCGGGAGTTGGGTAGCCTGGATGCCAGCGAGGTCAATACGCACTTCCTGGCGAACTACCTGCGCAACCTGCAATCGGATCACCGCCGCCGGCGCTACCGGGCGCGGTTGGTGGAGCTGTTCGACACGGCGGTCTATGAGGGCTGGCGGGATGACAATCCGGCGCGGATTCTGCGGGCCTACAAGCCGAAGACTCGGCGCGAGCGGCTGACGCATGAGGCGTTCCTGGCCATTCGTGCCGTAGCGCCTGACTGGTTGCAGAACGCGATGGATTTGGGCTTGCAGACCCTCCAGCGGCGGGAAGACCTGGTGCAGCTGCGCTGGTCGGATGTGGAAGACGATCGGCTGAAGATCGAGCAAGGTAAGACCGGGCGCCGGCTGGCCATCGCCATTGGCGCAGAGCTTCGGGAAGTGCTGCAGCGGTGCCGGGATCGGATCGCGAGTCCCTACGTGCTGCACCGGCTGCCGGAGAAGGCACGGCCGGTCGGGATGCGGGCCTCCGCCAGGGATCACTTCACGCAAATTTTGCCGGAGCAGCTGACGCGGGCGTTTAGCGATGCCTTCGAGCTGGCCAGGCTGCCGGTGGAAGCCGAGCGGACGCGGCCGACGTTTCACGAAATCCGCTCGCTGGGCATGGCGCTGTACCGCGAGCAGGGCTGGAGCGAGGAACGGATTCAGGCGCTGGCCGGCCACGCGGACGTGACCATGACCCGGCACTACTTGGAGGGGCACGACGCCCCATGGCAGCCCGTCGATTCGGGCCTATCAATCGGGAGGAAGCGTTACTGAAGCGTTACCCAAGCGTTACCGGGTGTTGCAGCGCTTCAGTAAGTCATTGAAGTAATTGGTCGGGGCGACAGGATTTGAACCTGCGACCACCTGCCCCCCAGGCAGGTGCGCTACCAGGCTGCGCTACGCCCCGTGGGCGACATTATAGCCGCTGCGCCCTGGCTGCGCAGGCGCCCATTCCTCGATTTGCCCCACAGCGGGCCTATGGCGCGGCGCATGGGGGCGGTGCACAGTAAAAGGCACGACGTTCCGGATCAGGGCGGACGGAGTGCGGGCTATGGCGGAACCAGGCGACCGGGTGCGGCTGCGCGACGTGCTGCGGGGTTTCCTGCGCACGCTGCCGGACAGCGGCATCATTGCGCGGGGTTTCCGCGGGCTCGGCGCCCTGGCGCCGGACCGCGCGGCATCTATCGGCCTGGCACTGGAAGATACGGCGGCGCGCTTCCCGGGCAACCCGGCCCTGCGCTTCGAGGGCCGCACCTGGACCTATGCGGAGTTCAACGCCTGGGCCAACCGCTGCGCGGCCGTGCTGCGCGGCCAGGGCCTGCGCGCCGGCGACTCGGTGGCGATCCTGATGGAGAACCGGCCCGAGCTGCTGGCCTGCGTGGCGGGCACCGTGAAGCTCGGAACCGCCGCCACCCTGCTCAATACGCAGCAGCGCGGCGCCGCACTGACACACAGCATCGGCCTGACGCGGCCGCGCATGCTGGTGGCAGGTGCCGAATGCCTGGAAGCGCTCGGCACCACGCCCTGCCTGCCCGGCGGCAGCGCCGCGCTCGCCGGGTACTTGTGGGACGGCCCCGGCACGCCGCCTGCCGGCTTCGCCAGCCTGCCCGCGCTGGCTGCCGGGGCGGAGACGGACAACCCGCCGGAGACGCGCGCGGTGCTGGCCGGGCAGCCGGCCTTCCACGTCTTCACCTCCGGCACCACCGGCCTGCCCAAGGCCTCGGTGATGACGCACCTGCGCTGGCTGCGCGCGATGTACGGCCTGGGCCAGGTGGCGCTGCGCCTGCGGCCCACCGACGTGCTGTACTGCTGCCTGCCGCTGTACCACAACAACGCGCTCACGGTGTGCTGGAGCGGCACGCTGGGCGCGGGCGCCTGCCTGGCGCTGGCGCGGCGCTTCAGCGCCTCGCAGTTCTGGGACGACATCCGCGCCAGCGGCGCCACCGCCTTCTGCTACATCGGCGAGCTGTGCCGCTACCTGCTGAACCGGCCGCCCACGCCGGCCGACACCGCGCACCGGCTGCGCCTGGCGGTGGGCAACGGCCTGCGCGCGGAAATCTGGCCGGCGTTCCAGCAGCGCTTCGGCATTCCGGCGATCTTCGAGTTCTACGCGTCCAGCGAGAGCAACATCGGCTTCATCAACAGCTTCGGCCTCACCGGCACGGTCGGCTACTGCCCGATGAAATTTGCGGTGGTGGAGTTCGACGCGCAGGCCGAGCAGCCGCGCCGCGACGCCCGCGGATTCCTGCGCAAGGTCGGCACCGGCGAGGTCGGGCTGCTGATCGGCCAGGTGAACGACAAGGCGCCGTACGACGGCTACACCGATACGGCGGCGAGCGAAGCCAAGCTGCTGCGCGGCGCCTTCCGCAAGGGCGACTGCTGGTTCAACACCGGCGACCTGGTGCGCGACCAGGGCCTGCGCCACGTGCAGTTCGTGGACCGGGTGGGCGACACCTTTCGCTGGAAGGGCGAGAACGTCGCCACCACCGAGGTGGAAGCCGCGCTCAACCAGTTTCCCGGCGTGGAGGAGGCGGTGGTCTACGGCGTGCTGGTGCCGGGCACCGAGGGCCGCGCCGGCATGGCGGCGCTGCGCCTGGCCGAAGGCACGGCGGATCTGCGCGCCCTGGCGCAGCACCTGCGGCAGCGCCTGCCGGCCTACGCGGTGCCGGCGTTCCTGCGGCTGCGCCGCGAACACCAGACCACCGCCACGTTCAAATACCGCAAGGCCGATCTCAAGCAGGAAGGCTTCGATCCGGCGCGCATATCCGACCCTCTCTACGTGCTGCTGGATTGGGCGCGCGGCTACGAACCGTTGACGTCGGCCTTGCATGCGCGCATCGGCGGCGCCCCTTCGGTGCTCGCCCCGTGATCGGCGCGTCGCCAGCCGCCGGCCGGTGTTGCCGGCGAACCTGCGCGAGCAGCGTTGCCTGCCCGTCCCACCGACCGAACAGAGGTGAATTGCCGCCATGCTCTTCCGCTTCCTGACGATCCTCGGCGCCTGCGCCGCCCTGCTGCTGGGTATCCAGGTGCCGGCCTTCGCCGACCAGTACCTGAAACGCCTGGACGCGCACCTGGCCGAGGTCACCGCCAACCTGCGCGGCTACCAGGAGATCGCCGACCGCTATTTCGACGGCTCCATGGATCGCCTGATTCTCAAGCACACGCTGAGTGAAGATCCGGTGTTCCACGCCGAAGGCCTCACCATCCGCCGCATGTACTGGCGCTACCAGCATTTCAAGGAAGAGCGCGCCGCCCTGGACACCAGCTGGCTGCGCCAGCTCTGGGTGATCCTGGAGCAGGACGACAAGGCGCTGATCCGCGAGACCTGGGCCGGCTATACGCCGGTGGCCATGCTCAACGCCCCGGCGATGTACTGCGGCCTGTTCCTGGTGGTCGTGGTGCTGGTGCTGTCGGAGATCGCCGCGGCGCTGATCCGCCTGTTCCGGCCGGATCATACGCGGCACGTACCGGGACACTGAGGGCACGAACGCCCGCTGCCGCAGGGTCCCACTTGCGGGAGGCTTCCGCGGAAAGGCGCCCGCGCCGCCGTGCCCCTTATTGCCCGACCAGCCGGAACTCCACCCGCCGGTTCTGCGCGCGGCCTTCCGGATGGTCGTTGGAGGCGATCGGCCGCAGGCCGTTGAAGCCCTGGGCGGTCAGGCGCGCAGGGTCGATGCCCTTCCAGATCAGGTACTGCCGCACCGCGTCGGCGCGGCGGCGCGACAGGTCGCGGTTGTGGTTCTCGCCGCCGGAGGTGTCGGCGTGGCCTTCGAGCACCAAGCGGATCGCCGGCTGGCCTTCCAGGCTGATCGCCATCTCGTCCAGGTCGTGCGCCGCGCCGGGCGGCAGGCTGGCGCTGTCGCTGGCGAAGCGGATGACCGGCAGGCCCAGCAGCTGCGGAATGGCGCAGCCGCTGGCGTCCACCTTGGCGCCCTTGGGGGTGTCCGGGCACTTGTCGCTGTTGTCCACCACGCCGTCGCCGTCGGTGTCCTTGGGCGGCTCGACGGCAACCGGGCAGCCCACGGCATCCACCTTGGTGCCCGGCGGCGTGCCGGGGCACTGGTCGCGGCTGTCGGGAACGCCGTCGCCGTCGGTGTCGACCACGCAGTCGCGCCGCCCGGTGACCGGGTCGACCACGGCCACCGCGCAGTCCGGCTGCTGCGCCGGCGGGTGGCGGTGCTGGAACAGCGGCGTCAGCGGAATCTGCAGGCCCAGCATCAGGTGGTAGTCCACCAGCGCCGATTCGCCGGGCACCACCGCGCCGTGGCTGAAGCTCGCCACCGCGTCGACCTCGGTACGCACCGACCAGCCCCAGTTCCACTTGCCGACGTGCAGCGGAATCAGCACGCCGGCGCCGCCGTCCACGCCGAGCACGGAATGGTGCCCGCCCAGCACGCTTTCGTTGATGAAGCCGGGCCCGCCCAGCACGAACGGCTTGAAGTTCGGCAGGTAGCTCTCGTCGAAGCCCCACAGGCCGAAGTCGTACACGAAGTTGGGAAACACGCCGAGCTGGCGGTCGGTGCCGCCGTCGGCGTCGCGCCGCCGGGCCAGGTCGTACACCGACAGCTCCAGCGCCGACTGCTCTCCCAGCGGCACTCCGGCGCCGAACTGGAAGCCCAGGCCGTTGCCGGAATGGCGCACGCCGTCGCTGATCTCGTAGTTGAACGTGCTGGTGACGTACGGGATCCGGTAGTCGTCGACGTGGACCGCGGCGGCTTGGTTGGCCCACAGCAGCGCCGCAGCGCACACGCCGCCCCGGAACAGCTTGCGCATGGTATTCGTATCCCTCGGACTGGCCGGGTCCGTCCGGCTTGAGCGGTGGTTCGCCGGCGCGTGCGGAAGCTCGATTGCGGCGCGGCGGACCGGCCCGGGCATGATGCAACGCGCCGGCTCAGCCGCGCAATGCCCGCGCGCACTCCCCCACCAGCGACGGCCCGCGATAGATCAGGCCGGTGTAGATCTGCACCAGGTCCGCCCCCGCCTCCCGGCGCCGCACGGCGTCCGCGCGCGACAGGATGCCGCCCACGCCGATCAGCGGAAAATCGGGCCCCAGCTTCGCCCGCAGGGTGCCCAGCGCCGCTTCGGCCAGCGGCCGCAGCGGCGCGCCGGACAAGCCGCCCGCCTGGCTGGCCAGCGGCGCATCCTCCAGGCCCGGGCGGCTCACCGTGGTGTTGGTGGCGATCAGGCCGTCGATGCCGCTGTCGCGGGCGGCCAGGGCGATCGACTCGAGTTGCGCCGGCTCCATGTCCGGCGCGATCTTCACCAGCAGCGGGCGCCGCACGCCGTGCTTGTCGGCCAGCTGGTCGCGCGCGCCCACCAGCCGCTGCAGCAGCAGCTCGAAGCGGCCGCTGCCCTGCAGGTCGCGCAGGCCGGCGGTGTTGGGCGAGGAGATGTTGACGGTGACGTAGTCCGCCACCTGGTGCACCGCTGCCAGGCAGGCCAGGTAGTCGTCTTCGGCGCGCTCCAGCGGCGTGTCGGCGTTCTTGCCGATGTTGATGCCGAGCACCGCCTGGCGCCGCGCGCGGCCGGCGCGCGCCACCAGCGCTTCCACGCCGTGGTTGTTGAAGCCGAGCCGGTTGATGATGGCGCGCTGCCGCGGCAGGCGGAACATGCGCGGCCGCGGATTGCCCGCCTGCGGCCGCGGCGTCACCGTGCCGATCTCGACGAAGCCGAAGCCCATGCGGTCGAACGCTTCGATGCACTCGCCATTCTTGTCCAGCCCGGCGGCGAGGCCGACGCGGTTGCGGAACGTCAGCCCCATCAATCGCACCGGCGCTTGCACCGGGCAGCCGGCGAGCAGCGCCACCGAGCGCGGCCAGCGCGCCAGGCCGGCGATGGTCAGCTCGTGGATGCGTTCGGCATCCGCCGCGAACAGGAACGGCCGCGCCAGCGGGTACAGCAGGTTCACGGCGAGGCCCCGCCCGGGCTCAAGCCGCGCCTTCTTCGGACTCGCCCAGCAGGTGGCCCATCTTTTCGGCCTTGGTGTCGAGGTAGGCGGTGTTGTGCGGATTGCGCCCGCGCTCGATCGGCACCCGCTCTTCCACGATCACGCCGTCCTTGACCAGCGCGTCGAGCTTGGCCGGGTTGTTGGTCATCAGGCGGATGCGGCGCAGGCCGACGGCGCGCAGCATGTCCACCGCCAGGCCGTATTCGCGGGCGTCGGCGGGAAAGCCGAGCTGGTGGTTGGCCTCCACCGTGTCGGCCCCGCGGTCCTGCAGCGCATAGGCGCGGATCTTGTTGCCCAGGCCGATGCCGCGGCCCTCCTGGCGCAGGTAGATCAGCGCGCCGCGGCCCTCGCGGGCGATCGCTTCCAGCGCCGCGCGCAGCTGGAAGCCGCAGTCGCAGCGCAGCGAGAACAGCGCATCGCCGGTCAGGCACTCGGAGTGCACGCGTACCAGCGGCGGCAGGCTGCCGGCCGCCTGCAGGTCGCCCAGCGCCATCACCAGGTGCTCCTTGCCGTCGCTGGAGCCGTAGGCGAGCACGGTGAACTCCGCGAACGGTGTCGGCAGCTTGGCGGTGGCGATGTGCTTCAGGGGCTTGTGACTGGCGTCCAAATTGGCTGAATCCCATTCAAGGAACAAAGATTGATCGGGGGATTGATCGGCGGGTTGATCGGCGCGCGCACGGCGCGCCACGCAGGCGCCGTCACGCAGGCGGCGCGGCGTGCCGGCCGGCGGCCTGCGCGGTATGGATCAACCGGCGAAAAATCGGGTCGTACTTGGTCATAACCGCTCCCTTGGGGGCCCTGCGGTCCGGTATGGGAGCACACCTATTATCGCAGTCTCGCCCGATCCGCGACAGGGACGCCCCAATAACCGCCGGCCGGCCCCCGAAAACGGCCCCTGCATGACTGACGGCAGGTGCCGCTTTGGTTAAAATTCACAACATGGCCGCAGGGCGCCCGGCACGTGCGCCGCGCCGGGCGGCACCCGGACCCCGCAGCAGGGTTTCCGGCGCGCCCGGACGGGCACTCACAAGCGGCGGCTTGCACAAGGACTTCGGCTCCGGGAGCTTGGCGATGGCGTTGATGCGGGTCGTCCTGATCGTCGCCGTCAGTGCGATCGCGGTGTATTGCGGCCTGAACCTGCTCTACCCGCGCGCTGCCGCACCGGTCGATCAGGCCGCCGTACCGCCCCCCGCGCCCGCCATCGACACCACCGGTCCCATGGCGCTACCGGCAGCGCCCGCCGAGCCTCATGCGGCCGCCGCGCCGCAGCCGGGCATTTCGGCAACGCCGCCGCCCGCCCCGCCCCCCGCTAAAACGCAGCCCCCCGCACCCCAGCCCAAGGCGGCCGCGGCCGACGCGCCGCCGGCCCCCAAAGCCAGCGCGGCGGACCAGCCGGTAAGCACGGCGGGCGATGACACGCCGGACGAGCAGCCGGCCGAACCCGCCACAAGCGCGGGACCCTGGTGGGCCGCCGCCGGCGGCGGCGCCGCCCACCTGGCCCTGCTGCAGGCCGACGAGGCCGGCTTCGAGCCCGGCATCGCCCTGCTGTTCTCCGCGCCGGTGAGCGCGCAGGCCGCGGCCCGCCACATCCGCGTGCTGGACCGCAAGGGCCGCAGCGTCGGCGGCCAGTGGCAGGTGAGCGCCGACAACCCGCGCATGATGCTGTTCGCCGCGCCGCGCGGCACCTACACGCTGGCGCTGTCGCCGGAACTGGCCGATGCGCACGGCAGCACGCTCGGCACCGCGCTGCGCGGAGCGGTGACCGTTCACTGAATTCTTCGTTCGACCATCTCCAAGGAATCGTTCACAAGGTGAGTACCCTGATCGTTGTACGCCATGGCCAGGCATCGTTCGGTGGCCGCAACTACGATGTCCTGTCGCCGCTCGGCGAGCGCCAGGGCGTGGTGCTGGGCGAGCACTGGAAGCGCGTCGGGCAGCAGTTCGACGCCGTGTACACGGGCACGCTGGAGCGCCAGAAGCTCACCGCGCAGCGCACGCTGGAAGGCATGGGCCTGGACGGCACGCCGCCGCCGGCGACGGTGGACCCGGCCTACGACGAGTACGACCACAAGAACCTGATCCGCTCCTACCTGCCGATCATCGCGCGCGAGAATCCGGAGTTCGCGATCGACCGCACCGAGCTGCTCAGCGATCGCCGCCGCTTCCAGCGCGTGATGGAGCGGATCACGACCTTGTGGCTGGAAGGCGTGCCCGGCGAGCTGCCGCTGGACGAGACCTGGGAGCAGTTCCGCACCCGCACCGAGGCGGGCATCCGCCGCATCGCCGACAGCGGCGCCGAGCGCAGCGTGCTGTTCACTTCCGGCGGCGTGATCGGCGTGGCCATGCGCAAGGCGCTGAACGTCACCGACGACATGGCGATCAAGCTCAACTGGCGCGTCTACAACGCCTCGGTGCACATGTTCTGGCTGGGCAAGCGCAGCGATGCGCTGCTGCGCTTCAACGACATCTCGCACCTGGAGCTGGCCGGGGACGAGAACCTCATCACTTATCGTTGAAGGCCGGGCGCACCGCGCAAGCCGGGCGAACGGCCGGCCGCTGGTGCGCCCGCCGGGCAACCGCTACTGCGAAACGAAGCCGCCGTCCACCACCATGGTGTGGCCGGTCACGTAGCTGGCCTGGTCCGAGCCCAGCCATACCGCCGCGTTGGCGATTTCGGACGGCTGGCCCAGGCGGCCCATCGGCGTGAATGCGACGAGCGCGTCCTTCATCTGCGGCTTGCTGCCGACCAGGCGGCCGGCCATCGGCGTGTCGATCACGCCCGGGCACACCGCGTTGACGCGCACGCCGGACTTGGCCACGCCGCCGGCCACCGACTTCACCAGGCCCACCACGGCGTGCTTGCTGGCGTCGTAGATCGCCAGGCTCGGCGCGCCGACCAGGCCCGCCACCGAGGCGGTGGCGACGATGACGCCGGACTTGCGCTCCAGCATGCCGGGCAGCACCGCCTTGAACGTGCGCCACACGCCCATCACGTTGACGTCGAGCACGGCCTGGGCGTCTTCCTCGGTGTTCTTCCACAGCGCGCCGGTGGGACCTTCGATGCCGGCGTTGGCGAACACCACGTCCGGGTGGCCGAAGCTGGCCGCGGACAGCGCCACCAGGTCATTCACGCTGCCGGTGGAGCGCACGTCGCAGCGCGCGCACACTGCCTTCACACCGCGCGCCGTCAGCGCGGCGGTGACGGCATTGAGCGCCTCCACCGACACGTCGCCCAGCACCAGCCGCCCGCCGGCGTTGGCGGCCGCCTCTGCCATCGCCTTGCCGATGCCCGATGCGGCTCCCGTGATCAATACCGTCTTGCCTGCCAGCAGCTGACTCATGTGCGTTCTCCTCGTCGGCACCGACGAAATGGTTCGTCTGGATAAAAGTGGTTCGGGCGGCGCTGGGCCGCGCGGGCTGCGGCTCCCGGCCAGGCGGCCGGGCGGCAATCCCGATATCGAACCTTAACCGCCGGAAGCGGGTCCGCTCAAGGGGCCATGCTGTGAAACACGCGGTCCCGGCGGATCAGGCGGTGGAACAGCGCGGCGGCGAGGTGCAGCAGCACGGTGGCGAAGAACAGGCCAGCCAAAACAGCGTGGGCCGCGTGCAGCCGGCTGTACCAGCGCAGGTCGTGCGGCGCGATGGGCGGCAGCCGCAGCCGCCCGAAAATCTGCACCGGGTAGCCGCCGGCGGAGAGCATGGCCCAGCCGATCAGGGGCATCGCGACCATCAGCAGGTAAAGCAGCAGGTGCGACAGCGACGCGGCGCGGCGCTGCCAGGCCGGCAGATCGGCGGGCAGCGGCGGCGGCCGGTATATCGCCCGCACCGCGATGCGTGCCAGCGCAAGCAGCAGCACTGCAATGCCCAGGGGCTTGTGCCAGGCCAGCAGCGCGCCGTGCGCGGCACCCACCGTGGACACCATGGTCACGCCGACGAACAGCATGCCCAGGATCATCGCGGCCATGGTCCAGTGCAGCAGGCGCGCCGGCAGGACGAAGCGCTCGCGCACGCCGCTCATGGCACGCTCCGCACCGCGCCGCCCCGTTCCAAGGCCACGGCGCTGGGCTGCGCCGGTTCGCCGGCGCGCCGCGTGAACGAAGCGGAATAGACGGCGGAGCGTGCGGCGAGCAGCGGATCGTCGGAGGGGCCGATGCCGGCCGGCAGGATCAGCGGATCGAAGTTGAGGTCGCGGCACGGCCCTTCGTCTTCGGCGACGACGCGATCGACCGCGAGCGTGCCTGCGTCCACTTTCTCGCGATCCTCGGGCCACTGCACCGTGGCGTTGTCGACCGGATCGCCGGCCGACGCCAGCGTGATCACCAGGTGCCAGCGCAGCGGTCCCCGGGCGGCGCGGGCGACCAGGTCGTCGAACAGGAAATTCTTGTCCAGCGAAGCCAGCCTGCTCTTGTCGAGGGACTCGAAAGGTGCTTCCGGCACGAACGCCCAGCGCACGAAGCGGGACTTGCCGGCGGCGTCGGTGAAGCGGAACGCATCGATGCTGTAGTAGGTGCCGTTGGCAAAGCTCGACGGCAGCGGATGGTCGCGCAGCCAGTCGATGAAGGCGCGCGTCTCCGGATGCGCCGCGAGAAAGGCCGACACTTTCGCCGGATCCGGCTTGCCCGACCGGTCCGGCCGCGTCGCGATCTGGAATTCCAGGAACGCCTGCGGCGTGGCCACGTTGAAGATCGGCGTGTCGTCCATCGTCGTGCGCCATTGCTCGCCGCCCGGCGCCGACAGGCTCAGCGCCATGCCGTGGAACACCAGGCGCCCGTCCGCCGCATACGGCTGACCGCCGCCGGTGGAAAAACGGCCGATCACGGACGACGGCCGCGGCCCGAACACCGCCGCCCGGGACAGGCGCGCGCCCTGCCCGTTGGAGTCGAAGCGGCCGACGAAGCAGATGCCCTTGGCGTGCGCACGGCGGAACCCGGGATGCAGCCCGTCGTGCGCCTCCAGCGCATCGGCGATCTTCGCCGGGGTCAAGCGCCCCGGGTCGAGCCAACCGGCCGCGAATGCAAACAGCAGCCCCGGAACGGCAACCGCGGCGGCGATCAGCGAAATCGCGCGCCAATGCCGGCGCAGGGCGCCGCCCAGGTCGGCCAGGCGTGGCGAACGGAATGGCATGCGCGGCACTCCACAATGGCGGCGGCGGACATAGTGAGCATCGCTGCTGCTTTTAGGGAAGCTCTGATTTATCAGAGCTTCCCGCTTGGGCCACGGACGGCCCAACATTTTCAATGGCGTAGCCGTTGAAAATGAAAGCCGTTGAAAATCACACTTTTCGACGGCTGTCGTCTGAATAAGTCCAGGATGGACTTATTCAGAGATTCCTTAGTTCCCCGCGGCGATTGAAATCTTCGCCGGGCATCGCCGCGACCGCCGCTCCGGGCACTCTGCGGTGCGCCGCCGGCGCCAGCCGGGTACGCATTCACGCGGCGCGCCTAAGCGGCGCAGCAGACAGACGGAGCACCGGTGCGCACCGGATACTCCACAATGATTCCACACGAGACAAAATCATGAAGACAAGAATCGCAATCACCTGCCTGGTCGTCGGCACTTTGCTGGCACCGGTTATCGCCACCGCCGCCGGGGACTCCGACAAGGACCGTTCGCACCCGATGGCGTTCGTCGAGGATTCGGCGATCACGACCAAGATCAAGACCAAGCTGGCAGCCGATCACCTCACCAGCATGGGACGCATCCATGTCGATACCGACCGCGATGGCGTCGTGCAGCTGAGCGGCACCGCACGCACCCAGCAGGCGATCGACCAGGCCGAAGCCATCGCCCGCGGCACCGACGACGTCAAGGCCGTGCACAACCATATCACCGTCAAACTGGACGATTGATTTTCCGCCAGCTGCTCCAGGCGTTTTTCCTGGCCGCACCGCGCATCGCGCGCGGTGCGGCCGGCCTGCCCGGCGTGCTTGAATCGCGATAGCGCGCCAAGGCATCAAGCAGCCATCGGCTGCTGCTCAGTGTCGTCGCGCCGCAATTGACCTGGTACGGCAATCCGCTCAAGCTGCTTTTCGTTGCAACCTCGTCGATGAAATCCTCCGCCGTGCGGATGCGGCCGCTCGCCGCGGATGCTTCGTACTTGTCGCGCAGATGGTCTTGTGCGCTCCTGGCGTCATGCCAGCGGCCGTTGCGATAAAACGTGCAGCCGGATCGGCCGATGGACGCCAGCAGATAGTTGATCTCCGTCTGCGCCGCGTCCGGCGGCGGCGCGCCGGCCGCCGGCAGCAGCGCCATGGCCAGCGCCAGTACCAGCAACGTCGGCAGCAGCAGGATCTTCACAGCTCGCCGGCCAGCGGCAACCACGACAGCATCGCCAGCTTCAGCCGCTGCCAGCGGCTGCGCGCGGGCTCGGTGGTGAAATCGACGGCCGTGCCGTTCTCCAGGGTGTGCCAGACCATGTCGGGCTTGCCCTGCGCCGTACGCGCACGCAATTCCACCATGTAGGAATTGGCCGGCTGTGCCATGGCTTCGAAACGCGCCGCGGTCTGCTGCGCGAGCTCCGGGCTGTCGATGATCAGGCCGATCTCGGTGTTGAGCCGCTTGGAGCGCTGATCGAAGTTCATCGAACCGACGAACAGCTTGCTGCGGTCGAACACGAACAGCTTGGCGTGCAGGGCATAGGTGCCGTAGTGCGAAATCCTGGCCGTCTCGCCGCTGCCGCGGGTGTTGCCGAGCAGCGCGCGCAGCTCGTAGAGCTCCACGCCGCTCTCCAGCAGCGGCCGGCGATAGTGCAGGTAACCGGACTGGGCGGACAGTTCCGTCGTCGACTCCAGCGAATTGGTCAGGATGCGGACGCGCACATTGCGCTGCCGCAAGCTCCTCAACAGCTGCATCTCGTCGTCGGCAGGGATGAAATAGGGCGTCACCATCAGCAATTCCGACCGTACGGCGACGGCGGTGTCGACCACCGGCCGCGCCATCAGCCGGCCCGCCAGCGCGCCGTTCTCCACCTGCTTCTTGTCGGGGCTGTCGCTGACCACCTGTGCGTGCGCCCAGACCAGGGGCAAGCGGCCCGAAATCAGCCCGGCATAAGGTTCTCCGCTGGCGATTCGCGCGGCGTAATCGACCCCGTCCATCATCATCGCCTGCGGCTGCCCGCCGTCGTCGTCCAGCCTGCGCTGGGTGGGACCGGCCACCGCCGGCGAGCCGCCCGCCAGGGCCCGGGCGGGAATCGCCAGCCCGCTGTTCCAGTACTCGTCGAAAGTCGCCGAGAGCTGCGCGGCGATCGGGCCGGCGGCAAATACATCGTCGTCGGCGAACTGCGACTCCGGGTCGACCTGGAAGTACTGGTTGCCGACATTGCGCCCGCCGATGATGGCGATCGAATTGTCGACCACCAGCAGCTTGTTGTGCATCCGGTAATCGAGCCGCGGCGCGTTGAGCAGGAACTCCGCGGACCGCAGCAGCCGGTTGTGTCCGCGATAGGCGAACGGATTGAACACCCGGATCTCGACTTGCGGATGGCTGTCGAGCGCGAAGACCTGCTCGTCGCCGTCGACGGTGTCGCCGTCGTCGATCAGCAAGCGGATGCGGACGCCGCGGTCGGCGGCACGCAGCAAGGCCGCGGTCAGCAGACGGCCGGTCTGGTCGCCGCGAAAGATGAAATACTGGACATCCAGGGTGCGCTCGGCGGCATCGATCATCTGCACCCGCGTCAGGAAGCCGTCGACACCGACGGAAATGATGCGGAATTCGGAGCGTCCGCCATGCGCGCGCGCCTGGCTTTCGAACTGCGCGCCGAGCCGGGTTTGCGCCGGATGGGCCAGCGCGACCGACGCGGCCTTGGGAAAGTCGCTTCCCGGCGGAAGTCCGGCGCAGCCGTCGAGGACGGCGGCGGCAACGATCAGCGCGCAGCAGGCTGCAATTGGCCGGCGGACGCTCCGGCGGGGAATCCTGGCAATCGCAAGGCTGGGCACATTCTTCTTCGCACGCGGTGGACTGCCAGCATGCTATCCGCGGCACACCCTTGCAGTCGGTGCAGTGGCAAACATAGCGGTGCGGCGAGGCCCTACGCGCGGCAATGCACGCGCCGCAAACGAAGACGGCCCGCAATGCGGGCCGCCTTCTTGCACGACGTGACCCAGACGAACTTCAGGCCGCGCGCTTTTCGTCCGCGAACGGGTCGTCAACGCCCAGGCGCTTGTGCATGATCGGGCTGGTGGTGGTGTACTGCAGGTGCACCTTCTCGCCGGGATTCAGGCGCGCCTTGATGGCGAACGCCGCCAGCGCGGCCTCGTGGAAACCCGACAGGATCAGCTTCTTCTTGCCGGGATACCAGTTGATGTCGCCCACCGCGTAGATGCCCGGGGCGGAGGTCTCGAACTTCTCGGTGTCCACCGCGATCTGGTTCTTGTTGAGGTTCAGGCCCCACTCCGCGATCGGCCCCAGCCGCGGGTGCAGGCCGAAGAACACCAGCAGGTGGTCCAGCTCCAGCCGGCGCGCCACGCCGTCGGCGCCGGTCACCTGGATCTCGCGCAGCTTGCCCTCGGCACCCTCGCGCAGCTCGGTGACGCTGCCCACCAGGAACTGCATTTCCAGCTCGTCGCAGAGCTGGCGCATCTTGGCCACCGAGGCCGGCGCCGCCTTGAACTTGTCCGAGCGGTGGATCAGCACCACGCTCTGCGCCTTGCCGTGCAGGGCCAGGGCCCAGTCCAGCGCCGAGTCGCCGCCGCCGAGCACCACCACGTCCTTGCCGCGGTGGACTTCCGGATCGCGCACCTTGTAGAACACGTCGCGGTCCACGTGCGCGTCCACGCCGGGAATCTGCAGCTCGACCGGCTGGAACGCCCCCACCCCGCCGGCGATCACGATGGTACGTGCATGGAACTCGGTGCCCTTGCTGGTCTTGACGTAAAAGCTGCCGTCCTCGAACGGGCGCACGTCGGTGGCCTGCTGGCCCATGTGGTAGGTCGGCCCGAACGGCCGGATCTGCTCCTGCAGGCGCTCGATCAGCTCGCGCGCCCCGCACACCGGCAGCGCCGGGATGTCGTAGATCGGCTTGTCGGGATACAGCTCCGTGCACTGGCCGCCCGGCTGCGGCAGGGTGTCGATCAGGTGCGCCTTGATGCCCAGCAGCCCAAGCTCGAAGACCTGGAACAGGCCGCAAGGCCCGGCGCCGATGATGAGGGTGTCCGTCTGGATCATGGTTCAATGCCCGCGCCCGGCGCTGCGAAAGCCCGGAGTGCCGATGCCTTGGCCTGACCCGGCGATGCCGGACGCGGTGGTCCTTGATGAAAGGCGCGCACCTTACCATCCGTGGTTTCGGGTTGACAGACGATTTTGGGCATGCAGATATTCCTATTTTGCATAAGACCGCCTGCGGACTCTTGCAGCCGGCGCACGGCTGCCCGCCGCAGAATCTAAAATCGGCCGGACCGACCGCACATTGATCTGGAGCAATGCACGATGGAAGCCAAGGAATGAGCCTGGAGACCAGCCCCGCGGTGCTCGACCGCCCCGGCACGGTGCGCCAGGAAAGCGCCTTTGACGCCGCCCGCATCCTGCCGTTCCTGCGTGCGCGCATCGCCGGGCTGCCGTCCGGCCCGGTGGAGCTGACGCAGTTCGAGGGGGGATCGTCCAACCTCACCTACCAGCTGCGCGTCGGCGACACCGAGCTGATCCTGCGGCGGCCGCCGGCCGGCACCAAGGCCGCCACCGCGCACGACATGGGCCGCGAATTCCGCGTGCTGGAAAAGCTCAGCCCGCACTTCCCCTGCCCGCGCCCGCTGGCTTACTGCGAAGACGAAAGCCTGATCGGCTCCACCTTCTACGTGATGGAGAAGATCAAGGGCATCATCGTGCGCCGGGACCTGCCGCCGGGCCTGCACTACACGCCGGAGGAAGCGCGCCGCCTGGCCTTCAACCTGCTCGACACGCTGGTCAAGCTGCACACGCTGGACTACCGGGCGATCGGCCTGGGCGACCTCGGCAAGCCTGCCGGCTATGTCGGCCGCCAGGTCAAGGGCTGGTGCGAGCGCATGGAAAAGGCGCGCACCGAGGAAACCCCGCCCTGCGAGGCGCTGGCCGCCTGGTTCAGGTCCAGGCAGCCGGCCGACTCGGCGCGGCCCGGCATCATCCACAACGACTACCGGCTGGACAACGCGGTGCTGTCGCCGGCGGACCGCCTCACCATTATCGGCGTGCTGGACTGGGAGATGGCCACCATCGGCGACCCGCTGATGGATTTCGGCGGCGTGCTGGCCTACTGGATCCAGCCCGACGACGCGCCCGCCGCCGACGCCCGCCGCGTGCAGCCCTGCAACCTGCCCGGCATGCCGCGGCGCGAGGAGATGGCGCGCTACTACGGCGAAAAGTCCGGCCTGGACACCAGCCGCATGGACTTTTACTACGCCTTCAACCTGTTCCGGCTGGCGGTGATCATGCAGCAGCTCTACTACCGCTATAAGTTCGGCCAGACCAGCGTGCCGCGCTTCGCCCTGTTTCCCGGCTTCATCCGCGAGCTGATCGCCTCGGCCGAGGCGGTGGCGGAACAATCGAAGCTCTGAAGCAGCCGGCCGCGCCGGCGCCGCTGTGTAAAATGCTGCCCCCGGATCGAAGCCGTCCCATCTGCCATCCCATCCGCCAGCCCAGGAGCCCGCAGTGCCCACCAAGCTGTTCGACCTGACCGGCCGTATCGCCCTCATCACCGGCGCCTCCCGCGGCATCGGCGAAGCCACCGCCCGCCTGCTCGCCGAGCAGGGTGCCCACGTCGTCATTTCCTCGCGCAAGCAGGAAGACCTGGACAAGGTCGCCGCCTCGATCCGCGCCGCCGGCGGCCAGGCCACGCCGATCGCGGCCCACCAGGGCGAGACCGCGGCGCTCAAGAGCCTGGTCGGCGAGATCGCCAGCCAGTTCGGCCGGCTCGACATCCTGGTCAACAATGCGGCGACCAACCCGTACTTCGGCCACATCGCCGACACCGAGTCGTCGATGATCGACAAGACCATGCAGGTCAACATCCGCGGCTACTTCGAGCTGTGCGCGCTCGGCGCCAAGCTGATGAAGCAGGGCGGCGGCGGCGCCATCGTCAACGTCGCCTCGGTCAACGGCGTGCGGCCGGGCCATTACCAGGGCATCTACTCGGCCACCAAGGCCGCGGTGATCAATTTCTCCATGGCCTTCGCGCGCGAGTGCGCGCCGTGGAAGGTGCGCGTCAACGCCATGGCGCCGGGCCTGACCGACACCAAGTTCGCCTCGGCCCTGCACAAAAACGAGGAGATCAAGCGCACCATCCTGAACCAGATCCCGATGGGCCGGCTGGCGCAGCCGCACGAGATCGCCCCGGCGATCCTGTTCCTGGTGTCGGACGCCGCCGCCTACGTCACCGGCACCACCCTGGTGGCCGACGGCGGCCTGCTGTGCGGCGGCCTGGGCTGATCCGGCCCGCATCCTTCAACGCCGGCCGCGCGCCGTACCCAACGAGTCCGGACCGATCCGGCAACGAGACCCGAGCATGAGCTTCGACCCGATTTTCTCCACGCCCTCGGCCTACAGCTACCCGCTGCTGCTCAAGCAGCTGTGGACCGCGCCGCTCAATTCCGCGCCGGAGCAGGAGATCGTCTACCGCGGCGAGCGGCGTCAGACCTACCGGCAGACACGCGAGCGCGTGGGCCGGCTCGGCTCGGTGCTGGCAGGACTGGGCGCCAGGCCCGGATCGACCGTCGCCGTGATGGATTGGGACAGCCACCGCTACCTGGAGTGCTTCTTCGCCATCCCGATGTCCGGCTGCGTGCTGCAGACGGTCAACATCCGGCTGTCCCCGGAGCAGGTGCTGTACACGCTCAACCACGCCGGCGCCTCCATCGTCCTGGTCAACGCCGAGTTCCTGCCGCTGCTGGAATCGATCCGCGACAAGCTGGAAACCGCGCACACCTTCGTGCTGATCGACGACGGCGGCGCGAAGGTCGACAGCCCGATCGCTTTCGCCGGAGAGTACGAGGCCCTGCTGGCCGCCGCCGCGCCGGATTTCGACTTCCCCGAATTCGACGAGAACACCCGCGCCAGCACCTTCTACACCACCGGCACCACCGGCCTGCCCAAGGGCGTGTACTACAGCCACCGGCAGATCATGCTGCACACACTGACGATCCTGTCCACCTACGGCGTCTCGCCGGTGCACGGCCGCGTGCACCGCGAGGACGTGTACATGCCGATCACGCCGATGTTCCACGTGCACGGCTGGGGCATGCCGTTCGCCGCCACCCTGATCGGCGTCAAGCAGGTCTACCCGGGGCGCTACTCGCCGGAGCTGCTGCTCAAGCTGATCCGCGAGGAGGGCGTCACCTTCTCGCACTGCGTGCCCACCCTGCTGCACATGCTGCTGTCGCACCCCGACGCGCAGAGGACCGACCTGTCGCGGCTGAAGATGGTGATCGGCGGCTCGGCGCTGTCCAGGGGCCTGGCCAAGGCGGCGCTGGAGCGCGGGCTGGACGTGTTCTCCGGCTACGGCATGTCCGAGACCGGCCCGCTGCAGGTACTGAACCACCTGAGCAGCGCCGAGCTGGCCACCGACATCGACACCCAGGCCGCCCTGCGCGCACGCACCGGCCGGCCGGTGCTGCTCAGCGACATCCGCACGGTGGACGACGCCATGCGCAGCGTGCCGCGCGACGGCAAGAGCGTGGGCGAAGTGGTGTTCCGCTCGCCGACGCTGACCCAGGGTTACCTGAAGGAGCCGGACAAGTCCGAGGAGCTGTGGCGCGGCGGCTACCTGCACTCGGGCGACATCGGCAGCCTGTCGGCCGACGGCATCCTGCAGATCGCCGACCGCGTCAAGGACGTGGTCAAGACCGGCGGCGAATGGATCTCCTCGCTGGAGCTGGAAGACATCATCTCGCAGTTCCCCGGCGTGGCCGAGGCGGCGGTGATCGGCGTGCCGGACGCCAAGTGGGGCGAGCGCCCGGTGGCGCTGGTAGTGCCGCGTCCGCAAGTCACGCTCGACACCGAGGCGCTGCTGGCGCACGTGCGGCGCTTTGCCGACAAAGGGGTGATCTCGCGCTACGGCGTGCCGGACCGCATCCGCATCGTCGAGGCGCTGGACAAGACCAGCGTCGGCAAGCTCGACAAGAAGCGGCTGCGGCTCAAGTACGCCGAGTAGCGCCCGGAAAGTCGATCGGCTCAGCCGGGCGCACTGTCCGGGGCCGCCTGCCCCCGGTGCGCGTGGTTGCGCAGGTGCTCGGTGCAGTACGCCACCGGCGGCTCGCACTTGGAGCAGTAGCGGAAGTCCATGGTCGGGTGGGTCTTGTCGGTGATGCCGCAGACCGTGCAGACATGACGCGCCTCGTTGCGGCGGGCGGCGGCGGCGGCCTGGTTGCGCATGCGCCGGTGGCCGTAGCGCACGCGGTGGACGATGTCCGGGCCGAAGAACAGCAGGAAGTTGGCGATCGCCGCCAGCACCGCCAGCCGCGCCGGCCAGTAGCCGGCGACCAGCTGCCAGCCGTAGAACAGCCAGGTCAGCAGCGCCAGCCACTTGATGCGCACCGGCAGGATGAAGAACAGCAGCAGCTCGTAGTCGGGGTACAGCCAGGCGAACGCCAGGAACACCGAGCCGTCGATGTAGAGGTTGGTGGCCACCGAGTACGGGAACACGAACGCCACCGCCACCGTCATCACGTAGGCGATCAGCAGGTACAGGTTGTAGCGCAGCCGGCCCCAGTGCGCTTCCAGCGCCGTGCCCATGAAGTAGAACAGGTACAGCGTGAACAGCGCGAAAAACGGGTTGCCGGCCGGCGGGCTGAACAGGAAGGTGAACAGGCGCCACCATTCGCCGCCGAGTGCGCGTTCCGGCGCCAGCACCAGGATCGAGCCGAAACCGGGCTGCGCAAGGGCCAGCACCAGGGCGATGGCCTGGCCGCTGGCCAGGTAGAGCGTCAGGTTGGGAATCGCCAAGCGCTCCAGCTTGCGCTCCGTCTGCTTGGATAACTTCATGCTTGCCTTCGTGTGGATAGCGGCCGCGGCGCGGCTGCGGCCGTGCGTGCCGGCGCGCAGTATCGCCCAAGACGGCCGGCGCGTGCCCGCGGCCGCTGCGACAGGCGGCCGGCGGGCGACGGCTCGACTACCCGGCTTGCCAGGCGAAAGGACCCCCAGCCGTGCGCCTCACAGCAGCATGCAAGTGGTGGAGCCGTGCGCGTAGAGCGTCCCGTCGGCGGCGCGCAGCCAGGCCTCGGCGGTCGCCACGCGCCGGCCGCGGTGGATGATGCGCGCGGCGCAGCGCATCGGCCCGGTGGACGCCGTCACCGCCTTGACGTAGTTCACCTTGATCTCGAGCGTGGTGTAGCCGGCGCCCGCCGGCAGCGTGGTATGCACGCAGCAGCCCAGCGCGGAGTCCAGCAGGGTGGCGATGATGCCGCCGTGCACCGAGCCGATCGGGTTGTAGTGGAACTCGCGCGGCTCGAAGGCGAACTCCACTTCGCCTTCGGCGGCCCGCGTCAGGCCGAAATCCACCAGGTCGCAGACCGGCGGCCGCGGCAGCTCGCCGCGCACCAGCGCGCCCATCAGCTCCACGCCGCTCATGCTGCGCGCGGCGGCGACGGTGACGGCGGGGTCGGTCCAGGTGAACGTGCGCGTGCGGGCGCCTGCATCGGTGGTCATTCGGGGCTCCTGGCTGGGTCGTAGTCGCTGCATGCTATTTGATCCGCGGCCCACAACGGTAATAGATTGGCCTGTGCGTTACCGATAAGGTTTACCTATGTCCATGCAGAACCTGCGCTATTTCGCCGCGGTGGTGCAGCACGGCAGCGCGATCAAGGCCGCGCGCCGCGCCGGCGTGTCGCAGCCGGCCCTGTCCGCCGGCATCCGCGCGCTGGAAGCCGAGCTGGGCACGGCGCTGTTCGAGCGGCCCAGCGGGCGCAGCCTGCGCCTGACCGCCGCCGGGCGGCGCTTCCAGGCCCGCGCCCAGCGCATCCTCGACGAATTCGACGCGGCGCGCGCCGAGACCGCCGCCGGCGCGGGCGCGCAACGCATGCGGCTGGGAGTGCTGGCCACGCTGGCGCCCGACGCGGTGGCGCGCTACCTTGCCGGCCTGCGGGCCGAGTTCGGCGCCGGCGTGGTGGAAGTCTGGGAAGGCGCCGTGCCGCAGCTCGCGCAGTGGCTGCGGCAGAAGCGCCTGGACGCGGCGATCACCCTGGCGCAGGGGCCTGCGCGGCAGATGCAGCCGCTGTTCGCCGAGCCTTACGTGCTGCTGGTGCCGCGCCAGGGCCGCCATGCCCGCTTTGCTTCCGGCGAGGCGAGCCTGGCCGACCTGCACGAGGCGCCGCTGGTGGCGCGCTTCTACTGCGAAATGCTGGGCAGCGCCATCGCGCACATGCGCCGCGCCGGCGTGGCGCCGCGGATCGTCGCCCGGCCGGAACGCGACGAAACCGCCCTGCGCCTGGTGGCGGAGGGTCTGGGCGTCACCCTGGCGCCGAAAAGCCTGGCCGGCGGCGCGCTGCGCGCGTTGCCGCTGCGCGATCTGCAGTTCCAGCGCCGCATCGCCTTGAAATGGCGCCCCGGCCTGCCGCCGCCGGTGCTGGCGCGGCTGAAGTCGGCGCTGGCGGCGCCCTGAGCTTAGGGCCGGGTATTTTCCGGCGCGCAGCGGCGCGCATCGTTGACGCCGATGCACTGGCCGTCCTGCGAATACTCCTGCGCCTTGTCGTTGACCTCGTGGCTGCGTTCCGGCGGCGGCTGCGGGGTGATCTCGTTGATCGCCTTGTCGACCATGCGGCGCACGAATTTCTTCTTGCGCGGCGGCACGTCGCAGCCGCTGCAGGGCAGCGAGTCCTGCAGCGCCTTCAGCCGCTTGTCGGCGTCGTGCAGCACGTCGTGCTTGCCCTGCACCTCCACGCCCTTGAGCTGCACGTCCTCGGTCTTGCGCTCCTGGTCCTGCGGCGTCGGCGCCGGCTTGCCGGTCGGCGCCGGCAGGTCGGCGTAGGGGTCGGGGTTCTCGTGCTGGGTCTCCGCGGTGGGGTCGGTCTGCTGGGCCGGCGCCGAGGCGCCGGCGCCCGGCACCGCCCGCCGCTCCGGCGCGGCCTGCTGGGCCTGCAGCGCCAGCGGCGCGCACAAGGCCAGCGCGCAGCACCCGGCCAGGTGCTTCCAGGACATCCCCGCCCGCGGGTTTCCGATGCGGCCCATTACGTCCGCCCCGGCAGCGACACGCCGCCCGGCAACACGGCGCGCGCGGCACCTTCCGCGCGCAGTCGGACCGATCCGACCGCGGCGCCCAGATGCGCCAGGACGGACGTGCCCACCAGCGTTTGTTCCACCACGAGTTCTCCGGAAACCACGTAAAGGGCCAGTTCGCGATCCGACGCTACCGGCACGGCGAGGTCCGCCCCCGGCTGCAGCCGCAGATCGACATACGCGGACCTTACCATGCGGCGGCGTCGGATCGCCGGCCTTGCCGCGCCCGCGCTTGCAGGCCCGCCGCGGCTGGCCGATGCTGCCGGCTCCGTCGGAGGAATCCGACCCCGCCGGCGTCCACGCCGGCATACACAGGCGGATGACTCATGCAAGGCAGCGTCGTCGTCACCGGCGTATCCACCGGCATCGGCCAGGCCACCGCAAGGCTGCTCGGCGACCGCGGCTTCCGGGTGTTCGGCAGCGTGCGCCGGGCCGCCGATGCGCAAGGCCTGGCGCAGGCGCTGGGCGAGCGGTTTACGCCGCTGGTGTTCGACGTCACCGACGAGGATGCGGTGCGCGCCGCGGCCGGGACCGTGCGGGAGCGGCTGGGCGGCACCACCCTGGCCGGCCTGGTCAACAACGCCGGCATTGCGGTGGCCGGGCCCTTGAGCCACCTGCCGGTGGCGGAGCTGCGGCGCCAGCTCGAAGTGAACCTGGTCGGGCCGGTGATCGTGACCCAGGCGTTCCTGCCGCTGCTGGGCACCGACGCCTCGCTGCAGGGGCCGCCGGGCCGCATCGTCAACATCAGCTCGGTCGGCGGGCGCATCGGCGCGCCGTTCCTGGCGCCCTACGTGGCGTCCAAGCATGGCCTGGAAGGACTCTCCGAAAGCCTGCGGCGAGAGCTGCTGTTCTACGGCATCGACGTGGTGCTGGTGGCCCCCGGCCACGTCGCCACGCCGATCTGGGACAAGGCCGCGGAAGTCGACACCGCTCCCTACGAACACCTCGACATCGCCCCGGCGATGAGACGCTTCCGCGACTTCTTCATCGCCGAGGGCAGGAAAGGGCTGCCGCCGGAGCGGATCGGCGAAACCGTGCACGAGGCGCTTACCGCGGCGGCGCCGAAAGTGCGCTACGCGGTGGTGCCCGGCCGGCTGGCCAACTGGACCATCCCCAGCCTGCTGCCGCGGCGGCTGGTCGACAAGCTGATCGGCTCCAGGCTCGGGCTGAGCCGCAAGCCCGGCTGAATCCCCGCCTCGCAGCGTTAGCCGTTTTCCGCAGCCGCGATCGCCGGCCAGTTGCCGGCCAGGTCCTTGACGATGAGCTTGACGGCGTCGTCCTGCAGCTGGTTCTGCTTGGTGCTCAGGCTGATCGCGATGAAGCTGGCGTAGTTCTGCCGCGTGAGCGCGCCGAGGTCCGCCGCCAGCGGCTCGCCCGGCGTGCGGTACGGCTGGTCGTAGACGATGCGCTCGCCCTTGAACACCTGCAGCTCCACCACGATTTCGCCTTCCACCGGGATGATGCTGGCGGACGTATGCATGGGCCACTTGGCGTACCAGTGGCGCACCAGGAAGGTGAAGCGCAGCCCGGCCGGATCGGCGGCCTCGCCGGCATTGCCGTTGCGGTAGGCCGAAATGCCCTTGCCGGCGCGCAGGTTGGCGCCGACGGCGGCGACGAAGCTGCGCACCTGTTCGTCGGCGCGGTCGGTGGTGTACGCATAGCCCGAGGCGAAGCTGGGGTCGGACACCGTTTCCAGCGGCGGGCGCTGATCCACCACCTGGATCGCGATCGCGTGCTGCAGCACCGAGGGGAACATTGCAGCCGGCGCCGGCTCGGGCGCCGGAGAAGCGCGGTGGCCGAACAGGCAGCCGGACAATCCGCCGGCCAGCAGCGCCAGGAGCGGAAGCGCAAAGGCGTACTTGAAGGTCTTCGACAACACCGCGTTCCTCTGGCAGGGCCGACCGGTGGAGGCGTACCGTGGCTGTCGGCGGTTCCGGCGGCAGTCACGGGATTCCACGCGGCTTTCTGATTTAGTTGTGCTTGAATGCTAGGGGATCGGCTGATCCATCACAAGCAACGGGGGACAGGCATGGCCGCGGCGCAAAAGCTTCACGTCAACGGCATCGATCTGAACGTGCTGGTCGACGGCAAGGGACCGGAGGTCCTGCTGCTCCACGGTTTCCCCGACTCGCACGCGGTCTGGCGCCTCCAGATCCCGGCCCTGGTCGCCGCCGGCTACCGGGTGATTGCGCCCGACCTGCGGGGCTATGGCCAGTCCGACGCGCCGGCCGCGTGCCGGGACTACGCGATGCCACAGCTGCTCGGCGACGTCGTCGGCCTGCTCGACGCGCTGCAGGTGAGCAAGGTGCGGCTGGTCGGGCACGACTGGGGCGCTGCCCTCGGCTGGCAGCTGTGCATGGCGTACCCCGAGCGCGTCGACCGCTACGTCGCGCTGTCGGTCGGCCACCCGCGCGCATACGCCGGCGCGCCCCTCCGGCAGAAGCTGATGGGCTCCTACATCCTGTTCTTCCAGCTGCGCGGCCTGGCCGAGTTCGTCATCCGCTGCTGCCGCTGGCGGCTGTTCCGCGCCCTGATCCGCTACGACGCCGAATGCGAACGCTGGATCGCCGACCTGTCGCGTCCGGGCCGCCTGACCGCGGCGCTGAACTGGTACCGCGCCAACCTGCGGATGATCCTGCCGCGCAACTGGCCGGCGGTCGAAGTGCCGGTGCTGGGCGTCTGGAGCAGCCGCGACATCGCGCTGTGCGAAGCGCAGATGACGGCTTCGGAGCGCTACGTCGACGCCGCCTGGAGCTACGCGCGCCTCGACGGCGTCAACCACTGGCTGCAACTCGACGCGCCGGAGCGCGTCAACGCCCTGTTGCTCGGCTACCTGCACTGAGTTCATCTGCGGCCCCCGCCGCCCCGCAGCGCACGGTAAGTAAACCATATGGTTGAGTATGACCCTTGCAGTCTGCTATGTTCAATGCCCAGGCGGCATCCGCACGCCTTTGCTGCCGCCCTTGCCGCCGGCACCGATCGGATGCCTTGGTGACGCGCAGTCCGCGCGGCATTGGCACCGGGGGAGCCGGGCATGAGCTACGCATTCACGCTGACCGCCACCATCCCGGCGCCGCCGGAAGAGGTCTACGCCGCCTGGCTGGACAGCCGCCGTCACAGCCGCATGACCGGTGGCAAGGCGGTGATGTCGCTGCGTCCCGGCGCACGCGTCAGCGCCTGGGACGGCTACATCTCGGGCAGGAACCTCGAGCTGGTGCCGGGCAAGCGCATCGTGCAGACCTGGCGCACCAGCGAATTCAGCGATGCGGACGCCGACTCGATCATCCGGGTCAGCCTGCGCCCCGTCCGGCAGGGCACGCGGCTGCGCCTGCGGCACAGCCAGGTGCCGGACGGGCATACCGGCTACGAGCTCGGCGGCTGGGAGAATTTCTACTTCAAGCCCATGCGCGAGTACTTTGCCGCGCGGCGGGCTCGCGCCGCGGCCGTTCCGGCCAGGCGCGGCACGGCCAAAAAGCCGCGCCCTGCCGGTGTCCGCACGGGCTGATTCGCACCAACCATCACCAGGAGCAAAGCGCCATGCCGGAAACCATTCGAACCATCGCCCTGCCCGCCTACGGCTCGCTCGATCGCTTCGCGCCCATGGCGATGCCGCTGCCGGAGCCCGGCAACGGCGAAGTGCGCGTGCGCGTGCAGGCCTCCGCGCTGAACCCCGCGGACTACAAGGTTGCGCTGGGCACGGTGAAATTCCTGCATGCGCGCAACTTCCCCATGGTGCTGGGCTACGACTTCTCCGGCGTCGTCGACGCGGTCGGCGCGGACTGCGCGGGCTTCAAGCCCGGCGACAGCGTATTCGGCTTCCTGCCCTACAGTCCGTCCAACCGCCGCGGCGCATTCGCCGAAGCGCTGCTGGCGCGCGCGGACGGCATCGCCCTGAAGCCGTCCGGCGTGCCGCACGCCCAGGCGGCGGCAGCGGCCACGCCCGGCCTGACCGCTCTGCAGGCGCTGCGGGACGTCGGCCGGCTGCCCGCCGCCGGCGGCCGCGTGCTGGTGACGGGGGTATCCGGCGGCGTCGGCCAGATGGGCGTGGCCATCGCGCAGCGGCTCGGTGCCACCGTCGAGGCGGTCGGCTCGGGCCGCGGCCTCGACATCGCCCGCAGCCTGGGCGCGGCAAGGATCGTCGACCGCAAGGCCGGGCGGCCCAGCGAAGTCGCGCAGGGGCCGTTCGACGTGGTGTTCGACGCCGCGGCTGCCTATCGCTGGCGGCAATGGAAGGGCAGCATTCGCGACGGCGGCGCCTACGTGTGCACCTTGCCCTCGCTGGCGTTCGTCGTCGACAAGCTGGCCAGTGTGGCGGCAGCGTCGCGCGTCGGTTTCGTCAACGTGAAGTCCCGGCCCGACGACCTGCAGCGGCTGGGCGCATGGCTGGCCGGCGGGCTGACCGTGCCGGTGGATTCGACCATCCCGGTGCGCGACATCGGCCGCGGCCTCGCCGGTTTCATGCAGGGCGGCACGGTGGGCCGGATCGTGGTGGACGTCGCCGGCGGATTCTA
>JADHNH010000170.1 GCA_016779605.1 Nevskia sp. | reverse complement strand
GTGCGGCTCACCGCCCCGGTGTTCGTCGGCGACACCATCTACGCCGAGTCCGAGGTGCTGGCCAAGCGCGAGTCGCAGAAGCGGCCGACGCAGGGCGTGGTCACCGTGCGCACCACCGGCCGCAAGGCCGACGGCACCGTGTTCATCAGCTTCGAGCGCACGGTGCTGGTGCCCAAGCGCGGGCACGCGGTGGACGACTGAGCGGCGGCGAGCCCGGATTCTAAGTCGGCAGCGAATTTGCTGAAACTACAAAAACAGGCGGGGAATCCTTCCGCGGCTTGATCCCCTCTCCCTCCGGGAGAGGGCAGGGTGCGGGGCCGGCGGATCGACAGGGCGCGCACTTCGTCGATCCTGCGTCCCTCACCCAGCGCTGGCGCGCCGACCTCTCCCGGAGGGAGAGGGGACGCGTTTAGGCGATGACTCGATGTCATCGCCTGCGGCCCCGATGAATTCGCCGGGAGCGAATTCACGCGAGCGAAGCGAGTCCGAAGGACGCACCCCAGGATGGGGTGCGCAACGCCCGGCCACGGATGGCCGGGCCGGGCGTTCCGGGAGCCACGCTGTCTCGCCATGGACGGCTGCATTGAACATACAAGGGGAAATGGCGCAGGATTCCTGCCTCAGCCAGCGATGGCCGTGCGGCCCTTGCCCGGGCGCCGGCCGGTGCTGCCGCCGCGGCGCCGGTAGGTGCCCGGCGAGACGCCGTGCCAGCGCTTGAACGCCTTGCCGAAGTTGGCCGGGTTGTCGAAGCCCAGCGCCGCGGCGATCTCCTTCACCTTCAGCTCCTCGTTGGCAAGCAACTCGCCGGCGCGGGTGCGCAGGAACTCGTCCATGATCTGCTGGTAGGTGGTGCCCAGGGTACGCAGGCGGCGGATCAGCGTGCGCGGCGACAGGTGCAGGTGGCCCGCCACTTCCACCAGCGTGGGCAGCGCGCGCTCGCGTTCCTTGTTCTCGAACGCGGCGCACAGGTAGGTGCGCACCTGCCCCAGCGCGTTGCGCTCGGGCGAGGAGCCCATGGTCTTTTCGCAGCGCTCCAGGCCGTGCGCCCAGGTGTCGGCGCTGTAGCCGATGTTCGGCAGGGCGCGCCAGGCCTTGGGGATCACCAGCGCATTGCGCGAGCAGTTGAAGTGCACCGGCGACTTGAAGTACCTGCCGTAGCGGTCGGCGTGCGGCGTCGGCGGGTAGGCCAGCTCGAACGCGGCCTGCGACATGTCCACCGGGTACACGGTGCTGCAGTACTGCTGCAGGATCATCAGCGGCACTTCGATCAGCAACTCGGTGTTCGGCGACAGGTCGATCAGCGGGCACAGCGTGGCGGCGAAATGCTCGCCGTCTTTGCGGCCTTCCATGTGCATGTAGGGGATGCGGCCGGGGAAGAAGCGCAGGAACGCATCGAGGCCGTCGCCCAGGGTCGGCGCGCTCATCAGCGCCACGCTGATCGCGCCGTGGAAATGGTCCGCCAGCCGGCCCGACCAGTCCAGGTACCAGTCCGGCTGCGGCGCCAGGGCCACCGCGTTGCGCACGTAGATCAGGAGCTGGCGCACGGTGATGCGGCGGTCGGGGGCTTCCAGGTCCGCCGCCGTCAGCCCGGTGCCCGCCCAAAGCTGGTCCGCCGGGAACTCCCTGGTCATGTAGCGGCCGTAGGTTGCCGGCACGCTCAAAGCGTAGATCGATTCCGCGTCCATTCGCCCCGCAAACTCAAGGTGTCGCCGGGAGGTAAAACCTTTATGTCACTAAAGTAACAGAAATTGTCACGACTGTCTCTTTCTGTGCAAGCCGGCAGACCCTAATGTGATGCCACCTGCAGTGCCGTACCGGGTGCGATCGCAGGGCGCGCTTTCCTTGGCAGCAAGCGCCCCTCTCCAACCCGGCGCGGCGGTGCAGGCGGCGCTCCGGCGCCCTTGATTTTCCCCTTCTCCGGTGACCCGAACCGGAGACGTAAGCCGTGCAGGGCGGGGTGTGCAATGCAACCCGTCCTGCATGGCTTCCTTTTAGGTCAATTGAATCAAGGAGTTCCGGGCTCCGGGTCGGCCGAAAGCCCGCCGCCGTCCGCCGCCGCTTGACCCCCTGGTTGCACCTGCCGCACCTCCGCGAATATCCGCCCGCGCGCCAGCCGCGCCTCGACCAGGCTGCCGGGCCGGCTGTCCGCCGCATCCACCAGGATGCGGCCCTGGGCGTCGCGTACGATCGCGTAGCCGCGCGCCAGCACCGCGTCGGGGTTCAGGCTGCGCAGCAGGGATTCCGCGCGCCCCAGCCGCGCCTGGCGCTCGCGCAGCGCGCCGCCGAGCCGCGAGTACAGCAGGCTGGCCAGGCTTTCCAGGTGGCGGCGTTCGGCGGGCAGGCGCAGGCTCGGGTCCATGCGTGCCAGCCGGCCGGCGGTGTGCGCCAGGCGATCCCGCTGCGCGCGCAGCCGGGCCGCGGCGGCGTGGCGCAGGCGCAGGTCGAGTTCGTCCAGCCGCTGCGCGCGGTCCTGCAGCCGGCGGCCCGGGTGCAGGTGCTGCAGGCGCTGCTGCGCGCGGCGGAGCGCCGTGTCCGCCTCGTCCAGGCGGCGCCGCAGCGCCAGCCGCAGGCGCTCGCCGTAGGCGTCGGCCTGGCGGCTCCAGTCGGCGATGTCCGGCGTGACCAGCTCGGCTGCCGCGGTAGGCGTGGCGGCGCGCAGGTCGGCGGCGAAGTCGGCGATGGTCACGTCGATCTCATGGCCCACCCCGGTTACCACCGGCACCGCGCAGGCGCGGATGGCGCGCGCCACCGCCTCGTCGTTGAACGCCCACAGGTCTTCCAGCGAGCCGCCGCCGCGCACCAGCAGCAGCACGTCCAGCGGCGCCAGCCGCGGCAGCTCGGCCAGGGCGCGGACGATGGCGGCGGGCGCCTCCGCGCCCTGCACCGGCACCGGGTAGAGGAAGACCTGGGCCAGCGGCCAGCGGCGCGCCAGCGCGGTGAGGACGTCGTGCACGGCCGCGCCGGTGGCGGAGGTGACCAGGCCAATGCGCCGCGGCAGGATCGGCAGCGCGCGTTTCAGCGCCGGCTCGAACAGGCCTTCGGCGGCCAAGCGCGCCTTCAGCGCCTCGAACGCGCGCAGCAGGGCGCCGGTGCCGGCCGGCTCCATGTGCTCCACCACCATCTGCAGCTCGCCGCGCGCCGGGTACAGGCCGACGCGGGCGCGTACCAGCACCGCGTCGCCGTCCTTCGGCGGCGGCCGCACGTAGAAATTGGCACCGCGGAACATGGCGCAGCGCAGCTGCGCGCGCGCGTCCTTGAGGGTGAAGTACCAGTGCCCGGAGGCCGGCTTGGCCAGGTTGGAGATCTCGCCCTGCACCCAGACGGCGGGCAGGCTGTCTTCGAGCAGCGCGCGCAGGATTTCCGCCAGCTCCGACACGGCATACACGGTGCGCTGCGGGTTTGCGGCGGGAGCGCTCAACGGTGCGGCGGCAGGTGCGGAGAGGATCGGGCGATCCCGTATAATAGTCCTTTGTACGAGGTTTCAGAGGTCGCAATGACTCGCTCGTCCCCCGACTCCCGCATCGATCTCGAAGCACTGACGTTCGACGACGTCCTGCTCCAGCCGGCTTATTCCGAAGTCCTGCCGCGCCAGGTGGACCTGCGCACCGCGCTGACGCCCCGCATCACGCTGAACATCCCGCTGCTGTCCGCCGCCATGGATACGGTCACCGAGGCCAACCTCGCAATCGCGCTGGCGCAGGAAGGCGGCATCGGCATCGTGCACAAGAACATGTCGGCCGAGCGCCAGGCGGCCGAGGTGCGCACCGTCAAGAAATACGAGTCGGGAATCATCGCCGACCCGATCACGGTGCCGCCGAACATGACGGTGGCGGACGTTCTGGCGCTGACCCGCGCCAACCACATCTCCGGCGTGCCGGTGGTGGACGGCGACCAGCTGGTCGGCATCGTCACCGCGCGCGACCTGCGCTTCGAAACGCGCATGGACCAGCCGGTGTCGCAGATCATGACGCCGCAGCCGCGGCTGGTGACGGTGAAGGAGGGCGCGCCGCGCGAAGAGGTGATCGCCCTGCTGCACAAGCACCGCATCGAAAAAGTGCTGGTGGTGAACGGCAAGAACCACCTGCGCGGCATGATCACGGTGAAGGACATCCAGAAGTCCACCGAGCACCCGCTGGCCTGCAAGGACGAGCGCGGCCGCCTGCGCGTGGGCGCGGCGGTGGGCACCGGGCCGGACACCGACGAGCGCGTCGCCGCGCTGGTGGAGGCCGGCGTCGACGTGGTGGTGGTGGACACCGCGCACGGCCACAGCAAGGGCGTGCTGGACCGCGTCAGCCGGATCAAGGCGCGCTACACCGACCTGCAGGTGATCGGCGGCAACATCGCCACCGGCGAGGCCGCGCTGGCGCTGGTGGACGCGGGTGCGGACGCGGTCAAGGTCGGCATCGGCCCGGGCTCGATCTGCACCACGCGCGTGGTGGCCGGCGTGGGCGTGCCGCAGATCTCCGCGGTGATGGCGGTGGCCGCCGCGCTGCGCAGCAAGGGCACCCCGATCATCGCCGACGGCGGCATCCGCTATTCCGGCGACTTCGCCAAGGCCCTGGCCGCCGGCGCCTACGGCGTGATGGCCGGCAGCCTGTTCGCCGGCACCGAGGAGGCGCCCGGCGAGGTGGAGCTGTACCAGGGCCGCTCGTACAAGTCCTACCGCGGCATGGGCTCGCTCGGCGCCATGTCGCAGGCGCAGGGTTCCAAGGACCGTTACTTCCAGGACACCACCACCGAGGTGGAGAAGCTGGTGCCGGAGGGCATCGAGGGCCGCGTGCCCTACAAGGGCGGCATGGCCGCGATCGTGCACCAGATGATCGGCGGGCTGCGCGCCTGCATGGGCTACACCGGCTGCTCCAACGTGGAGGAGCTGCGCACCCGCACGCGCTTCGTCAAGATCACCTCGGCCGGCATCAAGGAATCGCACGTGCACGACGTCACCATCACCAAGGAGGCGCCGAATTACCGGGTCGAGTCGTGAGACTGGAGGCGGTGGAAGCGGTCACCGGGGCGCTGAACGCGCATTGCGTTCGCTTCCTGGTCGTCGACGGTCTGGCGGTGGCGGCGCACGGTTACCTTCGATACACGGCCGACGTCGACATGGTGATCCAGCTCGATCCCGCGAACATTCGTGAAGCGTTCACGGCGCTGGCCGAGGTGGGGTATCGGCCGAGCGTTCCGGTTACCGGCGAGCAGTTCGGGAACGTCGAATTGCGCAGCCGCTGGATCGCGGAAAAAGGCATGGTGGTACTCAACTTCTGGTCGGACGCGCACCGCGACACGCCGATCGACGTTTTCGTGTCGGAGCCGTTCGATTTCGACTCCGAGTACAGCCAGGGCCTGGCCCAGGAGCTTGCCCCCGGTGTGATCATGCGATTTCCGCGGCTGGACACCTTGATTAAGATGAAATTGAGTGCTGGCCGCCCCAAGGACCTCATCGATGTCGAATATCTCCGCAAAGCAAGATCGGCCTGACGACCCCTGGGACAGCGTCACCTGGGAGGGATGCGAAACGCTGCAGCTCCGCCGCGAGCGGGGGCTGAGCCTGCGGGAAAAAATCCTGGCGATGGAAGGCATGGCCGAAACGATGCGTCGCATCGCCCGGGCGCCCCTGACTGCCGCCGGCGGGAAATAGCCTCGATGGGACAGGCCGACATCCACGCCGACAGAATCCTCATCCTGGACTTCGGCTCGCAGTACACCCAGCTCATCGCCCGCCGCATCCGCGAGCTGGGCGTTTACAGCGAAATCCATCCCTGGGACATGGGCGACGCCGCGGTGCGCGCGTTCCGCCCCAGGGGCATCGTGCTGTCCGGCAGCCCTGAGTCGGTCACCGAGCCCGGCTCGCCGCGCGCCCCGGAGGCGGTGTGGCAGCTCGGCGTGCCGGTGCTGGGCGTGTGCTACGGCATGCAGACCATGGCGGCGCAGCTCGGCGGGCGCGTGGAGCCGGGCCACGTCAAGGAGTTCGGCTACGCGGAGATCCGCGCGCGCGGCCATTCGCGCCTGCTGCGCGACATCGAGGACCGCGTCAACGCGGAAGGCCACGGCCTGCTCGACGTGTGGATGAGCCACGGCGACCGCGTCGCCGAGATTCCCCCCGGCTTCAAGCTGATCGCCTCCACCGCCGACGTGCCGCTGGCCGGCATGGCCGACGAAGCGCGCGGCTTTTACGCCATCCAGTTCCATCCCGAAGTGACGCACACGCCGCAGGGCAAGCGCATCTACTCGCGCTTCGTCCACGAGATTTGCGGCTGCGGCAGCGCCTGGACGCCGGACCACATCATCGAGGATGCGCTCAACCGCGTGCGCGCGCAGGTCGGCCAGGGCCGCGTGCTGCTGGGCCTGTCCGGCGGCGTGGACTCCTCGGTGGTGGCGGCGCTGCTGCACAAGGCGATCGGCGAGCGCCTCACCTGCGTGTTCGTCGACCACGGCCTGCTGCGCCACCAGGAAGGCGACCAGGTGATGCGCGTGTTCGCCAGCAACCTCGGCGTGAAGGTGATCCGCGTGAATGCCGAGCAGCGCTTCCTGGCCGCGCTGGAAGGCATCGCCGATCCGGAGGCCAAGCGCAAGATCATCGGCCGCCTGTTCGTCGAAGTGTTCGACGAGGAAGCCGCGAAGATCCGCGACGTGGATTTCCTGGCCCAAGGCACCATCTATCCCGACGTGATCGAATCGGCCGGCGGCAAGACCGGGAAAGCGCACGTCATCAAGAGCCATCACAACGTGGGCGGCCTGCCGGAGCGCATGAAGCTCAAGCTGGTGGAGCCGCTGCGCGAGCTGTTCAAGGACGAGGTGCGCGCCATCGGCCTGGAGTTGGGCCTGCCCGCCGAGATGGTGCAGCGCCATCCCTTCCCCGGGCCGGGCCTGGGCGTGCGCATCCTCGGCGCGGTGACCAAGCAGGCCGCCGACACCCTGCGCCTGGCCGACCACATCTTCATCGAAGAGTTGCGCCGCGCCGGCTGGTACGACAAGACCAGCCAGGCCTTCGCCGTGTACCTGCCGGTGAAGAGCGTCGGCGTCACCGGCGACGGCCGCCGCTACGAGCCGGTGATCGCCCTGCGCGCGGTGGAAACCGTCGACTTCATGACCGCGCGCTGGGCGCACCTGCCCTACGAGCTGCTCGACACCTGCAGCCGCCGCATCGTCAACGAAGTGCCCGGCCTGTCGCGCGTGGTCTACGACGTTTCCGGCAAGCCGCCGGCGACGATCGAGTGGGAGTGACAGGAAGTGGACACAG
>JADHNH010000034.1 GCA_016779605.1 Nevskia sp. | reverse complement strand
CCAGCAAGGCCAGCGGCATGGGCGTGGGCCTGTCGATCTGCCGCACCATCGTGGAAGGCTACGGCGGCCGCCTGTGGGCGGAATCCAACCCGTCCGGCGGCACGGTGTTCCGGTTCACCATGCCGTGCCGGGATCCGGAACGGGCTGAGGCGTAGCGGCAGTTGATTCGCGAATCTGCTGGCTTGCCGGCCAACCGACGAACCGGGCGCGCGGCCTTGGGCAGGCATGGACGTACTCAGACCGTGCCTGCATGCGGCATCGTGGCCGCGCTCCTGCGCAACCGCCGCGCATTCCATTGCGTCAACGCGGGGGCGCAGACCAAGTCGTAGAGCAGTTCCAGCGCTGGCTTGCAGAGCGGAGTGCGGGCGAGCCAGCCGAGCCAGCGTAATGCGGGCAACTGCGACCAGATCGCGGCAAAGGCATCGATGCCGCTGCGCAGACAACCTGCGGAATCGAGTACGAACAGGCGTCGCCTCAGATCGGTCTCGGTCAGGCCGTATGCCGCCGTGCGGACGGTCGAACCCGCTGCATCGATGAATTCGATGTCGGCACCGCAACGTTCGGCGGCCTGGCGGTACTTCGCCATCTCGGCGCTGCACACCGGGCAATCGTAGTTGGCGTAAACCCGGCGCGCGACGGTGCGCAGGGATTGATTGCTGCCGGCAATTTCGCTCAAGGCGCAGTCGAGGTCTTCGTACTCGAAGCGGAAGCCGGCGGCCAGCGCGCGCGTCGGCGCCACGTTCTGGCTGGAAACCAGCAATTCGGTCATCTGGCCCAGGACACGGCTTAGCAACCCGGCAGGCAGCCGCACCAGCACGGGGCGCCGCAGGGACACTGCAAGCTTGCGCGTGAAACTCCGCTGTGTCACCGCCATGGGCGCAACCGCGTTGACCACCCCGTCGAGGCCCGGGTGTTCAAGTACATGCTGGATCAGCCTCACCGCGTCGCGTACGTGAATCCAGGACATCCACTGCGTTCCCGGCCCGATCACCGCACCGCCGCCAAGCCGTACCGCGGGAATCATCGAGCGCAGGAGGCCGCCTTCGCGCCCCAGCACGTAGCCGAAGCGAAGCCAGCACAGCCTCACACCGAGCGCGCGTGCCGGTTCGGCGGCCGATTCGCACTGGCGGGTCAGATCGGGCAAATATCCCTGGCCGAGGCGGCTGCTTTCGTCGAGGATCTCGTTGCCGCGATCGCCGTAATAACCCACCGCCGAGGCGCAGACGAGCACATCGGGCCGCTGGTGCAGCCGGCTGATCAGCCCGATTATGTTTTCCGTAGTGCGTACGCGGCTTTCCAGGAAGCGGCGCTTCCGTCCCGCGGTCCAAAGGCCGCCGGCGAGCGGCTCTCCGGCGAGGTTGACGATGGCGTGGATTCGTTTGCCGGTGTCGATCTCGGCCAGGTCGCCGCAGACCTCGACCGGTGGCCCGAATCCGTCGCGGGCGCGCGACGGATTGCGGCTCAGCACGATCACCCGATCGCCCCACGCCAGCAGCGCACGCACTAGCGCGCGGCCGACAAATCCTGTGCCTCCTGTGACGAGAACCGTGCGCGTGTCCGGTTTGCTGCCGGCGTACATCGGATGGCGTTGCCAATCCGGTACGCCCAGCCGCGCAACCGCGGCGAGATCGCGCAGGCCCCACGTTGAAACCCCGGCGGCGAACATTGTCATCAGCCACGACAACCAATCGTACGAGGTGCGCACCAGCCCGGTCGGCGCCTGCATCCAGCGCCAGAGCTCGGGCACCCAGACCGCCAGCAGCCCACCGTAAACCAGCGCCATCACGGTGTGCAGGACCCGCTCGAGCGGCGGCAACCGGCGCGTGCGGTCTTCCTCCAGGAAGTCGCAAATCGTGATGACAATTTCGGCGGCCAGGATCGCGATGAGTACCAGCGCCCACAGCCCTTCCCATTGCCGCCATGCCACGCCGAAGAAAACCAGACCGTAGATGATTTCGCGCGCGGCGTGGAAAGCCAACTCCTTGCGCGCGGTAGGCTGCCGTGGCAAACGCGCCTGGATTTCGTGGTGCCACAGGTTGTCGAATCCGCCCAGCAGACACTGCAGGCAGAAGAGCATTAGTACTGTAGTCATGATGCGTCTCCTTGCTCCCGATGGAATATCCCGTCCTGATGGAACAGCGTTCCTAACAGTGGATGGTGAAAGCTCATGGTGAAGCGGAAGCGGCCCCCGCCAAGATCGCTGTGAACCACGTGCGCGGTGCCGGGGGTGAGCAGCGGCGGCAGCCAGACGCGGCGGCCGCAAACAGTGCAGAAGTAGCGCAGGCTCAGGAAATGCAGTGCCCGGTCGGCCTCGAAAATGGCCAGGCGCATGCCCAGCCCGAAGCCCACGCATTCGACCAACCCGCCGCCTGCGTCGGTTCGCTTGATCGACCGGACGTTTACCGGCCGGCGGCCTGGGTAGCGGTACTGCCTTTCCCACGCAATTGCATGGGCCGCACAGTGAACCAGGGCGATAGACACCGGAACGTCGGTGCCCGTGTAGGGGGCGAACGGAGTTCCGATCACCCGGCAAAGATGCGCCAGTATCCGCCCGGCACGGGAACATTCGATCGTCCGCATGATGCCTTCGAAACGAATCGGCCGGCTCGGCACCGGCGCCTCGGAGAAGCGGCGGCGGATGTCAGGGGCAAGTCGCCGCCAGCCGTCGCAACCGACCAGCCGTTCGAAATCGATTGCGTCATGCGTTTGGGTGCTTGAGGTGACCGGCGCCTTCGCAAGTGAAATCGAAGCAGGCGGTTGTTCGCGCCGAATGGCAGTGATGGTGGCCATCGTTCGCTCCTTACATGGAATCCCAAGAAAGAGCACTCAACGGGCATGCCGGGCGACGAATAAATATAACTAATTGATTTAATGTATTTTATTTGTATATGGCCTGGACCGGGTGTATACGGCGTTAGCGAACTCCATTTTCGGCTTGTATACGAAGTTGATATGTTTCGACGGTGTCACCGCTCTATGTCCACATCGCCTTGACGCTTGCCTTTGCCGAGAGCTTAGGCCTCGGCATCCTGCTGCTGCGCCTGCGGGGCGTGCCTGGCCTTAGGCTGCTGGTCGCGTTCCTGTTCGGCGTGGGGATCTGGATTCTGAGCTGCGAATTGCCGGTCTGGCTCGGGCCGCCGGCCGAACGTGCAGCGACGGCGCTCGTCGCGTTCTCGTCGCTGACGTCGGCGGTGTTCGTTCATCTCGTGCTGGTCCTATGCGGGGTGCCGCGGCGGAGGCCCGTACTGCGTGTCGCTTACCTGCTCGGCGGCGCCACCGCCCTTGTCGCCCTGTTGCTTCCGCCAGGCCGATATCTGCCGTGGCTCGGATTTCACAGATTCTTTTTCCCGAACGCCATGGGTTGGGTGGTTGGCATCGCATGGTCAATGCTGGCTATTGCCGGCCACGCGGTGATGTTCTGGTATTGGCTGCAACGGAGCGGGCCCCCGCGCGGGCAACTCGTAGCCATGTGCATGGCCAGCGGCTGGGGTGCCTTGTGCATGTCCGGTTACGCGTTCCCGGCGATCGGCGTGGACGTCTATCCCTATCCGCTGCTGTTTCTGCCGCTCTATCCGCTAATCCTGGTGTACGGCATCCTGCGCTACCAGTTGATGATCGTGAACGCGTGGGCCAGACGCGCGCTGGCGTGGACGCTACTGGTCGGGCTGGGATCGGCCGCGGTGATCGGCATCGCCGCGTTGCCGCTGCCATTCAACGAGCCCCTGTCGGGGTGGCGGCTTTGGGCGATTGCGGTAACCACTCTGCTTGCCTCGGGCCTGCTGCTCGATCCTTTCCGCCGTCTGGCCACGCGACTGATATATCCAGGGTCTTCTCTGGCAGAGCATGAGGTGGAGCATTGGCGCGCCCAGCTCTCGCAGGCCGGTTCCTATGAAGAGCTGGCATCGACCGCCTCGCGTCAATTGGCCGCGCAGCTACGAGTGAATGTCCACACTGTGGTCAGCGCGACCGGCCCGGTGCGCTTGGCTGGCACTGTGCCGACTCTGGCCTGCGTGCGAAACGCGGGCCGCTGGGCCACCGAGCTTTCAGGTTGGGATGCGGCGCCCCCTGGGCCGCGCTACGTCGCGCAGCTGTTTGGCACCGTCACGGCGGAGTGCGCCGGCCGGCTGGAGCAGGCCATGCAATTTGCGGCGCGCGAGCGGGAGCAGCAGAAGCAGGAGCGCCTGGCCGAGCTCGGCGCGATTGCCGCCACCGTGGCGCACGATATCCGCAACCCGCTCAACATCATCGCCATGGCCGCGGCGATGGCGCCCGCCGAAGTACGCCGGGAAATTGCCGCGCAGACCGCCAGGATTTCGCGGCTCGCATCCGATCTGCTCGACTACGCGAAGTCTTGGCAGATCACCAGGCAGCGGCTCGACCTTGCCGACCAAGTGCGGGCAATCGCCGCGCGTTACCCGCAGCTCCACTGCGGCGCTGGCCTGGTCGACGGCATCAGTGTCGAAGCCGATCCCATGCGCCTGAGCCAGGCGTTGCTCAACCTGCTCGACAATGCGCATGCCGCAATTGCAGCATTGGGTGCTTCCGGCAGCATCCTGGTCGATGCCGGCCGTTGCGCTGACGGAAAGGTGGAGCTGCATGTCTGCGACAACGGTCCCGGCATACCGGATGAAATCCGCAAGACCTTGTTCCAGCCGTTCGTCTCCCAGCGGCCCGGCGGCACAGGTCTGGGGTTGGCCATCGTCGCCAAGATCATGCAGGCTCACGGCGGTTCTGCGCACCTGGGTACGCGCACCGGCTGGAGTACCTGTTTCGTCCTGACCTTTCCTGCTGCCGTTTCCGCATGAGCGACTCTGCCGGCCACATCCTGCTGATCGACGACGAGCCGGCCTTCCAGCGGCTCGGCGCAAACTGGCTGGCGGGGCTCGGCTACCGCGTGAGCCTTGCCGGCGACGCCGGTGGCGCCGTCGAGCGTTTCCAGCAGCTTCGACCGGACATCGTGCTGCTCGACCTTGCGATTCCCCCCGCGCTCACTCCCGAGGCCGGCTTGGCCTTGCTGCTCAAATTCGCAGGCGTACCGGTAATCGTCGTCACCGGCCATGCCGACCACGCGCTGGCGCTCAAGGCCACCGAGCAGGGCGCGTGGGATTTCATCGCCAAACCGATCGACCCGGACATGCTGGGCGTGGTCGTCGGGCGCGCGATGCAGAAGTCCCGCCTCGAGCAGGAGTTGCGGCTGCTCAAGTCTCAGAGCGTCGACGACGATCTGGGGATCGTCGGTCACTCCGCTCCGATCCGGCAGCTGCGCGACATGATTCGCCGGATTGGCCCGACTCGGCTGAGCGTGATCGTGCAGGGGCCGACCGGTACCGGCAAGGAGCTGGTCGCCCGCGCCCTGCACAAGACCGGGCTGAATCCATCCGGACCGTTCGTGGCCGTGCATTGCGGAGCCGTGCCGGCAGAACTGCTCGAGAGCGAGCTGTTCGGCCATCTGAAGGGCAGCTTCACGGGCGCCCATCGCGACCAGCCGGGACTGGTGCAAGCGGCCGATGGCGGTACGCTGTTTCTCGACGAAGTTGGCGAGATGTCCCTGGCCATGCAGGTCAAGCTGCTGCGCTTACTCCAGGACGGCAGCTTTCTCCCGGTTGGCGGACGCGAGCAGCGCCACACGGATGCCCGCATCGTCGCGGCGACCCATCGCGATCTGCAGTCGATGGTGGCTGACGGCAGTTTTCGCGAGGATCTGTATTACCGACTCAAAGGCATGGTGCTGCGCACCCCGGCACTGGTCGAGCGCCGCGAGGACATTCCGCTCCTGGCAGCACTGTTTCTCAGGCGCACCGCGGGCCCGCAGCGGGCACGCCTCAGTCCGGAGGCGGCAGCGTGGCTGATGGAAAATCCATGGCCGGGTAACGTGCGCGAGCTTCAATCCCTGATCGACTGTGCCGCGGCTCTGGCCTTGCCCGCCGCCGGCGCCGGGGTGGAAATCACCATGGGCGACCTGCGCTTTGCCCAAGGTGGTTCCGTGGCGCCCGGCGAGACGCACCGCCGTACCCTCGATGAAGCGATTGCCGCGCTGGAGGTGCAGATGATTACCGCGGCCCTGGGCGAGGCCCAAAACAACCGCTCCGAGGCGGCGCGCCTGCTCGGGATTTCGCGCGTCGGGCTGCTCAAGAAGCTGGATCGGCTCGGACTGCGCTGAACGCAACCGGCCGTGCGGCGCCGCTCAGCGCTGGATGTTCCGCCCGTAGAAGATTTCCATGATCTCGTGGTTGACGCGCTCGCGGATGCGCTTGGACTCGCGCGGCGGCAGCTCGGACACGCCTTCGCCGAACAGGTAGGTGTCGAGGTCCAGCTCCTTCAGCCGCATCTTGGTGTGGAAGATGGTTTCCTGGTAGACGTTGACGTCCACCATGTCGTAGCGGTCCTTGATGTCGCGCGAGATGAAGTTCTGGATCGAGTCGATGGAGTGGTCGATGAAGTGCTTCATGCCACGGACGTTGCGGGTGAAGCCGCGCACGCGGTAGTCCATCACCACGATGTCGGACTCGAAGCTCTTGATCAGGAAGTTCAGGGCTTTCAGCGGCGAGATCTTGCCGCAGGTGGACACGTCGATGTCGGCGCGGAAGGTGCTGATGCCCGCGTCCGGGTGCGTTTCCGGGTAGGTGTGGACGGTGATGTGGCTCTTGTCGAGGTGGCCGACCACGGACTCCTTGTCCGGCTGCGGGATGTGCAGGCCGTCGTGGTGGCCCTCGGAGATCAGCATGGTGACCGAGGCGCCCTGCGGGTCGTAGTCCTGCCGCGCCACGTTGAGGATGTTGGCGCCGATGATGTCCGACACTTCGGTGAGGATCGCGGTGAGGCGCTCGGCGTTGTAGGCCTCGTCGATGTACTCGATGTATTCCTGCTGGTGCTGTGTGCTGCGCGCGTAGCAGATGTCGTAGATGTTGAAGCTCAGCGTCTTGGTGAGGTTGTTGAACCCGAGCAGCTTGAGCTTGGGATTATTGGTCGGTTTGGTCAACGCGCGTGTCTCCGTAACATGACCATTGGCGCGGCCTCCCCGGGCCGCGGAAGCGCGGATTATCGGCCTAATTTGTGGCGAATGCGAGTACGTTTCCGGGCCGCCCGGAGCGGGGCGCCGGCCGGGCGAAACGGGCCTGCGGCGCGGCGCAAATGCGTGCCGCCGGCGCCTCAGGCCTCGCGCACTTCGTAGCCGTGGGTGATTTCGGCGGCCTGCTTGAGCATGATCGAGGCCGAGCAGTACTTTTCCGCCGACAGCTCCACCGCGCGCCGGACGTGGCTTTCCTTCAGCTCCTTGCCGGTGACGAGGAACTGCAGGTGGATCTTGGTGAACACCTTGGGGTCGGTCTCGGCGCGCTCGCCGGTCACCTGCACCTCGCAGCCGCTCACCGGCTGGCGCGCCTTCTTGAGGATGTGCACCACGTCCACCGCCGAGCAGGAGCCTACCGAGAGCAGCATCAGCTCCATCGGCCGCGGGCCGAGGTTGCGCCCGCCGATTTCGGCCGGGCCGTCGATCACCATGGCGTGGCCGCTGCCGGCCTCGCCGATGAATGTGGCATTTTCAACCCATTTGACGCGCGCTTGCATTTTTTATGCCCACTCCGGCCCAAAACTGTAATATCTTCAATCATAAGGGTTGTGCCGCAAACATCCAGTGTTCGGGTCCGGTGTTCGGGGTCAGTGTCGGGGCTGAAGATGTTTCAAGGGGGGAACATGCTGGAAAAACCGGTCGTGCAGGCCTTCGTGTCCATGGCCCACAAGCGCAGCTACCCGCCGCGCCATACGATCGTGCATGCCGGCGACCAGCCCAGCACGCTATACCTGATCCTGGAAGGCTCGGTGAGCGTGGTGGTGGAGGATGCCGACGGCCGCGAAATGGTGCTGGCCTACCTCAATCCCGGCGAGTTCTTCGGCGAGATGTGCCTGTTCCCCGACCAGAAGGTGCGCACCGCCATCGTCCGCACGCGCAACCCCACCCTGGTGGCCGAAGTCGGCTACCAGGCGTTCCGCGTGTTCAACCGCGAGCACCCGGACATCATGTTCGAAGTGGCCGGCCAGCTGGCGGCGCGCCTGCGCGACACCAGCCGCCGCTTGCGCGACCTTACCTTCCTGGACGTCGCCGGACGCCTGGCGCGCACGCTGCTTGAACTCACCCAGCAGCCGGACTCGCAGCAGACCCCGCGCGGCGTGGTGGTGCGCATCAGCCGGCAGGAGCTGGCGCGCATCGTCGGCTGCTCGCGCGAGATGGCCGGCCGCGTGCTCAAGAAACTGGAGGAGGACGGCCTGGTCTCCACCCAGGGCCGCAGCATCATGGTCGCCAGCGGCGGCCGGCTGGCCACCTACCGCGGCGAGCACGGCAAGGCCTGAGCCGCCGGCTGCGCAATACCGGCTACCGAGCCAGCTAGGCGCGCCCCAGCAGCGCCTTGAGCGCCTGTCCTGGGCTCGGCTGCCGCATCAGCGACTCGCCCACCAGGAAGCGCCGCACCCCGGCGGCCTGCATGCGGACGATGTCGGCCGGGCCGCCGATGCCGCTTTCGGTCACCACCGCGTAGTCGTCCGGCACCAGCGGCAGCAGGTTCAGCGTGGTTTCCAGCCGGGTTTCGAAAGTGCGCAGGTTGCGGTTGTTGATGCCCAGCAGCGGCCGCTGGCCCTTGCGCCCGAGGTCCAGCGCCAGCAGGGCTTCCAGCTCGGTGCGGTCGTGCACTTCCAGCAGCACGTCCATGCCCAGCGATTGCGCCAGGCGGGCCAGCACCGTCACCCGCGAAGGCGCCAGCGCGGCGGCGATCAGCAGCACGCAGTCGGCGCCGATCGCGCGGGCTTCCAGTACCTGCGCCTCGTCCACCAGGAAGTCCTTGCGGATCGCCGGCAGCGCGCAGGCCGCCCGCGCCTGGCGCAGGTAGTCGTTGTGGCCCTGGAAGAAATCCACGTCGGTCAGCACCGACAGGCAGGCGGCGCCGCCGCCGGCGTATTCGCGCGCGATCCAGGCCGGGTCGAAGTCCGCGCGGATCAGGCCCTTGCTGGGCGAAGCCTTCTTGATCTCGGCGATCACGCCGGCACCGCGCGCGGCCGCCGCCGCGAGCGCGGCGGCAAAGCCGCGCGGCGCATCGGCGGCCAGCGCCATCTGCTCGAGCTCGCCCAGCGTGTGACGGCTGCGCAAGCCGGCGATCTCCTCGCGCTTGCGCGCCAGGATTTTTGCCAGGACGTCGGTCATGGGGGGTTCTCCTGCGCCAGGTGGCGCGTGGCGGCGACGAACGCGTCCAGTTTGGCACGCGCCAGGCCGCTGGCAATCGCTTCGCGCGCCCGCGCCAGCCCGTCGGCGATCGAGCCGGCCACGCCGGCCGCGTAGAGCGCGGCGCCGGCGTTGAGCGCGACGATGTCGCGGGCGACGCCGGGCTTGTCCTCCAGCGCCTCGAGCAGCCGCGCGCGCGACTCGTGCGCGTTGTCCACGCGCAGGTTGCGGCTGGCGGCCATCTGCAGGCCGAAGTCCTCGGGGTGGATCTCGTGCTCGCGCACCTGCCCGTCGCGCAGCTCGCCCACTAGGGTGGCCGCGCCCAGCGAGATCTCGTCCATGCCGTCGCGGCCCCACACCACCAGCGCGCGCGCCGCGCCCAGGCGCTGCAGCACCCGCACCTGGATGCCCACCAGGTCCGGGTGGAACACGCCCATCAGCACGTTGGGCGCCCCCGCCGGGTTGGTCAGCGGGCCGAGGATGTTGAACAGCGTGCGCACGCCCATCTCGCGCCGCACCGGCGCCACCACCTTCATCGCCGGGTGGTGCAGCGGCGCGAACATGAAGCCGATGCCGGCCTGGCCGATGCACCGCGCCACCTGCTCCGGTGCCAGGTCGATGCGCGCGCCCAGCGCCTCCAGCACGTCGGCGCTGCCGCTCTTGGACGACACGCTGCGATTGCCGTGCTTGGCCACCGCCGCGCCGGCGGCGGCGGCCACGAACGAGGCGGCGGTGGAAATGTTGAAGCTGTGCGCGGCGTCGCCGCCGGTGCCGACGATGTCGATCAGGTGCGGGTGCGCCGGCAGCTCCACCTTGAGCGCGAACTCGCGCATCACCAGCGCCGCCGCGGTGATCTCGCCGATGGTCTCCTTCTTCACCCGCAAGCCGGTGAGGATCGCCGCGATCATCGGCGGCGACACCTCGCCGCGCATGATCTGGCGCATCAGCCCGATCATCTCGTCGTGGAAGATCTCGCGGTGCTCGATGGTGCGCTGCAGCGCCTGTTGCGGCGTGATCGTCACGCTATCTCTCAGATGTAGGGCGGGCCGTGCCCGCCATTTACGTCGGAAGAATGCACGGCGGGCACGGCCCGCCCTACACTCGGTGCGTCCCCTCTCCCGCCGGGAGAGGGGCAGGGGTGAGGGACCGCCGGATCGACGAAGTGCCAAGTAGGGCGGCCCATGCCCGCCATCGGCAGCCCGGACGAGGCTCGCCGGCCCCGCCCCACCTTGGCCGGCCTAGCGGCCACCTTGTTCCAGAAAATTGCGCAGCAGCGCATGGCCGTGCTCGGTGAGGATCGACTCCGGGTGGAACTGCACGCCCTCCACCGGCAGGCTGCGGTGGCGCAGGCCCATCACCTCGTCGGCGGAGCCGTCCTGCAGCTCGGTCCAGGCGGTCACCTCGAATTCCGGCGGCAGGCTGTCGCGCTCCACGATCAGCGAGTGGTAGCGCGTGGCGGTGAACGGCGTCGGCAGGCCGCGGAACACGCCCAGGCCGGCGTGGTGGATCGGGCTGGTCTTGCCATGCATCACCTCGCGCGCGCGCACCACCTTGCCGCCGAACGCCTGGCCGATCGCCTGGTGGCCCAGGCACACGCCGAGGATCGGGAAGCGCCCCTTGAGCCGATCGATCAGCTCCAGGCAGATGCCCGCCTGGTCGGGCGTGCAGGGGCCGGGCGAAAGCACGATGTGGCTGGGCGCCAGCGCCGCGACCTGGTCCACGCTCACGCAGTCGTTGCGGAACACCTGCACCTGCGCGCCGAGCTCGCCCAGGTACTGCACGAGGTTGTAGGTGAAGGAGTCGTAGTTGTCGATCATCACGATCATGACCGTGCGCCTCCATCCCGAGACCCTTCGACTCCGCGCGCGTGGGCGCTGCGCTCAGGGCGGCCGGCGGCAAGCGCCGGCCGGTTGTCGATCATCACGATCATGACGCGCGCACTCCCGCGGCCAGCGCGGCGGCGTTCATCATGGCGCGCGCCTTGTTCATCGTTTCCTCCCACTCGGACTCCGGCTGCGAGTCGGCGACGATGCCGGCGCCGGCCTGCACGTGCAGCAGCCCGCCCTTGATCACGGCGGTGCGGATGGCGATGGCGGTATCCATGTTGCCGTCCCAGCCCAGGTAGCCCACCGCGCCGCCGTAGATGCCGCGCCGCACCGGCTCGACCTCCTCGATGATCTCCATGGCGCGCACCTTCGGCGCGCCGGACAGGGTGCCGGCCGGGAAGGCCGCGGCCAGCGCGTCGAGCGCGTCCAGGCCGGGCCTGAGCGTGCCGGTGACGTTGGAGACGATGTGCATCACGTGCGAATAGCGCTCGATCACCATGCGCTCGGTCACCCGCACCAGGCCGGTCTGCGCCACGCGGCCGACGTCGTTGCGGCCCAGGTCGATCAGCATCAGGTGCTCGGCCACTTCCTTGGGATCCGCCAGCAGCTCGTGCGCCAGCCGCGCGTCGTCCTCGGCGGTGGCGCCGCGCCGGCGCGTGCCGGCGATCGGGCGCACCGTCATCTCGCCTTCTTCCACCCGCACCAGGATTTCCGGCGAGGAGCCGACCACGTGGTGGTCGTCCAGGTGCATGCAGTACAGGTAAGGCGAGGGGTTGAGCCGGCGGATGGCGCGGTACAGCTCCACCGGCTCGGCCGCGAACGGCGCGGTCAGGCGCTGCGACGGCACCACCTGCATGGCGTCGCCGGCGGCGATGTACGCCTTGATCCGCTCCACCGCGGCGCAGAAATCGCCGTGGCTGAAGCCGGAGGTGAACTTCGGCTCCTGCGCCCTGGCCGGGGGCGCGGCCGGCCGCGGCAGCGGCTGCGCGAGCTGCGCGGCGATCTGGTCCAGCCGCGCCTGCGCGCGCCTGCGGTCGGCCGGGTCGGCGGCGGCGGCGTGCACCACCAGGGTCAGGGTGGCGCGCTGGTTGTCGAAGATCGCCAGCTCGTCGGCGCGCATCAGCAGGATGTCGGGCGTGCCCAGCGGATCGGGCCGCGCGAGCTTCAGCCGCGGCTCGAAATAGCGCACGCAGTCGTAGCCGAAGTAGCCGACCAGCCCGCCGGAAAAGCGCGGCAGCCCGGCCACCGGCGCCACCCGCGTGCGCGCGGCGTAGGCGCGCACCCAGGCCACCGGGTCCGCCACGCTGGCCTGTTCGACCACGCGGCCGTCGCGCCGCAGCTCCACCTCGGCGCCGCGCACGCTCAGTACCTCGCGGCACGGCAGCCCGATGAAGGAATAGCGGCCCCAGCGCTCGCCGCCCTGCATCGACTCCAGCAGGAACGAGTACGGCCGGTTGCCCAGCTTCAGGTAGGCGCCGACCGGGGTGTCGAGGTCGGCGGACAGTTCGCGCGTCAGCGCGATGTGCGTGGGGTGCTCAGGGCTCATGCGAATTCAAGAAACAGCCTCGGCGATCAAAGGGGACGTGCAGCCGGGCCTTGCGCCCGTTCCAGGTTGGGCCTGGATCAGCGCCATCGCCACCCTGCGGCCCGGCTGCTCGCCGTGCCGCTCGATCGTTGGATGTTCATTGCCGTTGTCGCCGGTATTGCCAGCCGGGGCCTGTGCAAGGCGCACACTATATAGAAACTGGCGCGGCGGCGAAAATGCGCAATGTTTGCGGCGCTTCAGCGCCCCGCGCTGCCGGCCGCGGCGATGGCCTGGCGCATGGCGCGGATGGTGGCGGCGTAGTCCGGCGAGCCGAAGATCGCCGAGCCCGCCACGAAGGTGTCGGCGCCGGCGGCGGCAATGGCGGCGATGTTGTCGGTCTTCACGCCGCCGTCGACTTCCAGGCGGATGAGGCGGCCGCCGGCAGCGCCTTTTTGCCCGGCATGGGCGTCGATCAGCCGGCGCGCCTCGCGCAGCTTGTCGAGCGCCGAAGGAATGAAGCTCTGGCCGCCGAAGCCGGGATTGACCGACATCAGCAGGATCAGGTCCAGCTTGTCCATCACGTGGCGCAGATGGTCCAGCGGCGTGGCCGGGTTGAACACCAGGCCGGCCTTGCAGCCGGCGTCGCGGATCGCCTGCAGGCTGCGGTCCACGTGGTAGGTGGCTTCGGGGTGAAAGGTGATGGTGGTGGCGCCGGCCTTGGCGAAGGCCTGGGCCAGCGCGTCCACCGGCGTGACCATCAGGTGCACGTCGATCGGCGCGGTCACGCCGTGCTTGCGCAGCGCCTCGCACAGCATCGGCCCGATGGTCAGGTTGGGCACGTAGTGGTTGTCCATCACGTCGAAATGGATCCAGTCGGCGCCGGCGGCGACGACCCGCGTCACCTCCTCGCCCAGGCGGGCGAAATCGGCGGACAGGATGCTGGCTGCGATGACCGGGGGCTGTGCGTTCATTGGCGCGATTATCTCAAAAAACCGCTGGCCGCCCGGGCGGCTTTTGCCTCCGGCGCCGGCTTTGCATAGAGTGACCGTCAATCCCGCCGCCATAGAACGAATCCCGCATCATGATCGCCGCACGAGGTTTGGCCTTTGCCTTGCACGTCCTGTCGGCAGTGGTATGGGTCGGCGGCATGTTCTTCGCTTACTTGTGCCTGCGTCCGTCGGTGGGCGACCTGGCAGCGATGCAACGCGCGGCCCTTTGGAGCCGCGTGCTCGGGCGTTTCTTCGGCTGGGTACTGATCGCCGTCCCGACACTGCTGCTTACCGGATTGTGGATGTCCGACTGGCTGGCGGACGCCGATCTGCACATCCATCTGATGCTTGGATTGGGCGTGACGATGATGCTGTTGTTCCTGCATGTTTACTTCGCGCCGTTCCGGCGTCTCCGGCGGGCGGTCGCCGCGGGCGACGCCGGTGCTTCGGCGCGCGCAATCGGCCAGATTCGCAAGCTGGTGGCCGTCAACCTGGCGCTCGGGCTGTGCGTGGTGCTGGATGCCACGGCCGGCAAATACCTGCTGGCTTACTCGATGCAGAGCCTCGCGGGCGGCCATTGAACATGGCTGAGACCTTGCCGGCCGCGCTCTTCGAATCGCACATCGCCAGCCTGCCGCTGGTGCATCGCGGCAAGGTGCGCGACCTCTACGCGCTGGGTACGGACCACCTGCTGATCGTCACCACCGACCGGCTGTCGGCGTTCGACGTGGTGCTGCCGCGGCCCATCCCCGGCAAGGGCGCGGTGCTGACCGCGCTCACCGACTTCTGGATGCGCCGCTTCGCCGGCCGCGTGCCCAACCACCTGGCGCCGGACGTGGAGCTGGCGCGTCACCTGCGGCCGCAGGAGCTGGCGCAGTGCCGCGGCCGCGCGGTAGTGGCGCGCAAGCTGCGTGCGCTGCCGGTGGAAGCAGTGGCGCGCGGCTACCTGATCGGCTCCGGCTGGAAGGATTACCAGGCGGGCGGCGCGGTCTGCGGCGTGCCGCTGCCGGCCGGCCTGCGCCTGGCCGACCGGCTGCCCGAGCCGATCTTCACGCCGGCGTTCAAGGCGCCCAAGGGCGAGCACGACGCCAACATCAGCTTCGCCGAGGTCGAGCGGCTGGTCGGCGCGACGGTGGCCGCGCAGGTACGCGAGCTCACGCTGGCGCTATACCGCGAAGCCGCCGCTTACGCCGCCGCGCGCGGCATCCTGGTGGCCGACACCAAGTTCGAGTTCGGCCTCGACGACTCGGGCCGCCTGCACCTGATCGACGAGGTGCTCACGCCGGATTCCTCGCGGTTCTGGCCGGCGGCGCAGTACGCGCCCGGCACCAGCCCGCCGAGCTTCGACAAGCAGTACGTGCGCGATTACCTGGAAACGCTGGACTGGGACAAGCGCGCCCCCGGGCCGGACCTGCCCGACGAAGTCGTGGCCCGCACCGCCGAGAAATACCGGGAAGCGCAGCGGCTGTTGACGGGGACGTAAGCAGCAGGTTCGAAGGCGCCCGATCCGGCGCGGCCAGCGGGAGGCCTGACATGCAGATCAAGATCGACATCGAAGTGAAGCCGGAGGAGCTGCGGCGCTTCCTGGGCCTGCCGGACGTCGCCGGACTGCAGGAGGATATCGTCCATTTCCTGCGCGACAAGGTCGGCGCCGCCAGCGAAAGCTTCGACCCCGCCAGCTTCGTCAAGGATAACCTGCAGATCCTGCGCAACAGCGCCGCGTGGCGGCGCCTGTTCACCGCCGCCAGGGCGGGCGCGGAGGAGGAACCCGCCGCTGCCGCCAAACCGCGCCGGCGAGCCGCCCGGCCGCGCAATCCGGCCCGCAAGGGGGCGGGTGCAAGGGCCGGCCGCGGCGCCGCTGCAAGCGGCGCGGGCGCGGCGGAGAGTGCGCCGCACAAGGCCGAGCCCGCCGGGCGAACGCCGGCGGGCTCCTGAAGTAAAAATCGCTTGACCGCCCGGCGGCGCCAGCCGCCTGGCGCTACTCGGCGGCCTTGGCCGCGGACGCCGGTGCGGCGTGCTTCACGGTCTTCGGCGCGCGCTTGGCGGCCGGCTTGCGCTTGCGCGCGGCGGCAGCGGCCTTCCGCGGCGAAACCGGGGTGCCGTTGAGCTCGCCCTGGATCGTGGCGAAGCCCAGCTTGAAAGTTTTGTACAGCTCGTCGCCGGTGTCGCCGAGCACGCTGGCGGTGCGATTGAACACGGTGACGAATTTCTCGCGCGGGGGCAGGTAGCCCACCGGCGCGGCGGCCACGGCGCGCAGGCCGTCGGCCTTGGCCTTGTCGAGCGCCGACCTAGCGGAACTGAGCAGATCCTTGGCGGCGGTGGTTTCGGTCTTCACCAGCACCTGGAACTTGTCCGCCACGATGCCGTTGGCGTGCTTGATCGTGTCCAGGGAGATCTGTGCGACCTTCTGGCTGTGGGCGGTGAGGGATCCGACACGGACCTTCACGTCTTCGACAATATTTTGCAGGCTCATTTCAAGCGGTCACTCCGGGCAGGTTGCGGACAGCACCATTTGCTGCATTGCAACAATTGATGCACCGCATCATAGCCCTGCCGCGGCCGGTGTCAATAGCGCAGCGGCAAAACCCGACGAGCGGACTGCGGGCAGCGGTCAACGCCCGTAAAGCGCAGTGAAGCTCGCCGCGCCCAATGCCTGCTGGCGGATTGCGGCATCGGCGCCGGCGCCGTCGACCGCTTCCGGCAGATCCAGGCGGGCGCTTTTCAGCGCGTAGACGGTGAACACGTAGCGGTGCGGCGGCTGACCGGGTGGCGGACAGGGGCCACCGTAGCCGCGCCTGCCGAAATCGTTGCGCAGCTGCCGGGCCGGCGCCGGCAGGCCGGTGCGCGAAGCGTCCGCCGGCAGGCCCGCGGCTTGCGCCGGCAGGTCCACCACCAGCCAGTGCCACCAGCCCCCGCTTCCCGCATCGGGGTCGAACACGGTCACGGCGAAGCCCGCCGTGCCGGCGGGCGCATCGCGCCACTGCAAGGCCGGCGAACGGTTGCCACCGGCGCAGCCCAACTCGTCGTAGACGAAGGCACGGCCGATGCGCGCCTGCGGCGCCACGTCGGCGCTGGACAGCGTGAAGTCCGCGGCGTGGCCCAAGCCCGCAGAAAAAGCGAGGAGCAGCGCCGGCAGGATGCGGGAGCGCATGGCCCCATCATAGACAGCGTGCCGGAGCGCCGCGACAATCCGGCCGATGGCCGACGACTCGATCCAGTCCAACTCGTACTACAAGCGCATCCACGCCTGGGTGTGGACCGGCGAGCCGCGCGCGCCGCTGCGCCGGCATGCGCTGCACCTGGCGCGCTATGCGCTGGCGCTGGCGCGCGACATGGCCGACGGCGAAATCTCGCTGCGCGCGATGAGCCTGGTCTACACCACCCTGCTGTCGCTGGTGCCGCTGCTGGCGCTGGCGTTCTCGGTGCTCAAGGCGCTGGGCGTGCACAACACCCTGGCGCCGATGCTGAAGCGTTGGCTGGCGCCCCTGGGCAGCCAGGCCGATGTCGTCGCCGGCAACGTCATCGGCTTCGTCGACAACATGCGCGTGGGCGTGCTCGGCTTCGTCGGCGTGGTGCTGCTGCTGTACACCGCCGTGTCGATGATTTCCAAGGTGGAGAGCAGCTTCAACTTCATCTGGAAAGTCGGCCGCACACGCGGCCTGACCCAGCGCTTCTCCGAATACCTGCTGGTGCTGATGGTCGGGCCGCTGTTGCTGTTCGCCGTGCTGGGCCTGACCGCCTCGGTGCGCAGCAGCGAGCTGGTGCAGGCGCTTGCCGGCATCCAGCCGTTCGGCGCGCTGATCGTGGTGCTGACCAAGGCCGCGCCCTACCTGATGATCATCGCCGCGCTGACCTTCCTCTACGGCTACATCCCCAACACCCGCGTGCACTGGCGCGCGGCGGCCATCGGCGGGCTGTTCGCCGGCGTGGTCTGGGAGAGCGCCAGCGTGGCCTTCGCCACCTTCGTGGCCAACGCCAACTACCGCGCCATCTATGCGGGCTTCGCGGTCGTCATCATCCTGCTGGTATGGACCTACCTGGGCTGGCTGATCGTCCTGTTCGGCTGCCGGCTGGCGTTCTACGTGCAGCATCCGCGCTTCCTGGCCGGCACCGACGAGCCGCCGCCGCCGTCCAGCCGCGAGGCGGAATACCTGGCGCTGCGCGTCGCGGCGCTGGTGGCCGGGCGCTTCGTGCAGGGCCAGCCCGGACCGTCGCCCGAGGATCTGCCGCGCCTGCTGGCCGCCACGCCCGAGCGCATCGGGCTGGCGCTGCAGTTGCTGACAGCGGCCGGCCTGCTGGCCCTGACGCAGCCCGGCAACCACCTGCTGCCGGCGCGCGATCCCGACTCCTACACGCTGGAGCAGCTCTGGTGGTGGTGCCGCGGCCAGATGCCCGAAGCGGTCGATGGCGAAGCGCAGGAGCGCCGGGTGCTGGCGCTGCTGGGGACGCTGGAGCACCGCTCCGGCGCAGGTGCCGGGCAGACGCTGCGGCAGTGGCTCGCCGGGCCGGGCGCCGGCGGCGCTTGAGCGCTACAGGAAATCGCTGCGGAAACTCTCCAGCCGTCCCATGGCGAACTCGTAACCGCGCTGCACGATCTCGTCCAGCCGCTTCCAGTCGAACAGGGCGAGGCCGGCCACCGGCATGCGGATGTAGAGGTCCGCGCGGCTGGCGCGCAGCTTGACGCCGCTTTCGCTGGTCAGCGCGATGCCGCCGAACAGGATGTCGATCGCAGAAACTCGCCAAGATCTGTCAGGCGATGCCCTGAAGCAAGCCAGCTACCGGCCGCGGGATGACGCGGCGCGCGGAGGCATCATCGCCGGCAGCAGGGGCTTATGCGGGGTCCGGCAGCTCCGCCCAGAATTTCGTCAGAGCCTCAGCAACCGGCGCGGGCGTTTCCTCCGGCCACCAATGGCCCACGCCTGCCAGATGCGCCAGTTTCGCGCCCGCTTGCCGCGCCGCCCACTCATGCTGCTCCAAAGTCCCGCTCGCTCGCCCGAAGTCATCCAAGGCAATGAGAGCGAGTCCTGGGCGTCGTGCCGCGCGCGGCAGGAGCTGTCCCTCTTCGGCCATCGCCGGCTGTCGTGCCGACCGCAAAAGCTTGAGGACGGCACGACCCATCTCGGGATCCATGGCTGCCGCGACCCGCTCGGCCATGCGCCCAGTCACCCCCAGGCTCGACGTTACGGCGAGCCGCTGCTCCATGTCGCCACCCCATATCTCTTGCACCGAGGCTTCGCCTGGGCCCACCTGCTGCCAGACTTGCGCGCGCCCATGCCAGACGTAGTCGGGCGCGAATACGCCCAGCGCATCCGAGGCCCAACTGCGGATCAGGTCGGGGCGGCTGATCGCCAGCGTGGCGACATGGATTCCGCCCCAGTCGTGGCCCACCAAGTCAACGGGAGCGCGGAACAACTCCAACTGAGACGCCAGCCAGTCTCGATAGGCCGTCATCGATGAGTCGAAGCTACGGGGCGTGGGGCTGCCGAACCCGGGCGGGGACAGAGGAATTGCGTCAGCCCGGTCAAGCTCACCGATTAGCGGCCCCCAGATGGCCGCTGACTCCGGGTTGCCGTGGACCAGAATGAGTGGAGTGCGCGACATGACTACACCTCTCATAAACTTGTTGGTTGACACACAAGTATCGTAACATGAAGTGGCATGCAAGGTGCGCCGCGCACCCATCGTTCTCCTTCCGGGCCGGTTGCGGGCGCTTTCTTACGCGTGGTATTGAAGGATCGAGCCAGAAACTGGTTGGCCCTGCTTCGTCGACCTAAGGTCTGAATTGTACTGATGCCTGATCCGCTTCCCGTTCGCCGCACCCAGCAAGAGCGTCGCGAGCAAACTGAGCGCAAGGTTATAGCTGCCGCGACCGCGCTGGTAGCCGAACTCGGGTCGCGCGGGCTCACCCTGGCGGCGGTGGGCGAGGCTGCAGGCTACAGCCGGGGAATTGTCTCTCATCACTTCGGCAGCCGAGAAAATCTGCTGCGCGCAGTGATGCGTCATGCTCAAACCTTTGATCTCCCGCATCCTGGGGAACGCGCCGGCGTCTGGCTCGTGGACCTGGTTCGCGCCTACCTGAAGTACGTCATTAATAACCGCCCTGCTTCCCGTGCGTTCCTGCAGATGTGGGGTGAGGCGATCGCCACCGATCCCGTCCTGATGCCAATCTACGCGGAACAGGACGCCCGCTTTCGGCGCCTGCTCGCCGATAAGGTCGCGGAAGGTATCCGCGACGGTTCGGTACGAGCAGACGCAGACCCCGAGGCGATGGCGGTGTTTCTAGTGGGCCTCCTCCGCGGGATTGCGCTTCAGCTGATATCGACCCCGCCGCCGGGGCGGATCAAGGAGATCATCGATGAAGCCGAACGGACTACCAGGTTTGCATTGAGGCCGTGATCTGAAAGTCTTCGGCGGGGTCGCGCGGAGACTTGGCGGCAGAGGTCCGGGGAGGCCAATCCCGCTCTCACCTGTTCTCGCACAAACGTCCGCTTCGGTAAGCTCAGCGGCCGAAGCAGCCAGGCCGGTCACGGCCCAGTTTCGGCGTTTCCGGAGCACCTCGTTTACACTGAGCGGAACGACGGTTCGAACGACTGCTTTATCGGGATCGGCATCCGAAAGCCGCCAGTCAGCAGTCGGCCCGGGGCAGTCGTTAAACTGCTGGGCTTGCGATTCCCTGCGCCGAGGATCGCAATCGCCAACTCATGGCATGCCAAACCATGCCACTGAAGCCGCAAAAAAGTGTGGGACGAAAAGTGGGTACGTCTTTGACAAGATCGTCCGGAATCACGCTTTTCGGCCGTTTTCCGCTTGACGATGGTGACCCCTACGGCTACATCCCGAACACCCGCGTGCACTGGCGCGCGGCGGCCATCGGCGGGCTGTTCGCCGGCGTGGTCTGGCAGAGCGCCAGCGTGGCCTTCGCCACCTTCGTCGCCAACGCCAACTACCACGCCATCTATGCGGGCTTCGCAGTGGTCATCATTCTGCTGGTGTGGATCTACCTGGGCTGGCTGATCGTCCTGTTCGGCTGCCGTCTGGCGTTCTACGTGCAGCATCCGCGCTTCCTGGCCGGCACCGAGGAACCGCCGCCGCTACAGGAAGTCGTGGCGGAAGTTGCCGAGCCGTCCCGTGGCGAACTCGTAACCGCGCTGCGCGATCTCGTCCAGCCGCTTCCAATCGAACAGGGCAATGCCGGCCACCGGCATGCGGATGTAGAGGTCCGCGCGGCTGGCGCGCAGCTTGACGCCGCTTTCGCTGGTCAGCGCGATGCCGCCGAACAGGATGTCGATCAGCGAGACTTGCGCGCGGTTGCCGTCGCGCCGCAGCAGCGCCTCCGGGTCCGGCCCTTCGATGCCCGGGGCGCGCAGGCCGCCTTCGGTGCTGACGTCCGAGGCGATGATCGGCCCGCGCCGCAGGCCCTGCATCACGTCGGTCGGCAGGCTGTTGGTGACCGCGCCGTCCACCAGCAGGTCGCCGTGCCAGGCCACCGGCGGCGCCATGCCGGGGATCGCCATGCTGGTGCCGACCCAGGTGGCCAGCTCGCCTTCGTTGTGCACCATGGTGCTGGCCTGGGTCAGGTTGGTGCTGACGCAGAAGTACGGCTTGGCCAGCGCCTCGATGCGGCGTTCGCCGAACACCGCCTTGAGCCGCGTCAGGAACTTGCGGCCGCGGATCAGCGACACGCGCGGCAGCACATAGTCGTTCAGGTAGTTGTTGGTGACGAAGGTTTCGCGGGTCACGCGCTGGATCTCGCGGCTGTCCAGCCCGCAGGCCAGCAGCGCCGAGATGAAGGCGCCCATGCTGGTGCCGCCGGCGACGTCCACCGGGATCTTCAGCTCCTCCAGCGCGCGGATCAGGCCGATGTGGGCGAAGCCGCGCGCGCCGCCGCCGGACAGCACCAGGCCCGGTGCGCGGCCGGTGAGCTGCCGGCCCAGGCTGGCGAAATCGGCCTCGGCGTCCGGCCGCACGAAGAAGTGCGCATCGGCGCCCACCACCTGGCGCCAGCCGGCGACGTCGCCGACCGCCTGTGCCGGCGCGCGCAGCAGCAGCAGGTCCACCGGCGCGTGCAGCTCCACCGTGCGCAGCGTCTCCAGCAGCGCGCTCTGGCGCGGCGCGGCATGGGCGTCGGCCACGAACAGGATGCGGTCGCTCTGGCGCAGGCAGCGCTCGGCCCAGGGGCCGTCGCCGGCTTCGGCGCTGTACAGCAGGTGCTGGTCGGCGTGCTCGCGCTGGTTGAGCCAGGCCAGCAGGGCGCGGTTGGCTTCGGTGTCGGCGATCGGCGTCTGCGCCCTGCCGGGGCCGAGCACGCGGTTCACCGCCGTCGCGTCGAGGTTTTCCACGGTGCGGCCGCCGCTGCGCATGGCCTGGCACAGGGCCTGTGCGATCGGGCCGACACGCACGTCGGGCGTGGCCGGCAGCAGGGCGATGGACTGCACGCGGCGCGCCGATTCCAGCGCCGTCACTCGCTGGTTTCTGCGCAGCCGGTGCACGATGGTGCGCGCCATCTCCAGCAGAGCCGAGGGGTAGGCCGAAACGAACTCCAGCAGCTCGCGACCCGGGATGCGCAGCAGCAGGCTGTCGCGCAGGGCATGCACGTCGGCGCCGTGCGCCTCGCCCGACAGCAGGCCGATCTCGCCGATCGGCTCGGCCCGCGCGATTTCGCCGGCGACGGTGCCGTCGGCGAGCTGGGCGCGCAGCCGGCCCAGCACCACGATGTACAGGTAGGCCGACGGCGTCCCCACGCGGAACAGCAGGTCGCCGCCGCGCAGGTGCACCGGCTCGCACAGCGCGGCCAGGCGCTCCAGCGCTGCCGCCGGCAGGCTCGCGAACAGACTGCATTGGGCCAGCGTGTCGCGGACTTCCATCGACTCCCTTCAGGCGTTCTTGTGCGGCGACGCCGAGCTTACTGAAATTGGAATGATCTGAATAAATCCATCCTGGATTTCTCAGACGCCGGCGGTCGAAAAGCGCGGTTTTCGACCGCCTTCATTTTCGACGACTTGGCAGTCGTCAAAAATGTCGCTCCATCCATCGCCCGAAGGAAACCCCGATAAACCGGGGCTTCCTTTGCCGTGGCGGTCTTGCCGCGGCTGGCGCGCGTGCGCGCCGGGCCGGCAAAATGCTCCCCCCGATGCAACCAGGAACCCGCGCGATGACCGCCGCTACCGACTCCACCCTGCGCTTCGGCAACCGTGTCGACGATTATGCCCGTTACCGGCCCGGCTACCCGGCCGAGCTGGTGCCATGGCTCGTCGCCCGCTGCGGCCTGGCCGCCGGCGACGCCGTGGCCGACGTCGGCTGCGGCACCGGCCTGTTCACGCGCGAGCTGCTGCGCGCCGGCCTGCGCGTGCGCGGCGTGGAACCCAACGCGCCGATGCGCCTGGCTGGGCAGAGCTTCCTGGCCGAGTTCGGCGCCGCCTTCGATGCCGGCGATGGCACGGCCGAGGCCACCGGGCTGGCGCCGGCCAGCGTGCGCCTGGTCACCGCCGCGCAAGCGTTCCACTGGTTCCGGCCGCAGCCGACGCGCGCCGAGTTCGCGCGCATCCTGCAGCCGGGCGGCCACGTCGCCCTGGTCTGGAACGTGCGCCGCGAGGACACGCCGTTCCTGGTCGGCTACGAGGCGCTGCTGCAGCGCCATGCACCGGAATACGCCGCCTCCGGCGTACCGGCGCAGGCCGACGAGGCGGTGATCGGCGCCTTCTTTGCGCCGCATGGCTACGACAGCCGCAGCATCGGCTACGTGCAGCGCTTCGACCGCGCCGGCCTGCGCGGCCGCCTGCTGTCCTCCTCCTACGCGCCCGCCGCGGGCACGCCGGGCCACGCGCCGATGCTGGCCGAGCTGGATGCGCTGTTCGATGCGCAGCAGCGCGGCGGCCTGGTGGATTTCGGCTACGACACGCGGGTGTTCGTCGGGCGGCTGGATTAAAGCCCGTTCACGCTGCCCCGGCCCTCACAGCCGGAACTGCTCGCCCAGGTAGACCCGCCGCACGGTTTCGTTTTCCAGCACGTGCGCCGGCGCGCCGTCGGCGATCACCAGCCCCTCGTTGAGGATGTAGGCGCGATGGCAGATGCCCAGCGTCTCGCGCACGTTGTGGTCGGTGATCAGCACGCCGATGCCGCGCGCGGCCAGGTGGCGCACGATCTGCTGGATGTCGAGCACCGCGATCGGGTCCACGCCTGCGAACGGTTCGTCGAGCAGGATGAAGCGCGGGTTGGCCGCCAGCGCGCGGGCGATCTCGGTGCGCCGGCGCTCGCCGCCGGACAGCGACAGGCCCAGGCCGTCGCGCACGTGGGCGATGTGCAGCTCGGTCAGCAGGCGCTCGAGCTCGGCCTTGCGGCCCTTGGCGTCGAGGTCGTCGCGGATCTCCAGGATGGCCATGATGTTCTCGGCCACCGACAGCTTGCGGAACACCGAGGCTTCCTGCGGCAGGTAGCCCACGCCCAGGCGCGCGCGCGCGTGCATCGGCAGGCGCGTGATGTCGGTGCCGTCGAGCGTGATGGTGCCGCCGTCGGGCCGCACCAGGCCCACGATCATGTAGAACGAGGTGGTCTTGCCGGCGCCGTTGGGCCCGAGCAGCCCGACGATCTCGCCGGCGCCGACATTGAGCGAAACGTCGCACACCACGGTGCGCCGGCGGTAGCGCTTGACCAGCCCCTGCGCCCCCAGCACCGACTGCCGCCGCGGCGCCGGCTGTGCCGCCGGCGGCAGGCCCAGCACCGGCTCGCGGCGCTCGCCGCGCGAGGCGCTCACGGGTGGGTTCCGCCCGGCGCGGGGCTGCCCGCCGGAGCCGGCGCCGCCGTGGGCGCCGGTGCCGGCTGCGGCGCGGACGCGGCGCCCGGTGTGGCGCCAGGTGCCGGGGGGATGACGATGGTGACCCGGCCGGTGCCTTCGTAGCGCTGCTCGGCGACGTAATAGCGGATGGTGTCGCTGGTGGTGACGTCGTTGCCGCGCTTGAAGTAAGCCTCGCCGAGCAGGTCGATGATGCCGCTGCGCGAGTCGTAGTTGACGGTGCGGGCATGTGCGTCCAGCGACGGGTCGTCCGCGCCGCTGCTGGCGTGCGACACGTGCGCCGGCGCGCCGGTCAGCTTCACCTCGTACTGGCCGTCGGCGCCGCGCCGCAGATCGAGCCGGTCGCCGTCCATTTTCAGCGTATTGGAGTTCAGCACGACGTTGCCGGTATAGGTCGCGGTGTTGCCCTGCAACGCCTCGGCGTGGTTGGCGCTGATGGTGATCGGCCCGGTCGGGCGCAGGTCCTGCGCGCTGGGCAGGCTGGTGAGGCGGTCGCGCGTGTCCTGCGTGCCGGCGGCCGCCGCGGCGCCCTGCGCCGGCGCGCCGGCGGCGGCGACCGGTACCGCGGCGTTCTGCGCAAGGGCGGCGGCCGGCGCGGCGAGCGCCAGCAGGCATGCGGACAGCAGGTTAGCGCGGCGGTGCTGCATAGCGCATCTGCACGTTGTGCAGCAGCTGCACGCGGCGGCCGCTCCAGTCGGCGCGCATGCCCACGGCGTTGCCGCTGCGGGTGGGGCCGTTCCAGTCCAGCGCCGAGTCGGTCTGCAGTTCATGGCGGTCAGGGTCTACCCACAGGCGGTCGGTATGCAACTGCATCTTTTCGCCGGAGTCGGGCCAGGCGCCGTCGGCGACCACCGGCCCCTCCACCAGGAAGCGGTGCTGGTGCGCCGGCAGCGTGGCCGCCGGCGCGCTCAGGTGCCAGGGCGAGTCGCCGCCGGACAGCAGGTCGAGCTGCAGCCCGTGGGCGCGCCCGGAGGCGTCGTCGAAATAGTCCATGCGGTCGGCGTAACCCTGCAGCTGCCGCTCGCCGTCGGCGTCGAAGCGCATCAGGGTGGCGCCGGCGGCGGTGTAGCGCGGCAGGTCCTGCGGCGCGGCGGAGGTCTGGATGCTGCCGTTGTCCATGCGCTGGAACGTGTACAGCAGCCCGATCAGCGCCGGCACCAGCAGCAGCGGGATCAGCTTGCGCAGGTTCATGCGGGGTCCTTGCCCTGGGCGCGCAGGATCAGGTCGGCCGCCTCGCGCACGGCGCCGTCGCCGCCGGCGTGGCGGCTGGCCCAGTGCGCCGCGGCCAGCGCGCGCGGATGGGCGTCGGCCACGGTCAGCGCCAGGCCGGCGCGGCGCATCAGCACCAGGTCGGGCACGTCGTCGCCCATCACCGCGAACTGCTCGTCGGCCAGGCCCAACAAGGCCTTGAGCGACTCGAAGGCCGGCCGCTTGTCGTCCACGTCCAGCCAGATGTGGCGCACGCCCAGGCCGCTGAAACGCGAGTGCATCGCCGGCGACGGCCGGCCGGAGATCACCGCCACCTCGATGCCGGCGCGCAGCAGGAACTTGATGCCGAGGCCGTCGCGCACGTTCACCGCCTTCCACTCGGCGCCGTCCGGCCCCAGGTACAGCTTGCAGTCGGTCATCACGCCGTCGACGTCGAATACCGCGCAGCGCACGCGGCGCGCGCGCTCCTCGACCCCGGCCGCCGGCTGTGCGGATGCCTGCATCAGACCACGCCCGCGCGCAGCAGGTCGTGCATGTGGATCACGCCGAGCAGGCCGCGCGCGTCGTCCAGCACCATCAGCGCGGTGATCTTGTGGCGGTCCATCAGGTTGACCGCCTCGGCGGCAAGCTGGCCGGGGCCGATGCTCCTGCCGCCGCGCGTCATCACCTGGTCGATGGCGACGCTGCGCACGTCCACGCCCTGGTCGATGACGCGGCGCAGGTCGCCGTCGGTGAACACGCCCAGGGCGCGCCCCGCGGGATCCACCACCGCGGTCATGCCCAGGCCCTTGCGCGACATCTCCAGCAGCGCGGCGGCGACCGGCGTCTGCGGCGCCACCTTCGGGATGCGCTCGCCGGTGTGCATGAGGTCGGCGATCTTCAGCAGCAGCCGGCGGCCCAGCACGCCGCCGGGATGCGACAGCGCGAAATCCTCCGGCGTGAAGCCGCGCGCTTCCAGCAGCGCCACCGCCAGCGCATCGCCCATCGCCAGGGTGGCGGTGGTGCTGGCGGTGGGGGCGAGGTTGAGCGGGCAGGCCTCCTGCGCCACCGACACGTCCAGGTGCACGTCGGCGGCCTGCGCCAGGGTCGAGCCGGGCCGCCCGGTCATCGCCACCAGCGGCGTGCCCATCCGCTTGATCAGCGGCAGGATGGTGAGGATTTCGGCGGTCTCGCCGGAGTTGCTGATCGCCAGCACCAGGTCCTGGCGCATGATCATGCCGAGGTCGCCGTGGCTGGCCTCGCCGGGGTGCACGAAGAACGAAGGCGTGCCGGTGCTGGCCAGGGTGGCGGCGATCTTGCCGCCGACGTGGCCGCTCTTGCCCATGCCGGTGACCACCACCCGGCCGTGGCACTCCAGCATCAGCGCGCAGGCGCGCGCGAACGCGCCGTCGATGCGCGGCAGCAGCGCGGCGAGGGCGTCGCGCTCGATTTCCAGCACCCGGCGGCCGGCGGATTGCAGGCTGGCCGGATCGGTATTCGGTCCACGGTCGTTCAAGGACAGGCGACGCAAGTTGACGCAAGAACGGAATTTTACCGGAATTCGGCGGCCGTACCGCGGTTGCGGCGCTACGGCCGGCTTAGAATCCGCGGCATGAACCAGAGCCATGCCCAAGGCCGCCGTCGCCGAAGCCGTGCTCGAACGGCTCGACGAACGGCGGCGCAGCGTGGCCGCCAACAGCGAGGCGATTTACCGTGCGGTGCGAGAGGCCGCCGCCGCCGGCGCGCGCGGCGGCATCGAGGCGGGCCTGCTGCGCGAGCTGGAGCAGATCACGGCCGGCAACGCCTCGCTGCGGTCCAAGCTGCGGCGCTTGCAGGGGCTGATGTCGCGGACGCGCGCCGTGGCGGCGCCGCATGTCCCCTGTCGCAAGGGCTGCAGCGCCTGCTGCCACCTCCAGGTGGAAATCTCCCAAGTGGAAGCGGAAATGATCGGCGAAGCCACGGGACGCCGCCCGCAAACGCTGCAACCCGGGTTCCAGGCCACGCCCAAGGAGCAGCTCGGCCGTTCCGATACGCCCTGTCCATTCCTGCTGGACAATGCCTGCTCGATTTACGAGATCCGGCCGCTGGTCTGCCGCAACCACATGATCGCCGACGTCGACAACCTGCTGTGCGGCTTCGACAACTTGGCCCTGGCGATGGCCCAGGATGAGCGCGCGGTGCCGCTGCCCCTGTTCGACGCGGGGCCGGTGTTCCGCGCCTACCGCTCGCTCAACCTGGCGCGCAAGCAGGCCTGGGCCGACATCCGTCAGTTCTTTCCCGCGGCCGGGGCCTGATCGTCAAAGCAACAGCGAGATGCCGGCGTTGCCGCCGCCTTTGAGCTGGGCATAGGACCGCAAAGCGCGCCCGCGCGAGGCAGCCAGGTCCACGACCGGCAGCGGATAGTCCTGACCCAGGCGCACTCCGGCCGCCGCCAGCACCGCCGGCGCAGCCTGCCACGGCGCGTGCAGGGCCGCGTCGGGCAGCCGCGCCAGCTCCGGCAGCCAGCGGCGCAGGTAGGCGCCGGCCGGATCGAACCTGGCGGCCTGCAGCAGCGGGTTGAACACGCGGAAATACGGCGCGGCGTCGGCGCCGCAGCCGGCAGTCCACTGCCAGCCGAGCGTGTTGTTGGCCAGGTCCGCGTCCACCAGCGTGTCCCAGAACCAGCGCGCGCCTTCCTGCCAGGGCACCAGCAGGTTCTTGGTCAGGAAGCTGGCCGCCAGCATGCGCACGCGGTTGTGCATCCAGCCGCTGTGCCAGAGCTCGCGCATGCCGGCGTCGATGATCGGGATGCCGGTGCGTCCGCGCCGCCAGGCGCGCAGGTCGGCGGCGTAATCCGGCGGCGCGCGCCAGGCCAAGCCGGCGAAGCGCGGATCCAGCGGCTGCTCCGGCGTGTGCGGGAAGTGGTGCAGCAGGTGGTGGGCGAACTCGCGCCAGCCGAGCTGGCGCAGATAAGGTTCCACCGCGCCGCCGGCCGCATCGCTTTCCGCCGCCAGCCGCCGCAGCCGCGCGGCGACCTGCGCCGGGCCGATCTCGCCGAAGTGCAGGTGCGGCGACAGCCGCGAGGTGGCCGGCTCGGCGGGAAAGTCGCGGCGTTCGCGGTACTGCGCAGCGGCGCCGGCGCAAAAGCGTTCCAGTGCGGCCCAGGCGCCTTCCTCGCCGGGTTGCCAGGCCTGGTAGAAGCCCTGATCCCAGGGCTTGCGCGGCAGCAGGCCCAGCGCCTGCGCTTGCAGCCCGGCCGGTGCCGCCGGAGGTTTGAGCATGCGCGGCGACGGCAGCGGTTCGCGGCGCGGCGCGGCCTGCGCGCTGCGCCAGAACGGCGTGAACACGCGGTACGGCGCGCCGCTGCCGGTGCGCAGTTCCCAGGGTTCGACCAGCAGCGCGGCGTTGAAGTCGCCGGTTTCCAGCCCGTCGGCGCGCAGGGCGGCGGCCACGCGTGCGTCGCGGGCGGCCAGCGCCGGCTCGTACAGCCGGTTCCAATAGACCGATTCGGCCCGCACGGCGGCCGCTAGCCCGCGCAGCTGCTCCAGCGCATCGCCGCGCAGGATCAGCAGGCCGGCGCCGCGCCGGCGCAGCCGCCCGTCCAGCGCCAGGAGCGAATGGTGCAGCCACCAGTCCGAGGCCGCGCCGGGCGCCCAGCCGGCCTCGTCGCCCGGCGCATGCACGTAGACGGGCAGCACGCGCGCGTGGCGCTGCGCCGCGACGTGCAGGGCGGGGTTGTCGGCTAGGCGCAGATCGCGGCGGAACCAGACCAGGGCAGTGGACATGCGGCGGCTTTTGCTCGACGAAATGGGCCTTTAAGGGGGCCTTGCGGGGGCTTTGCGCGGGAACCGTTCACCGGCCGGTGCGAAAGCGGCGGGGTATGCCGGGGTATAATCCGCCCTTCTATGATTATTCCCGTCGCCGACGCCCTCGCCATTGACGGCGTCCGGAAATCTTACGGCAATGTGCAGGCGCTGGATGGCGTCAGCTTCAGCATCCGCCGCGGCGAATTCTTCGGCCTGCTCGGTCCCAACGGCGCCGGCAAGTCGACGCTGATCAACATCATCGCGGGCCTGGTGCTGGCGGACCGGGGCCGCGTGTCCGTTCTGGGCCACGACACCGTGCACGACTGGCGCCGCGCGCGCCGGCTGATCGGCGTGGTGCCGCAGGAGCTGGTGTTCGACCCGTTCTTCAAGGTGCTGGAGATGCTGCGCATCCAGGCCGGCTACTTCGGCTGCGGCCGCGAAAGCTGGCCGTGGATCGACGAGATGCTGGAGCGCCTGGACCTGTCCGACAAGCGCAATGCCTCGATGCGCTCGCTGTCCGGCGGCATGAAGCGGCGCGTGCTGATCGCCCAGGCGCTGGTGCACCGGCCGCCGGTGGTGATCCTCGACGAGCCCACCGCCGGCGTCGACGTGGAGCTGCGCCGCACCCTGTGGAGCTTCATGCGCGAGCTGCACGGCCGCGGCACCACGGTGGTGCTCACCACCCATTACCTGGAGGAAGCCCAGGACCTGTGCGAGCGCATCGCCATCGTCGACCGCGGCCGCGTCTGCGTGATCCAGACCACCCAGGAGCTGCTCAACCGCCATCCGTTCCGCTTCCTGCGGCTGAAGCTGGCCGGCGGCGCGCCGCTGCCGGAATCGCTGGTGCCGCTGGTGTCCGGCGAGGTCAACGGCTCGCTGGAGCTCAAGCTGGAGCGCGACCGCCACCCGATCGGCGCGGTGTTCGCCGCCCTGCACAACGCCGGGGTGGCGATCGAGGACGTGCAGACCCGCGAGCCGGACCTGGAGGACATCTTCATCGAGCTGACGCATCACGCCGCGCCGCCGCGCGCCGCCGAAGAAGCAGACGCCGTGCCGGCCACGGCCGGCCAACCGTGAAGCCACGCGCATGAACATGGGCAGGGAATCGGCACCCGAATATGGCCTGGAGCGCTTTTCCGACCGCATCGGCTTCGTCACGCTGACGCGCAAGGAGATCATGCGCTTCTGGAGCGTGCTGGGGCAGACCGTCACCGCGCCGGTGATCACCGCGCTGATGTACCTGCTGGTGTTCGCCCAGGCCATGAAGGGCCGCGCCTCGGCCTATCCCGGCGTGGACTACACCCAGTTCCTGCTGCCGGGCCTGGTGATGATGAGCGTGATCCAGAACGCCTTCGCCAACAGCTCGTCGTCGCTGACCCAGTCCAAGATCCTCGGCAACCTGGTGTTCCTGCTGATGGCGCCGCTGGGCGCCTGGGAGCTGTTCGGGGCCTACGTCACCGCCGCCCTGGTGCGCGCCGCGCTGGTGGCGGTCAGCATGCTGGCGGTCACCGCGCCGTTCGTCACGCTGCCGCTGCACGCGCCGCTGGCGCTGCTGGCGATCTTCCTGCTGTCGGCAGCCAGCCTGGCGGTGCTGGGCCTGATCGCCGCCATCATCGCCAACAAGTTCGACCACCTGGCCGCATTCACCAACTTCATCATCACGCCGCTGTCGTTCCTGTCCGGCGTGTTCTACTCGGTGCACGCGCTGCCGCCGTTCTGGTTCACCGCCTCGCACCTCAACCCGTTCTTTTACATGATCGACGGATTCCGCTACGGTTTCTTCGGCACGGCCGACGCGCCCATCTGGCTGAGCCTGCTGTGGACTTCCGGCTTCCTGGCGGCGGTTTCGGCGGTGTGCCTGTGGATGCTGATGACCGGGTTCAGGTTACGGAGATAAGGCAAGTGACGAAGGAACAGATCCAGGCGCTGATCGAAAAGGGCTTGCCCGACGCGCTGGTCACCGTGCGCGGCGACGACGGCCGCCACTTCGAGGCCGACATCCTGTGGACCGGCTTCGCCGGCAAGACGCCGATCGCCCAGCACCGCATGGTCTACGCCGCGCTGGGCGAGGCCATGGGCACCGAAATCCATGCACTGAAGCTCAGCACGCGCGCACCCAAGGCACCATGCGCCTGAGCCGCGATGCGGCGCGCGCCGCGTCCCGCCGTTGCACGCAATTTGCACCGTAAAGCCGCAGGCCGCCACGCGCGCGCCATGCGCCCGGCACGCTGCGGGCGCAGGCTGGGCGCCCACGAACATCAGAACCGAAAATCGCAGTGGATAAATTCCTGATCGAAGGCAACGGCCCGCTGGCGGGCGAAGTGCGCGCGTCCGGCGCCAAGAACGCGGCCCTGCCGATCCTGTGCGCCGCGCTGCTGACCGACGACACGCTGGCCCTGCGCAACCTGCCGCAGCTGTGGGACGTGGGCACCACGCGGCGCCTGCTGGCGCAGATGGGCGTGGGCGTGTCCGCGCCCGAAGCCGGCGCGCTGGAGATCAGCGCCGGCAGCATCAGCACCTGCGTGGCCCCGTACGAGCTGGTGCGCACCATGCGCGCCTCGATTCTGGTGCTGGGGCCGCTGCTGGCGCGGCGCGGCGAGGCGCAGGTGTCGCTGCCCGGCGGCTGCGCCATCGGCGCGCGGCCGGTGGACATCCACCTGCGCGGCATGCAGCAGATGGGCGCCGCCATCGAGCTGGAAGGCGGCTTCATCAAGGCCAGCGCCGGGCGCCTGCGCGGCGCGCGCATCGTCATGGACACGGTCACCGTCACCGGCACCGAAAACCTGCTGATGGCCGCCACCCTGGCCGACGGCGAAACCGTGCTGGAAAACGCCGCGCGCGAGCCCGAGGTGGTGGACCTGGCGCGCTGCCTGTCCGCCATGGGCGCGCGCATCGAAGGCGCCGGCACCTCCACCATCCGCGTGCAGGGCGTGGAGCGCCTGCACGGCGCCAGCCACCGCATCATCCCCGACCGCATCGAGACCGGCACCTTCCTGGTCGCCGGCGCCGTCACCCGCGGCCGCGTGCGCGTCACCGACACCGATCCCGGCATGCTCGAAGCCGTGATCGCCAAGCTGCAGCAGGCCGGCGCGCAGGTCGCCACCGGGGCGGACTGGATCGAGGTGGACATGCGCGGCCGCCGCCCGCGCGCGGTGGACATCCACACCGCGCCGCACCCGGGTTTTCCCACCGACATGCAGGCCCAGTTCATGGCGCTGGACGTGTTCGCCGAGGGCGTCGGCACGATCCGCGAAACCATCTTCGAAAACCGCTTCATGCACGCGCTGGAGCTGCAGCGGCTGGGCGCCGAGATCCAGATCGAGGGCAACACCGCCATCGTCACCGGCGCCGAGCGCCTGTCCGGCGCGCCGGTGATGGCCACCGACCTGCGCGCCTCCGCCGCGCTGGTGCTTGCCGCCCTGGCGGCGGACGGCACCACCACCGTGGACCGCGTGTATCACATCGACCGGGGGTACGAGAGGATCGAGGAGAAGCTGCGCGCGCTGGGCGCGAAGATCGAGCGCGTCAGCGCGCGCTGACGCTCTTTACCGCGCGGCGTTGTTTCCCTCCTCCTACGGGAGCGGATTCAGGGGAGGGGACGCCTCTCCCTCCGGAAGAGGTCGCGCCGCCAGGCGCGGGCGAGGGGCGGCGGTTCGACGGAGTATTGGCACGGCCGTACCCTCCATCGGCTTTCTTCCCCTCCCCTTGAGGGAGGGGACTGAGGGGAGGGGTAACTTTCCCGATACCTCGCTGTTTCAAGCATCGCGGATATCGTCCTGAAACCTTGTCAGGTGTGAGACGAGACGTGCCTTCCCGAGAGTCCGGCCTTTTGTTCCGCCCCCTGCCGGGCGGGTTACTTCTTTTGCGTCGGCTGTATAGACCGGACACATAGGTAACACCTGTGCCAAGACATGGGTAACAGTTTAAGGCGGTGCAGCTAAATCCACGCGCAATAAGCGGTGGTGACAGAAATAGAGCTCGTAGA